>JAYSYE010000566.1:0-3201 GCA_043716635.1 Deltaproteobacteria bacterium | reverse complement strand
CCGACTCGATCATGGACATGTCCATCACCCGGTTCCAGCCGGTGCCGGGCACGCTCTACTTCCAGAGCCCCGAGCAGGAGACGAACACGGTCGAGTTGCTCGTCAACTGCACCCAGGGCTCGCCCGAGGTGGAGTTCTTCGAGGACTTCTACATCGACATCTACGAGAACGACACGTTCTCGCTGTTCAACCGCAACGAGATGTACACGATCGCGGCCGCGGATCGCGCGCGCAAGAAGATCCTGCTGAACCGGCCGTTCGCCGAGCAGAGCGAGATCAACGTGCGCGGGCGCGTGCTGAAGAGCGTCGGTCGCCCCGCCGACATCTACTCGCTCGGCGCGGTGTTCTACTACTTGATCTCCGGCGCGTACGCGAACCCGAAGAACCTCTACGACGCGTTCCGCAAGTTCGTCGAGTACGAGAAGCGCGACGAGAACAACTCGATCGCCGCGTACATCGATCACGAGTACCGCACGATCCAGAACATGCGCGCGCCGAAGCAGGAGGGCCAGGGCGCCCCGGAGCTCGCACCCGAGGATCGCTTCTTCAGCTACAAGCACTACCTCGACGGCAACGGCGAGCTGATCGATCCGTCGATCATGATGATCATCGCCAAGGCGATGATCCGGAACAAGCCGGACAGCTACTGCCTGTCGTACGACCTGCGGACCACCGGCATCTCCGCCATGGTTCACGATCTCCTGTCGCTCTACGTCCAGTACGGCATCGACCCGTCGTCGCGCGGCTCGTACGGCAACGACGCGTACGTCTCGCCGAACAAGAAGAGCGGCACGATGCGCCGGGCGTTCGACAAGTTCTTCAAGAAGTGAGCGGCGCGGCCGCCGCCCCGAACGTCGATCCGGGCGCGTGAGGCGGTGGCTAGGGTACGGCCGCGATGGCCTGCCCCCTCGGCCCGGTCGCCTACCCTGAGCGCCATGGCTTCTCCGCGTCCGCTGGAACGACTCCTCGCTGTCTTCTCGAAGGTGCAGCCCGGGGAGGGCGCGCCGGTCGTCATCCTCATGTTCGATCTGTTCCTGCTGCTCACTGCGTACTACCTGCTGAAGCCCGTCCGCGAGCAGCTGATCCTGGGCCTGACCAACGGCGCCGTGCTGAAGAGCTATTCCGCCGCGCTGCAGGCAGCGCTGCTGCTCGGCATCGTCCCTGCGTACGGCTGGCTCGGCAGTCGCGTGTCGCGCAAGGTGCTGATCAATGTCGTCTCGCTGATCTTCGTCGGCTCCTTCGTCCTGTTCTTCCTCCTCTACAAGGCCGGCGCGTCGATCGGGATCCCGTTCTTTCTCTGGATGGGCATCTTCAACATCCTGATCATCTCGCAGTTCTGGTCGCTCGCGAACGAGCTGTTCTCGCCGGCGCAGGGCAAGCGGCTGTTCTCGATCATCGCGTTCGGCGGCACGCTGGGCGCGATCGTCGGCGCGAAGGTCGCCGGCCTCGTGATCAAGGCGACCGGCGCGGGCACGAACATGCTGCTCGCGGCCGGGCTCATTCTCGGAGCCACCGTCCTGACGATGCTCGGCGCGGCGGCCGCCAAGCGCGGCCCGCGCGGCGAGGATGCCGACGCCGTGGCCGCGCCCGAGCAGGAGAAGCCGCTCGGCAAGGATGGCGGCTTCAAGCTGGTCGCCAAGGTGCGGTACCTCCGCCTGATCGCGGCGATGGTGCTCGTCTACAACATCGCGAACACGATGGGCGAGTTCATCCTCGGCTCGCATGTGAAGAACCACGCCACCGAGGTCGCCACGCAAGAGGTGCTCGGAGCCACGCCGGCACCGGCCGCGACCTCCGCGGTTCCGGCGACGACCGGGACGCCCGGCGTGCCCGCCGCCTCCGCTGCGCAGCCCGCGGGCGCGCCCGGGGCCGCAGCTCCGGCCGTGACCCCCGAGCAGAAGAAGGCCATCAAGGAGCGCAGCGGCGCGCTGATCGGCGAGTTCTACGCGAACTTCTACTTCTGGGTGAACCTGGTCACGGCCCTGCTGCAGGCTCTCGTGGTCTCGCGGATCGCGCGGTTCCTTGGCGTGCGAGTGGGGCTCCTCCTCGTGCCGCTGCTCGCGATCGGTGGCTACCTCGTCATGGCGATCTTGCCGGTGCTGTTCTGGGCGCGCCTCGCGAAGATCTCGGAGAACAGCGTCGACTACTCGCTGCACAACACGCTGCGCCAGATGCTGTGGTTACCGACGACACCCGAGGAGAAGTACAAGGCCAAGAACGCCGTCGAGACCTTCTTCGTCCGCTTCGGCGACATGGCGTCGGCCGGCGTCGTCTACGTGGGGGTGCAGCTCGCCCTCGGACTGCAAGCGTTCGCGATGGTGACCGTCGGCATCGGTGTCGTGTGGCTGTTCATCGTGGTGCTCGTCGGGCGCGAGCACGACGTGATGGTCGCCAAGCGCGGCGCGGTGGATGATGCGGCTGCCCGCGGCAACGGCCTGCCGAAGGCAACCGCGTTACCATCGCCCCGCACGGCATGAGCGACGAGGACGAGGTTCCTGGCGAGGTCGTACTCGCCGAGGCAGCGCCGGGGGGCGAGCGAACCCCGAAGGAGCTGAGGGGTCTCGTCCTGGCAGCGGCGACGTGTGCGGCGATCGTGCTCGCGGCTCAGCTGGCCGGAAAGGCCGCCCGCGACGCGATCTTCCTCGAGACCTTCAAGGTGGGCAGCTTGCCGCTGCTCCTCGCCGTGTCCTCCACCCTCGCGATCGGCACCACGCTGGTGTACGCGCGTCGGATCACCAAGGGCGTGCCGATGCGGGTCGTCCAGGGGTCTAATCTGGTGTCCGCCGCGCTGCTCGTGATCGAGTTCATCGCGCTGCCGCTGTTCCCGCGAACGACGACGGTCGTCGTCTACATGCACCAGACGCTGATCGGGCCGATCCTCGTCTCGGGGTTCTGGTCGGTCGTGAGCGAGTGCTTCGACCCGCGCACCGCGCGGCGCGTGCTCGGCACCGTCGGGACCGGTGCGACGATCGGCGCGGTGATCGGCGCCGTGATCGCCGAGCGCGTGGCCGCGATGGCCGGCACGCGGTCCCTGCTCCTCGCGATCGCGGCGCTCCAGCTGCTGGCGACGTGGCGGATCATGCGCGTCGGTCGCGCGACGCTGCAGACCGAGCACGTCGAGGGCGCGTCGCTGAAGGACACGCTGCACAACCTGACGCGGGTGTCGCTGCTGCGGCGCCTCGCGGGCGTCACGATCCTCGT
>JAYSYE010000565.1:0-3206 GCA_043716635.1 Deltaproteobacteria bacterium | reverse complement strand
CGCGGGCGGTGGCCGAGCGCTGCACCACGGCGGGGGCGATCTTCGTCGGCGCGTACTCGTCGGAGGCCGCGGGCGACTACCTCGCGGGCGGCAACCACGTGCTGCCCACCGGTGGCGCCGCGCGCTACGCGTCGCCCCTGGGCGTGCATGACTTCCGCAAGCGCACGTCGATCATCGAGTACAGCGAGCGCGCCGCGCTCGGCCACGCCGGGTCGATCGCCACGCTCGCCGGGTGCGAGGGCCTCGATGGTCATGGCCGCTCGGCGCTGATCCGGATGCGCCCGCATGGCCGCTGATCGCGACGATCGCGGCAACGATCGCGGGCTGGGCCCCCTCGCGGCCCGCGTGCCGCCGGTGATCCGCGCGGCCGCGCCGTATCACGTGCCCGTACCGCCGCAGCTCGTCGCGAAGCTCGACGCGAACGAGCTGCCGTATGGCCTGCCGCCGGACCTGCGCGCCCGCCTCGGGGCCGTGCTCGCGGAGGTCGCCCTCGAGCGCTACCCGGACCCGGCGGCGCGAGCCCTGCGCGCGGCGGTCGCCGAGTCGCATGCCGAGCACGCGATCACGCCCGAGCAGATCGTGTTCGGCAACGGCTCCGACGAGCTCATCGCGATGCTGTGCGCGGCATTCGCGGGCGCGAGCCCGAGCGCGCCGGCGGCCGTGCTCTATCCCGTCCCGAGCTTCGTCTACTACCGGATCGCGGCCGTCACGCGTGGGCTGCCGATGATCGAGGTCCCGACCGGGCCCCGCTTCGAGCTCGACGAGGCGGCGATCTCGCGCGCCGTCGCCGAGCACCACCCGGGCGTCGTGTTCCTCGCGCTGCCGAACAACCCGACCGGCACGCTGTGGCGCATGGGGTTCGCGCTCGAGCTCGCGGCGCGGCACCCCGACGTGGTCATCGTCTCCGACGAGGCGTACTGCGCCTACAGCGGGGCCACGAACCTCGCGCACCTCGCGGCGCACCCGAACCTCGTCGTGCTGCGGACGCTCTCGAAGATCGGGCTCGCGGGCCTGAGAGTCGGGTATGCGCTCGCCGCGTCCGCACTCGCGTCGCTGCTCGAGGTGGTGCGGCCGCCGTACAACCTGTCGGCGATCGATCAGGCGGCCGCTGCGTTCTGCCTGCGCGAGGCGTCGGCCTGGTGTGCAGCGCGCGCGGCCGACGTCGTGCTCGAGCGCGGCCACCTCGCGACGGCTCTCGCGGCGCGCGGGCTCGACGTGCTCCCGAGTGCGGCGAACCTCCTGCTGGTGCGCTTCGCCGACGCGCCCACCACCTACCGCCGCCTCGCGGACGCCGGCATCTCGGTACGTACCTTCGGGGCCGGCCGGCTCTCCGATTACCTCCGGATCACCGTCGGCACTCCCGCTGAATCGGCCGCGCTGCTCGCCGCGCTGTGAGCCGTTCGGTCGATCCGGCGGTCGGGGGCGTGCGGCCTGGCGGCGGGGACAGTCATCCTCACCCGGGGTGCCTACAGCCCGGATCCCGGGCCGCGGGTGGCTGCGGTGAACGCTAACCATGCGCGATCGCAGCACTTCGGATCGGCCACTGGGGTGCGCGCGTCCTTGCATGTACGCTACCTACCCATGACGAAGCTCGCGCTCTTCGCCACCGTCCTGCTCGGTGCCTGCTCCGTGGGCGAGGTTCCGGCGGGCGGTAGCATCGGTCCCGATGGCGCCTCGGGCGCCGATGCGCCAGGCAGCGCGACCCCCGACGGCGGCGCCGCGCTGATCAAGAACGCCTGCGCGATGGGCCTCCCGCCCGAGGCAGCCCACATCCATGCGGGCGCTCCCGCGACCGCGCGCGCCGGCGTCGCCTGCATGGCGGGTACGGCGTGTCACGGCACCGGAGGGGCCGGCGGCGGGTTCGACATCGCGGGCTCCGCGTACGCCGACACCGGCGGTGCGGCGCCGATGACCGGCGCGATCATTCGCATCATCTCGCTCGACGGCAAGACGCTGATCGCGAAGACCGTGACCGACAGCGCTGGCAACTTTCACATCCCGGCCGGCACGCTCACGACGTTCCCGTACACCACGGACATCACCAAGTGCGGCACGACGCCCGACGAGAAGCTGATGCAGGGCCAGATCCCGAAGTCGAGCGGCAACTGCAACAACGGCACGGCCTGCCACGCGATGCCCGGCCCGCAGCCGATCTCGCTCGCGCTGTAGTCGCGTCCCCGCGCCCGAACGGCCACGACCCGTCAGCGACGCTGTCAGCGACGCTGTCAGCGACCCGTGCCGACATCGATGACAGCAGCAATCCCAGGGCCAAGCCTCTGATGATTCGTCACATCTCCTGGTGGCTCTCGGCACCTCGTGCCCGGGAACGCCAGGCCACCTGCGCCGAGATGTCGAACCGCGTGGAACCCGGATGAACCCGGATGAACCCGGATGAACCCGGATGAACCCGGATGAACCCGGATGAACCCGGAACCCCGGCCAGTCGGCGGTGGTCGCGCGCCACGCATCGCGCACCACGCACCGCGCACCCGGGATTGAATCCCGGTGGACGCCGGCGTCCATGTGCGAGTGCCCGGACCCAGGCGATCACCAGCCTCGTCGCTGGGTTCGATGGAGTCGAGTGCGGTGAACGCGGTCCTGGCGTCGGACCGATCCGCGGCGTCGAGTGCTCGCACGCACTCACGCAGCGTACCCGGAGGGTAGTTCGGAAGTGGAGCCGAGTGCCGTGCACGCGGACCTGGCGTCGGGTCGATCCGCGCGGGCGCGTGCTCGCGCGCACGCCGTGCGCCCGCTCCGGCGGTTGGTTGGCACGTGGTGTCGGAGTGCGGCGCACGCGGACCTGGCGTCGGACAGATCCGCGGGAGCCCGTGCTCGCACGCACGCCGCGTAAGAGGCTCCGGAGGGAGGTTGGCAGGCGCGATGTCCGGCGGTCGGACAGTCTCGCGTGCTGGTGTGCAGAACGTGTCGATTCCTATTGACAGCCCTGGCGCGACCGGCCGCGACGTGTGGGCGATCGTACCCGGATCGTCGTCGGAGGTGCGTCAGGATCGCAGTGGTTGAATAAAAAGGCCAGCGACGCGCGGGAACCCGTCGGAGGGCGGTTTCTCGTCGGAGAACGCAGCAGGAGAGCTCGAAAATCATCGTGCTATCGGTGGGTATGCGCACGAGCGAGCAGGTGGCGGAGGACATGAGGGAGCTCGACCAGCGAGTGAAGCGATTCGCCGCAAGGATGGCTGGCATCCATG
>JAYSYE010000564.1:0-9757 GCA_043716635.1 Deltaproteobacteria bacterium | reverse complement strand
CCTTTTCTCGCTCGACTTGCATGTGTTAAGCCCGCCGCTAACGTTCGCTCTGAGCCAGGATCAAACTCTCCATAGAAAGCTTTGAACCCGCTCTATCTTGGTTACGTAGCCTCGTCACCCGAAGGCGACGCGACATCCAAGATGGAATGGTTTCGTTTCAAACAACAAAACCCAACTGTCTTCAAAAACAGCTTGCTATCCAGTTTTCAGAGACCGATCCGTCGGGAAAGCCCTTGCTCCCCGCCGTTGTCGTCAGCGCCGTTCGCCGTCGACGGATGTGCTTATAGGGCCAGGTCGGTTCCGAGTCAACGCGGATCAGAAACAAATCTTCAGGCTCCGTGCGACCGTCACGAAAGTCCCGGAACTCCGAGGCTTTTCACCGAAACGTTTTCGAAATTGCGGGTGAAATGCTCGCTTCGTTCCGCTTCCCTACCGGACGCACTCTACCCCGGCCGGGCAGGACGGCAAGATGACAATTTCCAGCCAAGCACCCGGTATTGCACGTGATTCGGCGCACTGAGCGCGATTCCTTGCCCGCGGAAAACTGAACTGCGGCGCGGGCCCCTCAGGGGAAGCGTCGTGCGCGGGCGTGCCCGATCCCGCCACGCCCGCTTCCCTTCCGTTACGCTTGCGACCGGAATGCTCGAGCGCATCGGGAACTGCCGGATCGTCGAAGAAGTCGCGTCGGGTGGGATGGCCGTCGTGTATCGCGCGGTGCAGGACCCGCTCGGACGCACCGTGGCGATCAAGGCGCTCAAGTCGTCGGCGGCCAGCGAGGAGAACGTCTCGACGCGGTTCGAGCGCGAAGCGAAGAGCCTCGCGATGCTGCAGCACGAGAACATCATCCACGTCTACGACTTCCATCGCGAGCGCGGCGCGCTCTTCATCGTCATGGAGTACGTGCAGGGCATCGACCTGTACGACCTGCTCGAGAAGTGCGGACGGTTCCCCTACGACGTCGCCGCCATCATCGCGATGCAGGTCGCGCGCGCGCTCGACTACGTCCATTACCGCAGCATCGTGCATCGCGACATCAAGCCGGCGAACGTCATGATCTCGCGCGCGGGCGGCGTGAAGGTGATGGATTTCGGGATCGCGCGCGACACGAGCTTCGGCGACCTCACGGAGGCCGGCACGGGCATCGGGACGCCCGCCTACATGTCCCCGGAGCAGGTGCTCGGCGACAAGCTCGACGCGCGCAGCGACATCTTCTCGCTGGGCGTGATGCTCTACCAGATGGTCACCGGGAAGAAGCCGTTCGTCGAGGACGAGCGACGCTCGGCGATGCACAAGATTCGCCTCGAGAAGCACATCTCGGCGCGGAAGCTCAACCCCGACGTCCCTCGCGAGCTCGAGCGCATCATCGATCGCTGCCTCGAGAAGCAACCGCGCGATCGGTGGCGCTCGGCGCAGCACATGGTCATGGCGTTCGAGCGCTTCCTCGCGAAGCACGTCGAGATGAATCACCACGCGCGCCTGGTGCTGTTCCTGCGCGCTCACAACGTGATCACGGAGCTCGAGGCGGAGGAGTACCTGAACCCGTCCGCGCTCGGCGGCGCCGGCGCCCTCGCGCAGCCGAACATGCAGTCGCGACATGCGGTCCGCGCGGGCCTCGTGGCCCACGGAGTCACCGCAGGTGTGCTCGCGCTCATGCTCGGCCTCATCCACGTGGCCCCGCTCGGCGCGACCCCGGTCACGCGCATCGTCGCGACGCAGAAGCCCGGGCTCGGATTCCTGCGCGTGCGGGCGCTGCCCTGGGCGCGAGTCAAGATCGATGGCAAGGACGTCGGGATCACGCCGCTCGAGTCGCCGATCGAGGTCACGGACGGCACCCACCGCGTCGTGTTCACGCACGACTGGTACGCACCGATCGTGAAGACGATCGACGTGCACACCGGCAGTGTCGACGAGGCGCCACTCGTGGAGGTGCGGTTCTGCGAGACGGGCACGCTGCTCGCGGGCAAGCGGGTCCCCGCCGGCGCCTGCGATTCGGCGCCGTTCGCGCCGCCGTCGGAGGTCACGCCATGAGCGCGACGCGCCTCCGGCCCGCCGTCCGCTCTCTCGGGTCCACGCTCGTGCTCGCGCTCGTCCTTGGCGCCCGCATCGGCGGTGCGAGTGCCGAGCCGGTCGGCGAGACCCAGCTGTACCGCGTCAAGGCCGGGGATACCCTCGGCATGATCGCCGCCGAGTACTACGGCGACCGCACGCGCATCATCTACCTCGCAGATGCGAATCGCCTGTCGCTCGCCAAGCCCGTCGTGCTGCGGCCGGGTACTCGCCTGCGGGTGCCGGTGAGCCGCACGCTCGTCACGAAGGCCGGGGATACGTTCCCCGCGCTCGCGGCGCAGTACCTCGGCGACGAGCGTCGCGGCGACGTGCTCGCGCGGATGAACGAGCTCGTCCCCGCCATGGGCCTCGCTGCAGGGACGGAGATCACGATCCCGCTCGTCGTCACCCACACGCCGGCCGCGCCCGAGTCGCTGGCGGCGGTCGCGCAGCGCTACCTCGGCGATTCGAAGCAGAGCGAGGTGATCGCGGCGTTCAACGGCCTCGACAAGGATTCGCTCGACGCTGGCGAGGCGATCCTCGTGCCCGTGTTCACGGTCACCGTGTCGCCGAGCAAGCTGCCCGCGGTCGATGCGGACTCGCGCCTGCGCAAGCGCACGCGACCCCAGATGGCACGGCTCGCCGCGACCGCGCTGACCAAGGCGCGCAGCGACTGGGATGCCGCGCGCTACGGGGCGATCATCGCGGCCCTCTCGGCGCTCGACACGCTCGCGCTCGACACCCCGACCGCCGTCGAGATCGATGTCGCGCTCGGGTGTGCGTACGTCGCGCGCGGTTCGACTCGAGACGGTCACCACGATCAGGACGACGCCGTGGTCGCCTTCCAGCGTGCCCTCGCCCGTCGACCGGGGCGCACCCTCGATCCGTTCCTGTACTCGCCGAAGATCCTCGGCGTGTGGACCCGAGCCGGCGGCACGTAGGTGCGGATGGCGACAGTGCTCTGCGGTGGGCTCGTCACGGCATGCGGTGGCCATCATCGTGCCGAGCCGCCTCCGGCAGGCGCGCGCGTCGGTGCCGCGATCGTGGCCGCGATGGGCGCTGCAGACCACGCCCGCGAGCCCTGGCGATGTGCGCGTGTGACCGGGGCCGGCCTGAGCGCCGAGACCCTCCAGCTCGCGCGGTCGTGGCGCCTCGCCGGTCACGAGGTGGCCCTGGTTCCGTCCCCCGCGACGTCACCGGGGGCGGGCCGCGCGGGCGCGACCAGCGCGGCCGCGACCAGCAGCGCGAGCGACCTCACGATCGCCGTGATCGCAGACGCCGGCGGCGCCAGCCCGCACACGATCGCCGCGCTGTCCCGGCTGCGCGAGACGTGGGGACCGGTCGACCTCGTGATCGCGCTCGGCGGCATGGGCACGACGCAGGCCGACCTCGAAGCTACGCTCGGTGCGCTCGCCGAGCACTCCACCGTGCCCGTGATCGCCCTGCCGGGTGATCTCGAAGGGGCGAGTGCCCAGAGCGCGGCCATCGCGGCGCTGCACGCGCGTGGCGAGCCGATCGTCGACGGTCGCCTCGTGCGCCGCATCGCGTTGCCGGGCGCGACGATCGTCACGCTTGGCGGTGCGAGCGCAGCGGAGCGGCTCGCCGCCGCCGCCGATGGCTGCGTGTTCGCCCCTGCGGAGGCGACCGCGGCGCTCGCGAGCGTGGCTGCCGAGCCCGGACTGCGCATCGCCGCCCTCCCGGAGGCGCCCCGCCTCGCGCGCGCCGGCGAGGCCACGGGCGATCTGAGCATGCCCGCGACGGCGCTCGACGTGGTGCTGCACGCCCCGGTCGCGCCCGAGCCATCGCCCGCGCGCGCCGGCCACCGCGACGGTGCCGCCGCTCCGCTCACGCCGGGTACGAGTGATGCGACCACACGGCTGCCCGCCGGAGTCGGCATACCGTCGGCCGGGCTCCTCACGGTCGGGGTCGGCACGTGGCGATGGCGCCCCGTCCTCGCCCGGGGCGTGAAGTAGCGTGGCCGCCGGCGAGGGTGACTCCGAGCTCGTCGCGAGCGCTCCGGATCCGGATTTGGATCCGTCGGTCGAGTCGTCGCTCGGGCCGGACCGGTCACTCGATCGTCGGCTGTCCGACTCGAACCGCACGTGGCTCGGCAAGATCGTCGATGGGCGCTATCGCGTCCTCGATCTGATCGGCCGCGGCGGGATGGGCGTGGTCTACCGCGTCGAGCACCTGCGCATGGGCAAGGTCGCGGCGATGAAGGTGCTGCACCCTGACCTGGCCACCGACCCGGACGTGGTCGCGCGCTTCGAGCGGGAGGCGGCCGCGATCAGCAAGCTGCACCATCCACACACCGTCCAGGTGTTCGATTTCGGCACGACCGGCGGCGCGCTGTACCTGATCATGGAGTTCGTCCGGGGGCTCGACCTGGCGCGCTTGCTCGAGCGCGACGGACCGATGCCGTGGGCGCGTGCCGCCCCGATCTTCGCGCAGATCTGCGGCGCGCTCCAGGAGGCGCACGAGCTCGGCATCGTCCACCGCGATCTGAAGCCCGAGAACGTGCTGATCACGCGGTCCACGGCGGGCCGCGAGTACGCGAAGGTCCTCGATTTCGGCCTCGCGAAGCTCGACCAGCGCGGCGCGGCGCGGACCGAGACGGACCGGCAGATCGTCGGCACGCCGTACTTCATGGCGCCCGAGCAGATCCGCGGCGACGAGGTCGATGCGCGCACCGACATCTACTCGCTCGGTGTGCTCATGTTCCAGGTGCTCACGGGACAGCACCTCTATCGGGGCGCCACGTCGATCGGCGTGCTGACCCAGCACCTCACCTCCGAGCCCGATGCGCCATCGGTGCGAGCACCCACCCTGGGGATCCCGCGTGAGGTCGACCGGCTATGCCGGCGCGCGCTCGCCCGTGAGCCCGCGCAGCGATGGCAGTCCGCGCAGCGGCTCGGCGAGGCGATCGAGCAGGTCTTCCACGATACCGTCGACGACCCGCACACCCCGCGCGGGCGCACGAAGCCGGTCGCCGGCACGCTGTCGACTTTCTTCCTCGACGCGAACGAGGAGCCTCATCAGGGCAGCGAGGTCCGGCTCCGCCGCTCCGATCTCGACGCCTACGAGCACGGCCTGCGGCGGCGCCGCACGGCGCTCGGCACGACGCTGGTCGTGGGCGCGCTCGCGGCGATCGGCGGCGCCGCGTACTACCTGTCACGGCCCGCGCGGCCGGTGACGCTCGAGCGCGAGCCGAACGATGATCCGGGGCACGCCAATCGCATCGCGATCGGAGCGCCGGTGACCGGATATCTCGGCAAGCGTCTCGGCCCACGCGACAGCGATCGCGACGTGTTCGTGGTGCCGAGCACGGGCAAGCGCCGCGTGCTGTCGATCGCGCTGCTGGGACCGCCGAACCTCGACGTCAGCTTCACCGTGCGCGGCTCCGATGGCGCGGTGCGCGCGACCGTGGACGAGGCTGGCCTCGGCGGGAGCGAGGCGATCCATCGGCGCATGCTCGACGGCGAGGTCGAGATCTCGGTTCGCGAGTCCGTGCCCGCCACCCAGCCGTTCGTGATCGAGAACGTGAGTGACCCGTACACGCTGACCGTCACCGAGGAGCGTGCGGACACCGGCGAGATCGAGCCGAACAATGCCGATGCCGACGCCACGCCGCTCGCGCCGGGGGTGGAGCTTCGCGGGTACCTCGACACGCGCGACGATGTCGATCAGCTCCGGTTCACGGGCGCGACAGGCACGTACAGCGTGGTCGTCCAGGGCGCCGACCTGCCGCTCCAGTGGCAGCCCGACGGCGACAAGCCGCGGACACCCGGGTCGGCGCGACTCGAGCTGCGGATGGGCCAGGTCATCCGTATCCGTCGCACGGGCCCGCCCGCGCCGCCGCCCGCGCCGCTCGTCGGCCGGGACGCTCCGTGGTCGATCGTCGTGGTTCCGTAGCGCTCGCGCGTATAGCGTCGATGGATGCGGTGGGACTCCAGCATTGCGAGTGCGGTCGTGTGCGCGGCTGCCCTCGCGCTGGCGGCAGGCTGTGGCGACAACGGGACCGATGCACCCGGAGACGGCGATGCGGCTGCGGCGTGTAGCCCGACGCCGACGCTCGAGGACGGCGATGCGGCGGGCCACCTGCAGCCGCTCGGCAGCAGCCCGACCGAGGCGCGCGCCGGTCGGCTGACCGCCGCCGACCTGCCCGCCGACGAGTCCCAGCTCCTGACGTGGGCGGCCGGTGACTACGTGCTCGCGAACGACCACATCGCGCTCGTGATCGAGGCGGCGGGCCCGAGCGACCTGTACGATCCGTGGGGCGGGCGTCCCGTGGGGCTCGCTCGCGTCGTGGGCGGCAGGCTCGTGCAGCCGGCGCGGTTCGGCGAGGTGTTCTTCCTGACCGGCCGGGCGTCGGTGGCGACCGAAGCCGTGACGGTGCTCTCCGATGGCGCCGCTGGCGGCCCCGCGATCGTGCGTGCACGGGGGCATCTGCAGGCGACGCCGTTCTTCGAGTCGCTGCTCGCGGGCCTCGCGCCCCACGTCTTCGCGGACGTCGAGGTGGCGATCGACTACTCGCTCGCCCCGGGGGCGGACCACGTGGACGTCACGATGACGTACGCATCGTCACACCCGACCGCGCTCGAGACCGACAGCACGATCCACGCGACCATGTTCAGCCGCCGCATGCCCGTGTTCCAGCCGGGCCGCGGCTTCGACGAGACGCTGGTGCACGCGCCATGGGTCGGCTACATCGACGAGCGGGCCACGAGCTGGGCGTACATCGCGGGCGATGGGGAGCTCGACGGCAGCATCTCCCAGAGCGGCTTCATCGGCGTCTTCAAGCCCGGGCTCGGGATCGCGCCGTGCACCCTCACGACGCGGCTGCAGGCCAAGCTCGTGATCGGCGGGCCCGGGCTCGACAACCTCGTGGCCGCGGCCGGACGCGTCGTCGGCACGGACCTGCGCACGATCACCGGCACGGTGCAGCGCAACGGCGGGCTCCTCGCGAACGTCACGGTGCATGCCACCGACGGTGCGGGCATGTACTTCACGCACGCGATCACGAGCTCCACGGGGCAGTTCGTGCTCCATGTGCCGCGGACGGCCAGCGTGAAGCTCGAGGCGATCCGGCTCGGCGATCCGACCGGTGTGCTCGAGGTCGGCACGGCGGAGGGGCCCGTGGTCGTGCCGGTTCCTGCGGAGGGTGACATCCGCGTGCACGTCACGACGAGCGATGGCAGCGCCCCGATCCGAGTGCAGTTCCTGCCGGCGATGGGCACCACGTACACGCCTCCGCCTCCGAGCTACGGCGGGCCGGCGACGGCGGCCGGCCGCTACGTGGTCGCGTTCCCGACACTCGGTGACATCACCCAGAGCGTCCCGCCGGGCACGTGGCAGGTCATCGTCTCGCGCGGCTACGAGTACGAGCTCTTCCGCACGACCGTGACCGTCGCCCCCGCCCAGCTGGTGCAGGTGCAGGGCACGCTCGAGCGCGCCATCGATACGACGGGCGTTCAGTGCGCGGATTTTCACGTCCACACCTGGCGGTCGAGCGACTCCGGGGACGACTCGCTTCAGAAGGTGCGACAAGCGGTGGCGGATGGCCTGGAGCTGCCCGTGCGCTCCGATCACGAGTGGGTCGCAGACTTCAGCCGCGAGATCGCCGCGCTCGGGGTCGAGTCGTTCGCGGCAGCGTTTGGCTCCGTCGAGCTGACGTCCTTCCAGGTCTGGGGCCACATGGGCGTGTTCCCGCTGGTGCCGGATCCGACGCAGCAGAATGCAGGCGCGCCGAAGTGGCAGACGTACCCGTCACCCGAGAGCCCGGAGACGCCGTTCGAGACGCTGTCCCCGCCCAGGGTCTTCGAGCTCGTGCGCGCGCGGCCCGAGGCGCCCGTGGTGATCATCAACCATCCCCGCGGCGGCAGCGATTACTTCAACTATGTCGGCTTCGATCCGGCGACCGGGCTCGTCGAGGCAACCGCGGACTGGGACACGAAGTTCACGCTCGTCGAGGTGTTCAACGACTCGGGCTGGCTCGCGAACCGGACGAAGACCGTCGAGGACTGGTTCGGGCTGCTGCGCGCGGGGCGGAAGATCTTTGCCGTGGGCTCGTCCGACAGCCACGAGCTGTCGCGCTCGCCGGTCGGGTACCCGCGGACGTGCCTCGCCGTCGGCACCGACATCCCGAGCGCGCTGACGGCGAACCAGATCCGCGACACGCTCGCGGCCGGGCACGCCGTGATCAGTGGCGGCATCTACGTGAGCGCGACGATCGCGGGCGCCGGACCCGGCGACACCACCACGGGCGCGGGCAACCCGCTGGAGGCGGAGGTCACGGTGCGGGCCGCGACGTGGGTCGATGTCGACGCGATCGACATCGTGGTCGACGGCACCACGGTGGACACGATCCCGATCATGCCGGGGGACGCCGACCCGACCGATCCCGCGGTGCGCTGGCGCGGCACGGTCCCGGTGCAGACCCGAGCGTCGGGTGGCTTCGTGGTGGTCGCCGCGTACGGCGACCAGCCGCTCGAGCCCGTGCACCCGGGACGCTTGCCGTTCGGGGTCACGAACCCGATCTTCGTCGTGCCGTGATCCCAAGTCGAATGCGGTGGGGTATGACGCCGCCACCATGATCAAGCGTCCGAAGATTGCAATCATCGGCGCCGGCGGCAACGTCGGTGCTGCCGTCGCGCAGTGGGCCGCCGTGAAGGAGCTCGGCGACCTCGTCCTCATCGATCTCAAGGTCGGGCCGGCCGAAGGCCGCGCGATCGACCTGACGCAGTGCGGTCCGTGGCAGGGGTTCAACAACACGTCGTTCGTCGCGTCGGACAAGCCCGAGGCGATGGCCGGCGCGGATGTCGTCGTGATGACGGCCGGAGTCCCGCGCAAGCCGGGCCAGTCGCGCGAGGAGCTCATCAACATCAACGCCGGGATCGTGAAGGCGATCTGCGGCGACGTGAAGAAGCACGCACCGGACGCGATCCTCATCGTGGTGTCGAACCCGCTCGACGCGATGGTGTTCGTCGCGAAGCAGGTCACGGGCTTCCCGCGCGAGCGCGTCATCGGCTCGGCGGGCGTGCTCGACAGCGCGCGCTTCCGCACGAACCTCGCCCTCGCCGCCGGCGTGTCGGTCGAGGACGTGCAGGCGATCGTGCTCGGCGCACACACGGACAAGGACATGGTGCCCATCACATCCACGGCGATGATCGGCAACGTGCCGGTCTCCAAGTTCCTCTCGCCCGAGAAGCTCAACGAGGTGGTCGAGGCCACGAAGAAGGGCGGCGCGACGCTGACCGGCCTCATCGGCACGAGCGCGTGGCTCGCCCCGGGCGCCGGCACGTGCCTGATGGTCGAGGCGATCGTGCGTAACCAGCACCGTGTGCTCCCCTGCTCCGTCGAGCTGAACGGCGAGTTCGGTGTGAAGGGCGCCTTCGTCGGCGTGCCCGTGAAGCTCTCTGCGAAAGGCGCCGAGTCCATCCACGAGTTCGACCTGTCGCCGTCCGAGAAGGAGGCGTTCACCAAGTCCGTGGCCGCGAACACCGAGCTCATGGAAATCGCCCGCGGCTTCCTCGGCTGAGTTACCTTCGAGCGCATGACGATGCGCTCGTTCATCATTTCCCTCGGGTGGCTCGGGACGGCCCTGGCAGCATGTGGCCCGGCCGCAGGAGTCGACCCGTCGGGCCACGGCGCGCTGCTGTCGATCGAGGTCCAGCCCGCGAACGCGGCCCTCGAGTGGACCGGCACACCCGCC
>JAYSYE010000563.1:0-3225 GCA_043716635.1 Deltaproteobacteria bacterium | reverse complement strand
TGTCGAGAAATGAGGCTCGGAGCACCTCGGCCTGCGCTCGAAGCTGCTGGTCTCCGAACGCGCTGATCAGGAGGAACGGCACCTCGCTACCTGCGGTGCGCGCCATGGCGAGCGCTTGCAAGCCGCTCGGCGAGGGCATGCGTACGTCGCTGACCACCAGGTCGAATCGAACCTCCGTGGCCAGCAGCGAGAGGACCTCCCAGCCCGTGCCTGCCTCGTGGATCGACGCGCCGGTGTGCGCGAGCACCGTACGAAGCCAGGCCCGCATCCTCGGGTCGTCTTCGGCGATGAGGAGCGTGAGCATGACGTTTCCTTTCTACTCGCCCGCGAAATGCAGAGCCGCACTCCGCAGGTCATTGACGTCGAATGGTTTGTCGAAGACTGCGTTGGCGCCGAGCCGCCGCGCCTCGGCGTGAGTGGTCTCGTCACCGAACGCCGTCATCAAAATGACCGGCGTGATCGAGGCCGCTCGGCCAAGGCCGACCAGGATCTCGACCCCGGTCTCGAACGGCATGCGGAGGTCGGTGATGATCAAGTCGACCGGTCGACCAGCGCGCGGGTGCAGCAGGAGGAAGCCGACCCACTCGAGAAACTCGGCTCCATGTCTCGCCTCGATCACGTCGAAGCCATCGTCGCGCAAGGCGTTTGCCACCAGGCGCCGCATGCGCTCGTCGTCCTCCGCGAGGAGCACCCGCTGCGGGCGCGCCAGCCACGCGTACTCGTCGTCCTCGGCCAGATCCACCCCCGGCGGTCGCGCGACGACGGGCTGCCGATAGCGGACTGGCCTCCGGGCGTCCATCGCATCACCAGTCGGCATCGAAGCCACTCTCCCCGTCACCAGTATCCGTCCATCCTCCCTCGGCGACCGCCTCGTCTCCCTCGACCGGTGGGTCCGAGGTGGGAGTGTTCGAGCTGTCGACCACGGTGATCCCGGGCGCCATCATGAACGACCCCAGCATCGCCATGCTCATCATCCCGAACATCGGGCTCGGGTAGTACGCTTGGTGGGGATCGTAGTTCGGGTCTGTCGGCCCGGGCTCTTTGGCTCGTCGCGCGTCCCGCTGGTCTGGCACGACCACCCGGACCTCGGATGTGGTCACGTTCACCCGGGCCTCGGGCATCGCTCTGGCGATCGCATCGCGCGTTCGAATCACGAAGCTGTCGAACGACAACTGGGCGAGCTCGACGATCGATCGGTCGCGTGCGAGCGGTTCGACGCGCGCGCGATAGGCGTCTGCGTCCTCACCCTGCCGCGGTTCGAATGCCTGGACTCGCCCCGAGATGACGACGCGCACGGCCGGCTCGTGTTTCGGATGCTCGGTCCGAGCCTGCACTTCGAGCACGATGTGGAGACCGGCCTCGACATGCTCGATGGCGAGTCGGAGCAAGCCGAAGCCGCCGCCGATCACGGCCGAGTCATCGTGGAACGCCAGGAATAGATCGCCGAGATCATCGGCACGACGGTCTCGATCATGGAATACGACCAGATCGTCGATGACGAGCGACACCGCATTGGTCGCCTCCAGCTCGATCAGCGCGTCGCGGATCCCGTCGACGACAGCCGTCGCTTCGAGTGATGTGCGAATGCGTCCGCTGCGCAGGTCAGGGTTTCCCCCGAACGCTCGGCGCACGCGCGCCATGAGTCCCGGTCGCTCGAGGATCTCCTCGCCGGTGACGTCAATCGTGATGGTTCCGTAGAGCTTCATCGTTCAGGCCTTCCGGGGGGAAATCACTTGGCTAGCCAGCGCTCGAGCGTGAGCTTCACGGTTCCGCCGTGATGCGCCCGGCTGTCCACGACGTCCTCCCTGATGATGTGCGTTTGCAAGCGCCGAGAGCTTCGCCTCGATCTCGAGGAGCCTCGCGGTCAGCTCCGCGCGACGCACCTCGATGGGCGTCTCGAGATCGGGCGGCTCCGAAGTCGCGAGCGGAACCCCGAGCCCTGGCTGTGTCTTGCTCGGGCTCGGTTGGACCGTGTCGCCCGTCGCCACGACAGCGACAGTGGGAAGTTCGGTATTGGCGATCATGACTTGCTCTGTAGCAATTCACAGGCCGTGATCTCGAACCGCGCATAGACCGGGCGGACGGACGATCCGCGCGTCCATGCGCGGAAGTGAGGGCGGAACGAGCCGCCGCATCCTGCAACACGTCGCAGGATGCGGCGCGTGTTGCAGGATCTTCTGATCGCGGGTGTCAGTTCGGTTCGGCACTGCCGTGCGGCGGTCGGTGAACATGTCGCGGCATCGCTGATGCTGTTCTCGACGGTCGCGACCTTGTTCTGGTACGTGCTCCAGTTGCTGTTGTCGCTCCGCCGCTCGTGACGGCGCTACTTGTCCTTGGTCTCGGGCGTCACGCCATAGCGTTCGAGCTTGCGGTACAGCGTCGCGCGATCGAATCCGAGGGTCCGCGCGGCGATCGTCTTGTTGCCGCCGGTGGTCTCGAGGACTTGCAAGATGTAGCGGCGCTCGACCTCGTCCATCGGCAGGAGCTCCGAAGGATCGTCGCTCGCGATGACCGCCTGGGAGCGTCGGTAGTCGCGGATCTTCGCCGGCAAGTCCTCGACCGCGATCTCCGAGTAGCGAGCCAGCGCCACGGCGCGCTCCATACAGTTCTGCAGCTCGCGGACATTTCCCGGCCATGCGTACGCGAGCAGTTTTTCGGCGGCAGCCGGCGAGACCCCGGCGATGCGCTTCCCGGCGATCGCGACGTACCGATCGAGAAAGTGCTGGGCGAGTATCAGCACGTCGTTCCCGCGCGCGCGAAGCGGAGGCAAGTCGATATGGATGACGTTCACCCGATAGTAAAGCTCTTCGCGGAAGCGGCCGTCCGCGATTGCGGTCTCGATGTCCCGGTTCGTCGCCGCGATGAGTCGCGCGTCGAACGGCACTTCCGTCTCGGCGCCGAGCGGCCGTACTTTCCGTTCCTGAAGCGCGCGTAGCAGCTTGGGCTGCAACCCGAGCGGCAGCTCGCCGATCTCGTCGAGAAACAGCGTGCCGCCATCAGCCTGGACGAACAAACCCTGGCGAGCGGTCTTGGCGTCGGTGAAGGCGCCACGTGCATGTCCGAACAGCTCGCTCTCGACCAAGGTCTCCGGGATACCAGCGCAGTTGATGGCCACGAACGGGCCCTCCCGCCTGCGGCTCCGCCGGTGCAGGGCCGCCGCGACGAGCTCCTTGCCGGTGCCGCTCTCGCCCGTGATGAGGACCGAGGCGTCGGAGTCTGCGACCC
>JAYSYE010000562.1:0-3230 GCA_043716635.1 Deltaproteobacteria bacterium | reverse complement strand
TGAAAAAGTAGCTGCGCCGCGGGTAGGCCGTCCCGGCACAAGGAGGGTCCCGAATGGCTGCGCCATTCACCCTCCTAAGTCGCTATCCTGTCGGCATGAGCGCCGTGTGCCCCGCGTGTGGCGTTGCTGTCGTGCCCGGCTACGTGAAGTGCCCGAAGTGTCACGCAGCGCTGCCCGTGACCGCACGGCGCGGCGCGGTGACCAGCACCAGCGGGACGACGCTCGAGGAGCGACGCGTGCCGCTGCTCCCCGTGCTTGTCGGGATCGGCGTGCTGGCGACGATCATCGCGGTGTTCGCGCTGAAGGCGGGACCGAGATCCAGCGCCACCGCGGGCGTGCCCACGCCCGCCACCGCGGCCGCGACGGTCGAGGCGGCCGCCAGCACCGTCCCGACCGCGCCCGCATCGGCGGCTCCCGTCGTGGTGGGCCCCGACCCGCGCGCCGCCGCGAGCGCGCTCGAGAGCTCGCTCCAGCGCCAGCGGCTGTGGTCGACCGTTTCCGTGACCGGCGCTCGCGTCGATGTCCGCTCGTCGGCGTGCGCGGAACCCGCGATGGGCCCTGCACTCGCCGCGGCGGCTGCCTCGCTGAAGGCGGCCGGGATCACGCAGCTCCGCTGCCTCGCGCAGGCGGGCTCGGTGCAGAGCGAACGAACGCTCTAGCCGGCGGTTTGAGCTCGAACTGACGAATCGCGGCGCGTGCGGAGCGGAGTCGATCCCGGGGCCGGCAGCGGGGTGGCGTCCGTGCTAGCGTCCTGGCCCAAAGCACGCAGCAAGCGTGGTGGGCCATGGACGTTCGTTGCGAGAAATGCGGGACCGAGTACGAGCTCGATGAAGCTCGGCTGAAGCCGACTGGCGTCACGGTCAAGTGCACGAATTGCGGGCACATGTTCAAGATCCGGAAGCGGGTCACCGTGGCGCATGGCGTGCCTACGGTCGGAACGGCGATGCCGAGCGGCAAGGCGAGCGTGGCTCCGAGCTCCAGCTCGGCCACGGTCGCAGGCCGCTCCGTGCAGACGCGCGAGCGCACGCAGTCCGGGCGGCCCACACCCGCCAGCGCACTGCCGGCCGTCGCGCCCCCGTCGCTGTCGAGCGCCGGGAACGAGGACCCGACCAAGCAGACCGTGATCGACGACGGGCCGACCGCGGCGGACCGCCAGTGGCTGATCCGGCTCGAGAACGGTGACCAGAAGAGCTGTCGCGAGCTCGCGACGCTGCAGCAGTGGATCGTGGCGGGCGTCGTGACGCGCGAGTCGCTGATCTCCCGCACCGGCAAGACCTGGAAGCGGCTCGGCGACGTGGCCGAGCTCGCGCAGTACTTCGACATCGGCGACGAGTCGCGCACGACGCGGGACGATCGGGCGGCGCGCACGACCGGCAAGCCCGGCGCGGGCCACCAGAACAGTCAGACGTTGCTCGGCGTGGGCACGCCCGCCGCCGACGACGACGAGGGCCGCACGACCGGCAACTTCCAGGCGATGGCCGGGCCCCGCGACCCGCGCGATGCGCAACGGCCGGTCGCACCCGCGGTGGCAGGCGCGACGCTCGCCACCAGCGCGACGCTCGTCGCCCCCGGTACGACGCGACGGCCCGCCACGCTGCCGCCCCCACCGCCTGGCGCGCACGCGCCGAAGCGGCAAGCAACGGCCACCCCGCCCGTGCCCGCGGCCGTCGTGCCATCCGCCGGGTCCGCCGCCGGGTCCGCCGCCGGGTCCGCCGCCAAGGCCCCATCGGCGCCCGTGGCACCGGTGCGGTCCGGCAACTCCGGGCCGAGCGGCAAGGGCCCGAAGGCTCCGAGCCCGGAGAGTCGCAGCACGGCGGTCTGGGCGAGCGATCCGATCAAGACCGACGGTCTCGGCGAGGCGGGACCGAGTGGCCCCGTCGGCGGCAAGCTCGGCGGCGTCACGGGCGAGCCGGCGTTCTCCGGTCGCGTTCGGGTGACGCCCGCGGATGGCGACGCCGCGTTCCGCTCCGGTCGCGTCGGCCAGGTGCCGGGTGCGTTCGACGACGACGACAACGTGCTGCCGCCGCGGCGCGGTTCGCGCGCGGGGCTGTGGGTCGCGATCGCGACGCTGCTGCTGGGTGGCGCCGCCGCCGCCGCCGTGTACGTGCTCGTGATCAAGAAGAGCGACCCGAAGCCAAACGTCGCGATCGTGACGCTCGATGCCGGGCTGGGTGTTGCCGCGATCACCGACGCGGGCCTGCGGATCACGTCGCTCGGCGACGGTGGCGCGGCCGAGGTTCCGGCGCCGACCTCGGTCATCGAGGCCGCGCGCGCGGAGCTCGTCGGCGACGACGAGGGTCGCCTGCGGACCGCGCTGACCAGCGTGGTGGCCTCGGCCGCTGCCGATCAGCCGGATGGCCTGGCGATGCGCGCGCTGCTCGCCACGGCGCTCGCCCAGGACCTGAACGATCGCGCCGCGGTCACGCCGGACAAGGCGGCGGCGGATACCGCACGCAAGGATGCACGCACGCTCGTGATCGAGGCGGCGACGCTCGCGCAGCGCGCGCACAAGGCCAGCGCGGACGATCCCGGCGCGAACCTCGCGATGGCAGCGGTGCTGCGGCTGCAGGGCAAAGCGGCCACCGAGGTGGCTCGCTACGGCGCGGCGGCAGCGGCGAAGCCCGGCGCGTGGACCCGCGACATCGCACTCGCGGCGGCCCTCGTGCAGGCGCGCGACGGCAAGCTCGACGCGGCCCAGGCCGCGTTCACGGCGATCGATACGGGCGACGGCAAGCTCGAGACCTCGAACGACGTCCGGGCGCGGTTTCACCTCGCCCTGATCGCCGTCGCGCAGAACCGCGTCGCGGACGCGAAGTCACTCGTGGCCACCATCCTCGCGCTGCGCCCGGAGCACGCGGGTGCCCGGGCGCTCGACGCGAAGCTCGCGACCGCGGTCGCCACCTCGGATCCGCTGCCGCCCGAGGATGGCAGCGCGGCCACGACGCCGACGAAGCCCGATGCGGGCGTGCCAGCACTGCGCCCCGATGCGGGCGCGAAGATCACGGGGACCGGCGGCACGGGAACCACGCCCGCGAGTGGTGACAGCTACGACAAGCTGCTCGCACGGGCGAATGCACTCGCGGAGAGCAACTGCACCGCGGCGATGGAGCAGTACGAGAAGGCGCTCGAGATCAAGCCGAGCGGCGTCGAGGCGCTCACCGGCAAGGGCTACTGCCACGTCGACGCGAAGCAGTACGCGAGCGCGCAGTCGGCGTTTCGCGCCGCCCTGG
>JAYSYE010000561.1:0-3233 GCA_043716635.1 Deltaproteobacteria bacterium | reverse complement strand
GAGCAACATGCGCGCCGCTCGGTGCGGCGGGGTCGTCACGCAGCGCGTCGAGATCCTGGGGGGTTACGCCGGTACGGGCGGCGCCGCGCGGGTCAGGGGACGAGCCTGGCTACTGGAGCTGCCACCTGCCTACAGCTCGTGAGGCAGCGGACGGCGCGGCGCGCGAAAATACCGCAGCGGCGAGTACGGCCCGAAGTTCGAGACCTTCGACGTGTAGAGGTCGGCGTAGTCGTTCACCTGCTCGCCGAATCGCGAGACCTCGTTGCCCTCGCGGATGCAGGAGCCCCAGTGCGTGTTGTACGCGCGGTCGATGCGGGACTCGAGCGAGTCGACCTCCACGTCCATCAGGTGCGCGCGCTGCCGCAGTGACTCGATCGCGGCGCGGCCGAGCTTGCGCTCCTCCTCGAGCCGCGCGCGCAGCGGGGCCTGCGTGGCGGGATCCTCGACGTGCTTCTGCACCTTCTTCAGGCGCAGATTCTGATAGTCGATCTCCGACTCGAGGTGCCGGTGGCGTCGGCACAGGAGATCCATGTCGGAGATCTGCGCGTCGAGGCGATCGCTCACCGTGATCTCGCGGTCGAGCTCCTGGAGCACCATCGCGGTGCGCCACATGTGCGCCTTGCGGAGCCGCAGGATGTCGCCGTAGATGTGGTCGCCGATGTAGAGCACCTGCTCGCCGCGCACGTGCGTCATCTGCTCGAACGCGGTCACGTTGCCGCCCTGGAACACCTTGTCGCGGGTGAGCGCCTTCACCTCGGGGCCGTCGGTGATCGCCGCCCCCGTCGCGAGATCGACCGGGAAAAACGGCCGCAGCTCGTTGAAGAACGCCGGCTTCGCACCGCCGACGATCACGATGTCGAAGTAGTTGCGCCACGACGGGTACGCCTTGCGCTCGCCGTCGAGCAGATAGCTCATCACCACGGATGTGTAGTCGTAGAGCGAGTTCGTGAGCAGGAACAGCTTCTTCCCCGAGCTGCGGAACCGGTGCAGCGTCTCGGCGAGGCCGTGGTCCTTGGCGATGAACGCGGGGACGTCGGCCTTGATCACGCTCTTCAGCGTGTCGTCGCGATGGGCCTCGTCGATCGCGGTGCGGATGTCGCCGAACAGCTTGTCGTAGTTGACGGTGCCGGTCTGCTTGTCCGCCCAGTCGACGATCGTCGTGTACATCACGGCCTCGGGCAGGCCGAACAGCGTATCGATCCACTCGTAGCGATCGCTCGAGAGGTTCACCTTCTCGTGGCGGTAGGTGGCCTTGCGCTCCTCGTTCGCGAGCTCGCGGAAGCCGTGATAGCAGCGCCCGACATGGGCGTGCCGGTCCATCTTGAAGACGTGGCCGTTGAGCCGGTCGACGACGAGCCCGCGGATCGCCCACTTCGAGTCGTAGTGAAGCTGCTTGATCTCCTCCGGGTAGCCATGCTTCCCGCAGAGCTTCTGGAGCGTCAGCTCGATCGAGAGCTGCTCCAGCCGGTCCTGGTGGTACAGGGCCAGCGTGTAATCCATGTCGAACCCGATCATCTCGATCGAGTCCATCCGGAGGTTGCGGTTGCAAAATACGCGGTTCTTGCGCGGGACGTCGATCTCGGTCGTCGCCTCGCCAAGCAGCGTTTGAATTTGCGGATCGAGGTCGCCGCTCGATGCGCCAGGTGCGCCCATGTTCCCCCAGTGTAGCAGCGACTGCGTTACATTCGAAGATATGGGCTGGAACCGGGCGAACGAGCCCTTCTCCGAGTTGATTTCGACGGACGCGATCGCCAAGCGGTGCGCCGAGCTCGGAGCGCAGATCACCGCGGACTACGCGGAGCGGGCCGCCTCGTCCGAGATCGTGGTGCTCGGCGTGCTGAAGGGGTCGGTGTTCTTCCTGGCGGACCTGACGCGCCACATCGCGCTGCCGATCTATGTCGATTTCATCGGCATCTCGTCGTACGGGGACGCGCAGTCGTCCTCGGGGGTCGTGCGGATCACGCAGGACCTGTCGCGGCCGATCGAGGGCAAGCACGTGATCGTGGTGGAGGACATCGTCGACACGGGGCACACGGTGCACTACCTCCTCGAGAACCTGGCGACGCGCCGGCCCGCGACGATCACGCTGTGCTCGCTGCTGCACAAGCCGGAGCGCTCCGAGCGCGAGGTCGCGATCGACTACCTCGGGTTCACGATTCCGAACAAGTTCGTCGTCGGGTACGGGCTCGACATCGCGCAGCAGTATCGCAACCTGCCGTTCATCGGGTTCGTGCCGACGTGAACACCGAAGGGCTGCAGAAGCTCCCTGCGGCGCTGTTCGAGATCGGCAAGTTGATCGGATCCGACCTCGATCCGGGCATCCTGCTGACACGGATCGCCGAGCTCATCTGTCAGCTCATCGATGCGAAGGCGTGCAGCGTGATGCTGCTCGACGCGAGTCGCAACCGGCTGCTGGCGAAGGCCGCGTACGGGCTCCGGACGGAGCGGATGCACTCGCTGTCGTTCGCCGTCGGCGAGGGGGTCGCGGGCTGGGTGGTGGAGCGTGGCGAGCCGGCGCTGATCGACGACGTCGCCCACGATGGTCGGTTCAAGCCGTTGCCCGGCAATCAGACGCCGATCGCCTCGCTGCTGTGCGTGCCGCTCGTGGCGCGGGGCGAGCGGGTCGGAGCCGTGACGGCGACGAGCGAGCGGGTCGGCGCGTTCGATGCGAATGCGCTGGAGCTCGTGCGGTTCATCGCGACGACGATCGCGCTCGACATCGAGAACGTGCGGCTCCACCGCGTGGCGACGACGGACCCGCTGACGGGGGCGTACAACCGCGAGTTCCTGCTGCAGCGGCTGCCCGCGGAGCTCGAGGCGGCGGCGGATCGCGAGATGCCGCTCTCGCTCGCGATGGTCGACATCGATCACTTCAAGGCGGTGAACGACCAGCACGGCCATGGGGTGGGCGACGTGGTGCTCGCCGAGTCGGTGCGGCGGTTGCGCGGGGCGATCCGCGGCGGCGATCTGCTGGTGCGATACGGCGGCGAGGAGTTCCTCGCGGTGCTGCCCAAGGCGGATGCGGGCAAGGCGTGGGAGGTCGGCGAGCGGATGCGCCAGCGCATGTGCGAGCGGGCGTTCGACGTGGGCGATGGGCTGGCGCTCCTGCTGCGGGTCTCGGTGGGCGTCGCGCAGTGGCGGCTGGGCGAGAAGATGGCGTCGCTCATCGAGCGGGCCGACACGGCGCTGTACGAAGCCAAGGAGCGCGGGAGGAACCGCGTCGAAGTCGCGCC
>JAYSYE010000057.1:0-7401 GCA_043716635.1 Deltaproteobacteria bacterium | reverse complement strand
CTGCCGGCGTGAGGGCGGGGCACGGTCACCTGTGGTGCATCGGTCCGGCCAGGCGCCAGGGGCCCGCCGGTGTTGCCAGCGCAACCTGCCGTGGTCACTCGAATCCCGGTGGCAGCTCGACTGGCCGGTTCTGGCGACCCCAGCGCGGTCGCGGGGACTACACGCCCGGCGTGGGTGGCTTGAGCGTCGTGAGCGCCGTGAGGCCCGGCGTCTGGTGCACGGTGTTCTGGTCGTCGACCCAGACCACCTCGAAGTCGGTCAGCTTCTGCGCTGCGATCATCGCCTGCGCCCGCTGCCAGCCGAGGATGAACATGACCTTGGACCACGCGTCGGCCGTGAACGCGTCGTGCGCGCGGACCGTCACCGATCGCGACTTGCGCGCCGGCTGGCCCGTGAACGGATCGAGGATGTGGTGGTACCTCACGCCATCCTTCACGAAGCCGCGCTCGTAGTCGCCCGACGTCGAGAACGAGTGGTCCTCCACGGGCGCCGTCGCGAAGAACGACCCGGACGGCCCCCGCGGATCGCGGATCGCGACGACCCACGGCTGCGCGCCCTTCTTGCCCGCGATGTACATGTCGCCGCCGGCCTGCACCATGAAGTTCACGTAGCCGCGGGCCTGCAGGAGCGCGACGCACCGGTCCACCGCGTAGCCCTTCGCGATCCCGCCCAGCGTGACCGCCATGCCTCGCTTCTTCAGGAACACGCTCTTGTGCTTCGCATCGAGCACGACGTTGCGGTAGCCGACGAGGCGGAGGCGCTTCGTCACCTCGGCCTGATCCGGCAGCGTCTGATCCATGTCCTCGTCGAACTTCCAGAGCCCCTGGAACGCGCCGACGGTGATGTCGAAGACCCCGCCCGTTCGCGTCGCCACGTCCATCGCGCGCGCGATCACGGCGAACGTCTCGGCGCCCACGACGACCGGCTTCTTGCCCGACGCGGCGTTGACGCGTGACACCTCCGAATCGGGGGTCCAGGTCGTCATCACGCCGTCGATCCGCTTCATCTCGACGAACACGGCCTCGGCGGCCTCGGCGGCCGCCACCTCGTCATCCGTCCAGAAGAACACCGAGATGATGGTGCCCATCGCGCTGCCGTGGAACTCGAGCCGGCGATCCGGGTCATCCCCGGTCGCGACCGCGGTCGTGCGATCCGCGCGCACGCGCCGGACGGGGAGCGCGAGCGCCGCTCCGAACACCCCGGCCGCGCCCAGCGCTTGCCGGCGCGTCAGCATCAGGTCACCCAGTGAACCAGACGCAGCACGATCAAGATGGCGCCGACGGCGAGCGAGATCAGCACGGCGCTCACGGCCATCGCGAGCGGGGCCTGCGACTCCTGCTGGATGCCCTTCCACATGCCGAAGCACGCGGGGATGGCGCCACACGCGGCGATGATGCCGCCAAAGATCGAGCCGTGCGTGATGCCACCGAGCGCCGCGATCACGATGCCGACGACCACGAGCGCACCCGCGATCGTCACCGGTGTGTTGTTAGCGGGCCCTGCCATGACCCCGAAGTTAGCACGCCGCGGGAGGTCGTGCCGCCGCGAAGGGCTTGCACGGACCGGCCGCGTCGCGGACGATAAACACCATGCCGCGCGTCCTCCTCACGGGCTTCTGCGCGGTGCCCGGCCCGCGCCGCGCCGGCGTGCAGTTGCGGCACGTGATCCGCGCGCTCACGCCGATGCACAACGTCGATCTGCTGGTCGCGCGCGAGGGCGAGCAGGCGTACGTCGAGCGCCAGGGCTCCGTCCGCGTGCTGCGCGTGCCGATGCACGAGACCGACCCGCATCTGCAGGTGCAGTCGTTCCAGCGCGCGCTCAAGCGCCAGCTCGATGGGGCGGACTACGATGTCGTGCACTGCCGCGATGGCTGGAGCGCGATGACGGTGCTCGAGGCGCGCGAGCGCATGGGCTACCGGGTCGTGTACGACCTCGCTCGGTCACCGCTCGGCGAGAGTACCGGGGCTGCAGATCTGGACGCGCAGGCCGTGCGTGACGAGGAGGTCTGCCTCGCCGAGGCCGACCTCGTGCTCGCGCCGACGCCGCACGCGGTCAAGGCGCTCCTCGCGCGCGGGCTGCCCCCCGAGCGCGTCGTGCTCTCCCCCGCGGGCGTCGATATCGATCGCTTCGACTGGGAGGAGGCCTCGAAGTCGGGGATCCCCCGCATCCTCTATCTCGGATCGATCGATCCGGGGCGCGGGGTCCGCGTGCTGGTCCGCGCGATGGCGACCATCGTCCAGGAGCGGGATGCGCGCCTCGTGCTCGCCGGCGCCATGGAGCCGCGCTTCGACAGCGTGCTGCGCGAGGCGATCCGCGAGCTCGGTCTGCAGTCGAAGATCGAGGTGCTCGAGCCCATCGATCACGAGCAACTGCCGGCGCTGCTCGCGAGCGCGACCGTGTGCGTGGCCCCGGGAGCCGCGGATTTCTCGCCGAACCCGATGGCGCTGTATCCGACCAAGATCCTCGAGTACATGGCGTGTCGGCGCGCCATCGTGGCGCCGCGGCGGCAGACGATCGAGTACCTGGTCGAGGACGGGCGCGAGGCTCTGCTGTTCGAGCCGGGCGATCCGGTCGACCTCGCGCGCAAGGTGCTGCGCCTGCTGAACGATCCGCTGCTGCGCGATCGGCTGGCCGGGGGCGCGTACGAGCGCGTGCGGCGCGAGCTCTCGGCGAGCTCCGCGCGGCGTGCGATCCGGCGCGCGTACGACCTGCTCTCGGAGCGCTACCCCATCCCGGGGGCGCCCCCCGAGGACGAAGCGCCGAAGGCCGAGCTCCTCGCCGACGATGACTTCGAGGCGACGGTCTTCGAAGAGTCGCCGGCTCCGCTGCCGTCCTCGGTCGATACCGCCTTGAACCGGGTCGAGGTCATGCCCTACGAGGACGCCGAAGCCGTCGTGCCGCCGCCGGCCCCGAACGAGTGGGCCGTCACGAGCGTGGGCCGCGGGGCGAGCGCCACGCTGACGGCGACGGAGTCGCGCCTTGCCACCACGGAGCACGGCCAGGACGACGACGGTGACGACGACGACGGCGATGCCGACGGCGAGCATGCCGACGACCACGACGCTGGCGCGCGCGGCCCGAGCGCGGAGACCTCGACCGGCGACGACGGCACCCCGATCGAGGGCCTCACGGTCGCCCGGGCGTCGCAGCTCGGCAGCACGTTCGTCGCCGGCGAGATCGAGGTGCCGACGGAGACCCCGCGCGACCGCGACCGCGACCGCCGCGACCGCCGCGACCGCAACACCCCCACGGGCGTGTCGCACACCATCCTCGGCACCACCCAGGACGCGGATCAGGACACCGGCTCGCGTACGCACCGCCGTAGCTGATACGGTCCCCGCGAGGGTGCCATTGCCGGTCGTCGCGCTGGTGAATCTGTTGTTCGGGCTGGGCTTCGCGCTGATCGCGCGCGATCGCCTGCGCGCCGATGGTCCGTTCACCGCGCCCGCGTTCCAGCTCGTCCTGCTGCACGCGGCCACGATCGTCGCGCCGATCGCGCTCTACTTCTATGCCGTGCACCCGGCCTGGGCCTGGATGTACTGGGTCGATCCGAACAAGCTGAGCCGGCTCGCCGTGCTCCCGCTCATGGTGGGCCACGCGGGGCTCGTCGTCGGTGGCTGGTACGTGTCGGCGTTGCTGCTCCGCCGCGGTCATCAGGGGGCGCTGCTCTACGGCGCCGGCGCGATCGCGCTGATCCTCCTCGTGCTCGTGGTGTCGGGCATCGAGCGCCTGTCCACGGCGGCCGACTACTCGGGATGGCAGCTTCATCGCGGCACGTCGTTGCTCTCGGTCCAGCTCGGCTGGGCGTTCATCGTGTCGCTGCTCGCCATGTTCGGGTCCGCGATCTACGTGGCGATCGAGCTGGGTCGCGATGGCCGCCGCGTGCGGTCGCGGTGATAGTGTCGGCGCCATGAGTCTCGGCCGCTGCCTCCTGGCGCTGGGTCTAGGGATCGGCCTGGGCGCGGCCGCATGCGGGCCGATCGGCTACGCGAACGAGGTCGCCCGCCACGCGTCGACGGCCGTCGAGGACGCCCGCACCGTCGATGCCGCCAAGCACTCGCCGTACTGGTGGACGCGCGCGGTCGAGTATCTCCACAAGGCGCGCGAGCTCGCGGCCCGTGCCGAGTTCCAGGCCGCCAACCGCTACGGCACACTCGCCGCCGAGGCGGCGGAGAAGGCTGCCGAAGAGACCCGCCGCGCGGATCGGGGACCGCAGTGACCGGCCGATTGAGGGAGGCGCTGCGCCACGGTCGGATCGTGGGCGCCCTGGCCTGTGCGCTCGCGGCCTCCGCGTGCGCCGGCACCACGATCCGCCGCACGACCGCCACGACCGCGGGTCAGATCGCCCTCGCACGCGTGAACGGGGCGCAGACGTGCGCGCCGGTCGAGCTCGCGATGGCGGAGACCCACAACGAGTTCGCGAACCACGCGCTCGACGAGGGGAACTACTTCGAGGCCCGCGAGGAGTCGAAGGTCGCCCGCACGAACGCCGATCTCGCGGTGATCCATTCGCCGCCCGCGCGGTGTAGCGGGAAGCCCGCGGCGCCGGTCGAGGTCGGGGATCAGGATCACGACGGCATCCTCGACAATGTCGATCGCTGCCCGCGCGCCCCCGAGGACAAGGACGGCTTCGAGGACGCGGATGGCTGTCCCGAAGACGACAACGACGTCGACGGAATCAACGATCCCGACGACAAGTGCCCGCTCGATCCGGAGGATCGCGACGGCTTCGAGGACGCCGATGGCTGCCCCGAACCCGACAACGACAAGGATGGCCTCGCCGACAAGGTCGACGGCTGCCCCGACGAGGCCGAGGACGCGGACGGGTTCGAGGACGACGACGGCTGCCCCGACACCGACAATGACAAGGACGGCATCCCGGACTATCCGCAGCCCATCGATCGGTGCCCCAACGTCGCCGGTGTGCCGCCCGATGGCTGCGCGAAGCAGTACGCGCTCGTGGTCGTCACCGAGACCAAGATCGAGCTCAAGCAGACCGTCTTCTTCGACACGAACAAGGCCACGATCAGGGCCGTCTCGTTCGCGCTCCTCGAAGATGTCGCGCACGCGCTGGCCGACAACCCGACGATCAAGGTCGACATCGAGGGCCACACCGACAGCCAGGGCGCCGATGCAAGGAACCTGAAGCTCTCGCAGAAGCGCGCCGAGTCGGTGCGGACGTTCCTGGTGAAGAAGGGCGTCCGCAGCGACCGGCTCACCCCGAAGGGCTACGGGGAGAGCGTTCCCATCGCGGATAACCGCACCGAGGACGGCCGCGCCCAGAACCGTCGAGTCGAGTTCACGATCACGAGCCGATAGGCCGGACCCGGAAATAGCGGTCCCCGGGCGGCGGGTGGTGTTATAGAACCCGCCATGGGAACCCTTCCTAGGGCCATTTTGGTCGCGGCATTCGTCGTCGGCGCTTCGCACGCGGCTCGCGCCGACGCGAAGGGTGACATCGCCGGCAAGACCAAAGAGGCGATGGAGAACTACGACCTGATGGACTACGGAGCGGCCACCAAGCTGCTCAATCAGGCGCTCGCGACGGCCAAGAAGGCCAAGCTCGACAAGGACCCGGTGGTCGCGAAGGTGTACCTGCACCTCGGCATCGCCGCGTTCGCCGACAACGATCCGGATGCGGCGCTCGTCGATTTCCAGAGCGCGATCGAGATCGATCCGAAGATCCAGATCGAGGCTGCGTACAAGTCTCCCGAGCTGACCAAGCTCCTCGAGCAGGCACGCTCCGGTGGCGGTGGTGGGACCGACACGGCGCCGAGCGACGGCGTCGATTGCGCGAGCGTGAAGGGGCTGCAGCACGTGATCCTCGACAGCGGGAAGGGCGGCGTCGCGCTGCCCATCGAGGCCACGGTCGGCGCGGACCTCTCGCCCAGCAAGGTCGTGGTGGGCTATCGCGTGGCCGGCGCGACCGACTTCACCGAGGTGCCGCTCGAGAAGACCGGGGCCTGCAGGTACACCGGACAGATTCCGGCGAAGGCGATGCACGGCACCCTCGTGCACTACTACGTCGCGGCGCTCGGCGCGAACGGCAAGCCGATCGCGGCGCGTGGCTCGCAGGGGTCGCCCAACCTCCTCGACATCGAGGGCGGCGGCGCGGTCACGGTGGGCGACGACGAAGACCCCATCGGCGGCGGGAAGACCACCACCCCCGTCGCGACGGGTGGCGACATCTCGGGCGGCGTGGTGCTCGGCGGCAAGCAGCCCAAGGTCTACCTCCAGATCGCGGCGGGCACGGGCGCAGGCTACGTGCGCGGCAAGACGGAGCTCGGCAGCACGGTGCAGACCTGCTGCATCGGGGCGAGCCTCGTGGTGTTGACGCCCGAGCTCGGGTTCTACGCCGGGCCGAGGACGTCGATCGGTATCGCCGGCCGCTTCGGCATCCCCGTCGGGGCCAACCAGAAGGGGCACTCGACCCTCGCCCCGGCGGGGCTGCTCCGCATCCGCTACTCGCTCGCCGCGGACGGTGCAGGACTCCGCGTGATGGGCCAGATCGGCGCGGGCGTCATGCGCAACACCATCAAGCTCGACAACATGCCATCCGGCAGCGACACCGACATCGTGGCGCAGGGGCCGCTGCTCTTCGGCGCTGGCATCGGCTACCTGAAGCGGCTCTCCGGCAACGTCGCGTTCCTGTTCGACGTGTCCGTGCTCGCCGGGATCGCGGTCGTCGATCACATCGGGACGGCCACGCTGAACTCCGGGGTCTCGGGCGATGCGTCGCTCGGCCTCGCGTTCGGATTCTGATCGCGATGATCGCGATGATCGCGATGACCGCGATGACCGCGATGACCGCGATGACCGCGGTGCTCGCCATGTTCGTCACGCTCCCCGAGCTTCCATGACCACCGAAATGTCTGACTCCGAGTTCGAGACCCTCTCGCGCGGCGAGATGAATGCGATCGAGGATGCGCTCGCCGACGTGGATCCCGACGATATCGACGTGTCGGTCAGCGATGGCGTGCTGCGGCTCGATCTCCGCGACGGCACGCGCGTCGTGATCAACAGCCACCGCGCGGCCCGCCAGATCTGGATGGCTGCGGTGGCCTCAGCCTGGCACTTCGATCCAGTAGGGGATGGGCTGTGGCGCTCGCCGAAATCGGCCGAGGAGCTGCGCCCGACGCTGCGCAAGCTCGTGCGCGAGCGCATCGGTGTCGAGCTCCCGCTCGGCGATTGAGGTCGCGAGCGATGAGCGAGTCCACCGAGGCTCCGGTCATGAGCGTGCTCCGCATCTGGGCCGCGCTCGCGTGGGCGGACGACGTGCTCGCGGAGGCCGAGGTCGAGGGGTTGCGGCGGCTCCTGCGCACCGCGGACCTCACCACCGCCGAGCGTCAGCTCGCGGGGATGCTGGTGGCCGCGCCGGTGGCACTGCCGGATGTCGACCTC
>JAYSYE010000560.1:0-9820 GCA_043716635.1 Deltaproteobacteria bacterium | reverse complement strand
TCGTCCGTCCATGGCCACGCGTGAGCCCACGCGCATGCGCTGCGCGCGACGACCTCGACCGCACGCAGGCCGCGGAGGCCGTACGCGACGGCACGGGCCGCGCCCCCGCTGCCGAGGATCACGGCGCGCTTGCCCGCTGGTGCGAAGCCCGCCGCGACGAGCGCATCGAAGTAGCCGTCGCAGTCGGTGTTGTGCCCGACGATCGCGGCCTCGTCGAAGTGCAGGCAGTTGACGGCGCCGATCGTCCGCGCGGCAAGGGACCGCTCGTCACAGGCGGCATGGGCCGCGAGCTTGTGAGGCACCGTGACGCTCGCGCCGATCACGTTCATCGCCCGGAGCCCCGCGACGGCCGTGGCGAACGCCGCCGGCTCGACGGCGAGCGGCACCATCGCGAGGTCCATCCCGGTCGCCGCGAACGCCGCGTTCAGGAGCTGAGGGCTGCGCGAGTGCTCGACCGGCCAGCCGATCACGGCGACGAGGCGCGTCGTGCCGCGCAGGACGACGCTCACGATGATCCGTCCGGGGCTTCGCCGCCGTCCAGGACGTCCGGCGCTCCCGCGGCCAGATCGGGACTCCGCTCGGCGACCGTGACCGCGAGCTCGCCCGCCGCGAGCCGCACCCGCAATCGCTCGCCCGGCGCGATCGTCGCGGCGTCGCGCACCACGTGCGAGTCCCGCGTCACGACCGCGTAGCCCCGCTGCAAGACCGCGAGCGGCGACAGCGCGACCATGCGCGCGCCACTCTCCGCGAGCGCCGAGCGCCGCACCTCGATCCGCCGGTGCATCGCCGCATCGCGACGCGTGATCAGCGTCGCCAGCTCGTGGCTCGCCCGCGTCAGCACGCGGCCGGGATGCGTCGCTGCGAGGCGACGCTCGAGCTCGCCCAGCGTCGCTCGCCGGGCCTGCAGCTGCGCGCGCGGGTGCAGCTCGCCCAGCCGCCGCTCGAGCGCCTCGAGGATCCCTCGCGTGCGACCGAGCGCTCGATCGCCGGCCCGCGCCAGCGTCAGCCCGGCGCGATCGAGATCCTGCCGCGCCCGCTGCACCACGTGCGCGAGCTCGCGGTCGAGCCGCCGCCGCTCCTTGCGCAGCAGCTCGCCGAGCGCCTCGCCGTCGGGCACGGCGAGCTCGGCGGCGGCCGTCGGGGTCGACGCGCGTGCATCGGCGGCGAGATCCGCGAGTGACAGGTCCACCTCGTGACCGACCGCGCTGATCACGGGCACCGGGCAGCGGGCGATCGTGCGCACCACGCGCTCGTGGTTGAACGCCGACAGATCCGTCACTGCGCCGCCGCCTCGCCCGATGATCAGCACGTCGACGCCTGCCCGCACGACGGCCGCCATCCCGTTCACGAGCTGCGCCGCCGCGTTCGGCCCCTGCACCGCCGCGTCCGCGATCAGGATCGGGGTCGCAAACCGCCGGTGCACCGTGCGGATGATGTCGTGCACGGCCGCCCCGCTCGCCGACGTCACCACGCCGATGCGCCGAGGGAACCGCGGGAGTGCGCGCTTGCGAGCCTGCGCGAACAGGCCCTCGGCGGCGAGCCGCTGCTTGAGCGCCTCGAGCGCGGCCGCGGCGGCGCCATCACCGGCGGGCTCCGCGAAGTCGACGTAGAGCTGCATCTTGCCGTCGCGGTCGTAGACGCCGAGCCGGCCGCGCACGCGGAGCTGCTGCCCCGCGAGGATCTGGAACCGCAGCCGCATCGCCTCGCGGCCCCACATCACGGCCGAGAGCACGCACCCGCGGTCCTGCAGCGCGAAGTAGAGGTGTCCCGACGCCGGCTGGCTGACCTGCGTGACCTCGCCGACGAGCCACACGAGCCCGAGCGCATCGACGGCGCGGCCCGCGAGGCGCACGAGGTCCGCGACGCCGAGGGGCTGCTCGCGCGTGCTCGCGGGCCGGGAATCGCGGGCGTCACCAGGCATCGGGCGAATTCTCCCGCAACCTACCCCGGTGGCGTGTTGTCGATCAGCGAGATAGGATGCCGATCGCAGTCATGACCGCGCCGATGCCCACCACGGAGCCTGGCGCCCCGGTCGCGAAGTCCGCGATCGATCCGGATCTCATCAAGCTCTCGCGGGGGCGTCCGAAGATCGGCGCCGTCACGGCCGCCGCGATCGTGATCCTGTGTGGTTACTTCATCTTGCGGCTCTCGCCGGACCGCAAGTTCGCGGCCGCGGGCGAGGCGCAGCACGTCACGGTCGCCGAGGTCGCCGCCGGCAAGGTCGCCCCGGAGAGCTTCGTCGAGCTCGAGGGCGAGCCGCTGATGGCGAACGCGATTCGCGCCTCGAAGGCGAAGACCGGGCTCGGGCTGCGGCTGACGCCGTTCCGCGGGAGCGGCGATCGCGTGTGGGTCGCGCTCGGCGATGGCGACGACACCCCGACGCTCGGCAACTACCACGGCCGCATCCGTCCGCTGACCACGATGCCGTTCGAGGATGCCGTGCGCGCGTACGCGGTCGCGAACCCGCGACCGGTGTTCGCGACGCCCGCGGCGATCGCGGCGGGAAGCGCCACGAATGCGGTGAAGACCGTCGATGGCGGCGACGTCACGCTCGCCGATGGCGATCGCATCGCGTACGACTTGCTCGCGCCGGACGCAGCCGCGCTCTACGTGACGCTCACCGACAAGACGCTCGACCACGGCCCCCTGCTCGACGTGGCGCAGTGGCAGGCGCACCTCGCCTCGATCGGCATCCCTGCCACCCCGTCGCCGGGCACCGAGCAGCTCGCCCGCCGCGACGCGGTGCTGCGCCAGGCGCGTCTCGACGTGGCGATGCCGGTGGCGGCGGTGACGCAGAAGCTCGAGACCGCGAAGCTGTGGGCCCGCATCGAGCCCGTCGTGCGCCACCACGAGACCACCTGGCGGGAGCTGAAGGCGAGCATGGCGACCACACCCGGGCCCACCGGCGCGGCGCCGCTCGCGGGGGTCGATCTCGTCGGGCTGTACGTGATGCGCGGGATCCCGGCGGATGCGCGCGTGCTGCTCGTCGGCGAGCAGCCCAAGGACTACTGGCACGTGATGCCGCTGACGGTCGTGCTCGCGCTGATCGGGCTGCTGTTCGCGTGGGCGCTGGTGCGAGCCTTCAAAGAGCTCGCGCCCGTCCGCACGTAGTAGCATTCCGCCCGCGTGGCGGAGGAGGGGAACAGCGGCGCGCCGACCATGCCGGCACCGGTGATCGGGGCGACCGTCACGGGCGCCGCGCTGCCGGCGAGTGTCGCGCCGGCCATGCCGACGATGGCGTCGGTGCACGGCCTGCCGCCGGGATCCGGCCCGCTCGACGCGGTGGCGTTCGATCGCTACCGCATCGGGACCGAGATCGCGCGGGGCGGCATGGGCCGCGTGGTCGAGGCGATGGACTCGGTGCTCGGCCGCACCGTGGCCGTGAAGCTCGTGCTCTCCGGTGACCAGGACACGCTGCGCCGGTTCGCGCGCGAGACGCGGATCACCGCGCGCCTCGAGCACCCCGCGATCGTCCCCGTGCACGACGCCGGTGGGGTCGATGGCAACGGCGTGCCGTTCTACGTGATGCGCCGGATCTCCGGCCGCCCGCTCGAGCAGCTGGTCGCGACCGCGGAGAACCTGAACGCGCGCCTGGTGCTCGTGCCTCACCTCGTTGCGTCCGCGCAGGCGATCGCGCACGCCCACGAGCGCGGCATCGTGCACCGCGACATCAAGCCCTCGAATATCCTGGTGGGCGAGCTCGGCGAGACGATCGTGATCGACTGGGGCCTCGCGAAGGAGCTCGCCGAGCCCGACGATCCTCCGAGCCCCCACCTCGGACCCGAGCAGATCGTCCTCGACGACAGCGACACGATCAAGACGCGCGCCGGCATCGTGTACGGCACGCCCGGATTCATGGCGCCCGAACAGCTGCGGGGCAAGCCGGTCGACGAGCGCTGCGACGTGTACGCGCTCGGCGCCACGCTCTATCACCTGCTGTGCCGCAAGGCGCCCCACTATCAACGCGACGGCGCGGCGATGATGCGCGCCGCGGCGAGCCGACCCCCGACTCCGATCAGCGAGATGGTCGCCGGCGTCCCCGCGGAGCTCGCGACGATCGTCGACACCGCGCTCGCCTTCGATCGCACCGCCCGCTACGCCAACGCGCGCCTGCTCGCCGACGACCTGCAGCGCTTCCTGGACGGCCAGCTCGTCGCCGCGCACTACTACACTCGACGGGAGCGCTTCGGGCGCTGGCTGCACCGCCACCGCATCGCGGTCACGGTCGCGGTCGCCGCGCTGCTGACGATCGCGGCGGTGTCCGGGCTCGCCGTGTCGCGCGTGATCGACGAGCGTGACCGCGCCGATGCCGAGTCCCGCATCGCGATTCGCGAGCGGCGGGAGGCCGATGCGCAGCGCGCGAGCGCCGAGAGCCGCGCCGATGCGCTGACGCTCGCGCAGGCGCGCATGGAGGTCGCGACCGATCCCGCGCGCGCGCTGGCGCGAGCCGCACCGCTCGTGGGCACGCACTGGCGAGAGGTGCGCTCGATCGCCGCCGCCGCGCGCGCGAGTGGGTTGCCGTGGGGCTATCCCGCGTCGGCGACGACGCTCTACCTGACCCTGCTCCGTGACGGCGCCAGCGCGCTGTCCGTGGGCACGGACGGGGTCGTGCGACGCTACGATCTGGCCGCCCGGACCACCCGCGTGCTCGGCACGCTCGCGGGCACCACGGCGACGACGGGCATCGCGATCACCGCGGACGAGCGTCGGCTGGTGACGTGGCACGGCGCGACGCTCGCCGTGGTCGACCTCGGGACGCTCGCCGCGGCGCCGGTCACGCTGTCCTCCGCGGTGCGCGATCTGACGCTGGTGGGCACGACCGCGTACTGGGTCGACGACGCGCACTCGCTGTGGCACCTCGAGCTCGCGCAGGCCCAGCCGATCGAGATCCCGCTGGCGGAGCCCGCGACCGCTCTCGCCGCGTCTCCCGACGGCACGTGGCTCGCCCTCGCCGGCATGACCGCGATCTACGCGCTGCACCTCGAGACGGCTGCGACGATCCCCGCGGGTGCGCCCACTCCGGTCCTGGTGACCGCGGGCCACGCCACGGACTTCGACTGGTCCAGCGATGGCGATCGCCTCGCGGCGCTGCTCGGGGACGACGAGGACTCGGTGCTGATCGGCTTCACCGCGGATGACAGCGATGGCATGGAGACGCCCGTGGTGCTCGAGCGCAAGCGCGTCGGGCCGCGCCAGCGCATCACGGCGGCGCCGCGATCCGGCATGCTCGCGGCGGGGCCCTCCGGTGTCGCGTTCATCACGCGCGATCGCGCCACCGAGCGCGCCGGCCTCGGCGGTGACGCGATCGCGCTCGCGGAATCGCTCGACGAGACGATGGTCGCGGCGAGCGCGACGCTCGTCCAGGTGCTCGCACCCGACGGCGAGCGCGCGCTCGGCCCCGCGGCGGGGCGGTTCCAGCAGGTCACGGCCAGCGTGCACTCGCCGTACGTCGTGGCCGCGAGCGCGGGGCACGTGCTCGCGTGGAACCTCGCCGACACGCGGCCGCGGCGGCTCACGGACCGCGCGCCCGTGACGGCTCGCTTCGCGGGCCCGTCGCACGTGGTGTACGCGACCCTCGACGACGAGGCCCCGCTGCAGTGGCTGGATCTCCAGTCGGGGCACGCGCAGGCGCTCGGCGTCTGGGGCGCCCTCGTGGACGTGGCCGCGGCTCCCGATGGCAACTCCGTCGCCGTCGTCGGTGGCAGCGAGGGCGCGCACCAGGTGCATGTCGGGCGCGCGGGGGCCGCGCCGATCGATCTCGATGGCACCGCGGACCGGGTCGTGTTCGCCAGCGCGACGGAGCTCCTGCTCGCGACGACCGGCACGCCCGCCACACCCGGCCACCTCGATCTGTACGACCTGCGCACGCGGGTGCGGCGACCGCTCGTGCAGCACGCCGGACGACTCCTCGCGCTCGTCGCCACGCATACGGCGCCGGCGTGGGCGGCGGTCTCGTTCGATGACCGCGCGCTGATCCGGATCGACCTCGCGGGCGGCGCCACCACCTCGACCACGACCGCCGTGGCCAGCCCCGCCCTCGTGGTGATCGCCGACGGCACCGTCATGATCGGAGATGGTCCGCTGCTGCGCGGGTGGGCGCCGACGAGCGCGGCCCCGACGACCATTGGCACGCTGCCACGGCCGATCGCCGGGCTCGGCACGACGAGCCCGCTGAGTGGCGCTCCCATCATCGCCGTGCTCGACGATGGCGCGACGTACACGGTGCAGATCGGGGCCCCAGGCCAGCCCGCCACCTGGGCCGCAGCCGTGCCGATGGCGTCGCTGCGCGTGTCGCTCGCGGCGGATGTCGGCATCGCGGTCGAGGAGACCCGCTCCGAGCTCGAGGTCGTCGATGCCCTCGCCGCTCATCGCTGGACGCTCGCCGGATCGCCGGAGGTCCTCGCCGGCACCGTGACCCAGCGTGCTCGCGCGTATCGCGACGCGCAGATCAGCAGCGACGGCACGCGCGTGATCGCGACCAGCATCGACTCGCTGCTCGCCTGGGACCTCCCCCTCCCTGCCGACGCCGTGGCCACGGCCGCCTGGCTGCCGCAGCTCACCAACGCGACGCTCGATCCCGGCGCGCCCGCGACGCTCGGGTGGCGCGCGCCGTGAGTGACGACGAGACCGTCGCCGACGGACCTCGACGCGTCGGCGCCCCCGCGAAGTCACGCCCGCCGGCCGCCCGGGCCACGTCCGCTCACGTGGAGCTGGACGCGCGCTACCGCGGCGCCACGGAGATCGCCCGCGGCGGCATGGGGCGCGTGCTGGTCGCGACGGACTCGGTGCTCGGCCGCACCGTCGCCGTCAAGGAGGCGCTCGCCACCGACGACGAGACGCTCCGGCGCTTCGCCCGCGAGACCCGGATCACCGCGCGGCTCGAGCACCCGTCCATCGTCCCCGTGTACGACGCGGGCGTCACGAAGGAGGGCTCGCCGTTCTACGTGATGCGCAAGGTCTCGGGCCGCCCCCTCGACCAGCTCGTCATGGCCGCGACGACGCTCGACCGCCGGCTGGCACTCGTCCCGAACGTGCTCGCCGCGGCGCAGGCCGTCGCGCACGCCCACGAGCGCGGCGTGCTCCACCGCGATCTCAAGCCGACCAACATCCTCGTCGGCGTGCTCGGCGAGACGGTCGTCATCGACTGGGGGCTCGCGAAGGTCGTGGACGAGCCCGACGATCCCGACGACGACGCGGCCGCGGCCGCGAGCATGTCGATGGGCCGCGCGCCGCTCGCCGCGCCCGCGCCCGGCGACTCGCTCCACACGCGCATCGGCACGGTGTTCGGCACGCCCGGATTCATGGCGCCCGAGCAAGTTCGCGGCGAGACGGTGGACGCCCGAAGCGACGTGTACGCGCTCGGCGCCACGCTCTACTACGTCCTCGCGCAGGGTCCGCCCCACGCGGGCCGGACCGGTGAGGACATGATGGACGCGGCGATGGGGGGCCCGCCCACGCCGATCGCCACGCTCGCACCCGGCACGCCGCGCGAGCTCGCTGCGATCGTCGACAAGGCGCTCGCCTACACCGATCACGCTCGCTACGCCCACGCCGGAGAGCTCGCCGCCGATCTGATGCGCTACCTCACGGGGCAGCTCGTCGCCTCGCACGCGTACTCGTCGCTCGAGCGCGTGACCCGCTTCGTCCGGCGCAACCGGGTCGCGGTCGCGGTGGCCGCCCTCGCGCTCGTCGCGCTGGCCGCCATGGGAGCGGTGTCGTTGCGAAGCGTGCTCGCAGCGCGCGACCGCGCCGACATCCAGGCGCGGCTGGCGAGCACGCGCCAGCACGAGGCGGAGGTCGCGGAGGCCACTGCCCTCGAGCGCGCGGACCAGCTGCTCCTGACCCAGGCTCGCACGCTCGTCGCCACCGACCCGACGGCCGCAGTGGGGCTCCTGAAGCAGCTCCGCGCGTCGCCGGCGAGCTGGGCCACGAACTGGCGCGCGGCACGTGGGATCGCCGCGGGTGCTCGCGCGGCCGGTATCGCGTACGAGATCCCCGGAGTCGACGACCCGACCGTGCTCGAGCTGTCACCCGACGGCACGCACGCGCTCGTGTCGGGACGGGACGGCTCGATCCTGGTCGCGGACCTCGTGACTCGCACGGCGTCCTTCCGCAAGGCGGCCAGGGCGCGCGTCGTCGCCCACTTCGCGGGCGACGGCCGCCTGCTGCTCGACGACAGCGGCGCGCTCACGCTCGTCGACCTCGCCTCGGGCGCGCAGCAGCCGCTCGTGCTGCCCGGCTACACGAGCGCCCCCCAGCCCACCTCGACGGCGGTCTTCTGGACCGACGCCGGCCATCGCCTGTGGCGCACCGACTTCGCGGGTCGCGGCGCGAACGTGCTGCCCGTGACCGACGTCGAGCGCTTCGAGGTCGCCGAGGACGGTCGCGTCGTTCTCGTCGCGACCCGGCACGAGCTGGTCCGGCTCGACCTGCCGATCGGCGGGTCCGGGTCACGCACGGTGCTCGCTGCAGGGGCACCGAGCGCGATGGACTGGGACCCGGTCGCGCACACCGCCTGGGCCCAGCTCGGCGCGCGCCTCGGCAAGTTTGCCGCGGGAGGTGCGGCGGAGTGGACCCCGCTGCCGCAGCGGATCGCGAGCATGACCGCGATCGGCGAGCGGCTGTTCGTCGTCGGGGAGTACGGGTTTCAGGAGCTCGTGCGGGGGCGGTGGTTCGATGTCGGCGGACGCCGGATCGATCTGAGCTCGCCGCTGCAGCGCACGCGCGATGACTACCTGGTCGCGATGATCGACGGCAGCCTCGAGCTGCTCCGATGGGGGACGCGCGGAGAGATTCACATGCCCACGCTGGCGCTCACTCGCGTCGTGTCCTCGCCGACGAGTCGGTTCATCGTGGGCTCCACGCCAGGCCACCTCCTCGTGTGGGATGTGGGCGCGTTGATCCCGCCGCGGTTCTCCGTGCCCGCGGTCAACGCCGCGACGATGCTTCCGGACGATCGCGTTGCGTTCCTTCGCAGCGGCCGCTGGTTCGCCCTCGACCTCGCGTCCCACGTCGAGACCCTGCTGCCGTTCGACATGCCACCGATGGCCATCCGCGTCGAGGCCCGCGGCGATCGCTACCTGGTGTACTCCGTGCTCGATCCGAGTCTCGCGTTCGTCGCCCGCGGCGGGGTCGTCAGCCCGCTGAACGAGGAGGCGACGTTCGCCACGCTGCTCGACACCGGCGAGGTCCTCGCCGCGACCGTCCGGGGCGCGGTCGTGCGGGTCGCGGCGGACGGCCGCCACCGGGAGACGGTGGTCGCACGGGCCTCGACACTCCAATCTCTCGCGTGGGTCGGCACGCACATCGCAGCGCTGTGGTCCGACGGGACGCTCTGGCGCACGGACACTGCGACCGGACGCGAGGAGACCACGCAGGTCGCGGCGAGCACGCTCGATCGCAGCCTCACGCTGATCTCCGACGCGGACGGGGCCGTCACCGTGCCATCGGGCGCGCGGGTGGTGCAGTGGCAGGCCGACGGCACGCAGGTCGAGCTCGCGGTGCTGCCGGGACCGATCATGAAGCAGGACGTGTCGCGCTCCCAGCTGATCGTCACGACCGCCGATGGCACCACGTACCTCGTCGACCGCGGTGGTCGACACCAGGTGCGGACCTGGCTCGCCTCGGCGAACAACGTGGCCTTCAGTGTCGCCTATCAGAGCGAGCTCGCGGTGTTCCAGGCGAGTGGCTCGTCCCCCGAGGTGCAAGACCTCGTGACGGGGGTGCACTGGCCGCTCGGGCACCGAGATCTCCAACCGCAATCGACCCAGTCGATGATCTCGGACACCGGGCGGTTTGTCGTCTCGCTCGAGACCGAGGG
>JAYSYE010000559.1:0-3236 GCA_043716635.1 Deltaproteobacteria bacterium | reverse complement strand
ATCCCGGCAAGCGGCGCACGGGCGTGGAGTCGGAGGTGGCAGGGCTGCTCGCGGAGATGTTCTTCGTCGAGGTGATCCGGATTCCGGTCTACCTCCCGAAGGCCGGCGCGCACGGCCAGATCTACGAGATCGTGGGGACCACGCCGAACGTGGAGATGGCGAGCCACGTCTGGGCGTTCCTGCTCGCGACCGCGGAGCGGCTGTGGCGGGACAACCGGACCGACGCGCGCGTGCGCAGCGGGCGCGAGCGGATCGCGTACCAGACCGGCGTGGTCCGCGGCTTTCGCGAGAAGCTGCTGCTCGAGCGCGTCGCGCTGACGGGCACCGGCCTCGTGTGGCGCGGCGACGTGAAGCTCGAGGCGTTCTATCGCAGCAGGAACCCGCGCATCGTCTCGCGACGCCGCACGATGCGCGCCTCCGGTGCCCACCACGCCGGCCGCGAAGCCGGGCGCACGGTCGTGCTGCACAAGCCCGTGACGGCGGGCGCGACGGCAGCTGGCTCGCGTCTGCTACCCGACTGAACCTGTCGGGGCAATCGTTCCATCCACCAGGGCGGCTGGCGAACCTTCACCAGCCGGGCGCGCTGACGCCCCGCCAGGAGGTCCGCCGCGCGGCCGTGCGCTTGCAAAGCTCGGGTCGCGATGCGAATCGCGATCGTGACGTGCAGCCTGCTCGTGCTGGACCTCCTGGGAGCGGCGGTCGCACACGCCGATCCCGATCTCGATGTGACGCGCGCGGAGCTCCAGCTCCCCGCGCTGCGCGATCCCACGGGACCCGAGGATCCCGAGGCGCCGTGGCTGGCGGGCGTGGGCTACGCGGCGCTGATCGCGAGCTCGCGCGGCGTCGGTGCCGCCGTCGGCGCGCATGTCGCGATGACGGGGTTCCGCTGCAACCTCGTCGATGCGTCGGCGCAGGCCGTCGTCGGCAGCTCGCACGCGGCGCTCGATACGAGCTACCGCGTGTGCCTGCTCGGCGCGCCGATCGTGCTCGTGGTGGGCGGCACGAAGGGCGCGGGGCTCGAGCCCGCGATCGATGCCCGCCGCTCGCTCTGGCGCAGCCGCTACGACGTGTCGAGCCAGCACACGGAGTTAGGACTCGGCAACCTCGGCCCCCGCTCGAAGGGCGGCACGGAGACGCGTCACTCGGTCTTCATGATGGCCATGGACCGGACGGTGACCACGCAGACCGCGGGGGCCGACTCGCAGCGCACGCTCGAGCTCGACTTCGACTTCTCGCTGTACCGGCTGAGTCGCGTGGCCCCCGACAGCACGCTGCAGCTCGATGCGCTCGTGCTCGACAGTACCGCCGTGGCGGCAGGCGCGACGGAGCTCGGCGGCGTCGCGCTCTCGGTGTTCCCGGTGGCCCTCAGCGCGAGCACGCCGCACTGGTTCGGCTCGGCGCGCGCCGGCACGGGGCACCTCGGAGGCACCACGACGCAGAGCACGAGCACCGAGGTCAACGGGCAGGTCGTGAGCTCGACGTCCGACACGGTCGATGGCAGCGGCCTGCCCACGGTCGTGGCCGCGGTCGGCGATGCGACGCTCGGAATGCGGCGCGGCAGCCTGACCGCGAGCCTGACCGTCGCCCGATCCGTGTTCGCGACGTTCGACGGCAACCAGGCGCTCGACGCGCGGGTCGCCGGCACGCTCACCTATGCGCATGGCAAGACGACCGTCGCGGTCGCGCCGTTCATCGCCCGCACGCGCACGTGGACCCGCACCCCCGCGGTGCTCGACGAGCGTTCGCTCGGCGCGACACTCCACGTGCAGCGCGAGATGACGCACCACCTCGGCCTCGCCGCGTTCGGCCAGGTCGGTCGGACGCCCTACGCGCGCCTCGATGACACGCGCGACCAGCACGCTGTCACGGGCGGCTCCGTCGTGGTCGCGCTCAGCGCCCACCGCCGCATCCGTGGCCTCCACGGCCGCGTCGAGTAGCGCGCCGCACCACGCCAGACCCTCCCTACGCGCGCTTGCGGGCCACGACCTCGAGCAGCGACGGCGTCACCATGTGGATGTGCGGCCGCTCGGCAAGCGTGGCCCACGCGGCCGCGATCGCCGGGGCGCGCTCGGCGGAAATGACGCCGAGCTCCACGAGCCGCGGCAGCCCCGACGCCCCGAACGACGCGAGCCACCCCCACTTCGGATGCGACGGCGAGGCGACGTCGACGATCGGGCGCGCCGACACGACGTCGACCCCCAGCTCCTCGAGCCACGGCAGCAGCGAAAGCGCGATGTCCGGCTCGCCGCCCGACGCGCGCCACGACGCCATCACGCCGGCGACGTACTCCTCGATCTCGGGCACGCGCGGCGAGGTGCGCCACGTGCGGTAGTCGAAGTACTCGTGCGCAACGAAGACGCCACCGGGCTCGATCGCGGCTACCACGCGAGCGAGCAGGTCGCGCGGCTTCGTGAGGAAGCAGAACACCCACCGCGCCCAGGCCGCGTGGACCTGCGGGAGCGCGTCGGATCCGTCCAAGTCGCGCAGGACGGGAGTGATCTGGGGGAGGCCGCGCGCCGCGAGGTGGTCGAGGTAGCGCTGCGACTTGTCGACGGCGATCACGCGACCGGTGGGACCCACGACCGCCGCTAGATCGAGCGTCGCGAATCCGGGCCCGCAACCGACGTCGAGGACGGTGTGACCGGCCGAGATGCCCGCCCGCGCCCAGGCCTCGCGGGCCGCGTCGCGCCACACCGCATGCTGCGCGCCGAGTCGCGCGACCTCGATGTCGTCGGTGCCGAGCACGTAGTCGGTCGGCGCCGGGCTGGGCGTCGTCGTCGTCATCGTCGTCATCGTCGTCATCTGCGCATCGGGCTCCGGCACGTCGATGCGAGTGACGATACCCTGTCGGCACGATGAAGCTAGAGACGCCGCTCTCCAAGAAGCTCGGCCTGAAGTACCCGTTCGTCGCGGCGCCGATGTTCCTCATCTCCAACAAGGAGATGATCGTCGCCTGCGCCGAGGCGGGCATTCTGGGGTCGATGCCGTCGCTCAATGCGCGCACGAGCGCGCAGTTTGCCGAGGACCTGGCGTGGATTCGCGCGCGGACCGACAGGCCATTTGGAATCAACATCACCATCGGGCTCACGCCGAAGGAGCGCATCGAGGCGGACTTCGCGGCGTGCGTGGCGGCGAAGGTCCCGGTGGTCATCACCAGCTACGGCAACCCGACCGAGCTGGCGGCGCGAGCGCACGCGCATGGCATGAGGGTGTTCCACGACGTCATCACGCTTCAG
>JAYSYE010000558.1:0-9846 GCA_043716635.1 Deltaproteobacteria bacterium | reverse complement strand
GCATCTCGGCCAGCGACATCCGCGCGCTCCAACGAAACTTGGTGCGCTCGCACTCGACTGGCATCGGACCGGACCTGCCCGTGCCCGAGGTCCGCGGGATGATGCTCCTTCGCGCGCAGGTGCTCGCGCTCGGTCACTCGGGCGTGCGTCCCGAGCTCATCGATCTCTTGGTCGGCATGCTCAACGGTGGCGTGCACCCACGCGTTCCGGCGCAAGGTTCGGTCGGCGCCTCGGGCGATCTCGCGCCGCTCGCGCATCTTGCGCTCGTGTTCCTCGGCGAAGGCGAAGCTTCGGTCGATCCTGCCTCTCTCGGCCGCGGCACGCGCGCCGAAGTGCTCGAAGGCGCCGCCGCGCTCGAGCGCGCCAAGCTCGCGCCCATCGTGCTCGAAGCAAAAGAAGGCCTCGCGCTCATCAACGGCACGCAAATGATGGCCGCGCTCGGAACACTCGCCGTCCTCGAGGCCGAACGCCTGGCGACCGTCGCCGACATCGCCGGTGCGATGAGCCTCGAAGCGCTACAAGGGTCGCTGCGTCCGTTCGATGTTCGACTCCACGAAGCACGTCCGCATCCCGGTCAGAAGAGCGTCGCGAGCAATATGCGTGTACTCCTCACGGAAAGTGAAATCATGGATAGTCACAAGCACTGCTCCAAGGTGCAGGACGCCTACTCGCTTCGCTGCATGCCGCAGGTGCACGGCGCGTCTCGCGATGCGTTTTCTTGGGCGCGCGCAGTGCTCGAGCGCGAGATCAACAGCGTCACCGACAACCCGAGCGTCTTTCTCGATGCCGCGGGCGAGCCTGACTTCGTGAGCGGCGGGAATTTCCACGGTCAGCCGCTCGCGCTCGCGCTCGATCTCGCGGCGATGGCGACCGCCGAGCTTGCGAACATTTCCGAACGCCGCGTCGAGCAACTCGTCAACCCGGCGCTCTCGAGCGGGCTCACGCCGTTCCTCGCCAAGGACAGCGGCCTCCACTCCGGCTTCATGATCGCGCAGGTCGCGGCGGCCTCGCTTGTCTCGGAGAACAAGGTGCTGGCCCACCCCGCGTCGGTGGACTCGATCCCATCGTCGGCGGGCCGCGAGGACCACGTCTCGATGGGCGCCCACGCGGCGCTCAAGCTCGCGACGATCCACGACCACGTCCGCACGGTGCTCGCGATCGAGCTGCTCTGCGCCGCGCAGGGCATCGATCTGCGCCGGCCGCTGCGCACGACGCCCCGGCTCGAGGCGGCGCACGCCTGCATCCGCGCGCGCGTCCCCGCGATGATGGTCGATCGGCCGATCGCACCCGACATCATCGCCGTGCGCGCGCTCATCGACGACGGCTCGCTGCTCGCCGCGGCCGGCCTCTGATCGCTCGGCGACGCCTGCTCGATCAGCGGGTCGCGTCGACGGGCTGCGCGCGTCCACCGCGCCCCACCCTCGGCTTCGCATCGGCGGGGGCAGCCGCCGTCGATCCCGGTGCCGCCGGGTCCGCGGACTCCACGGCGCCGAGCTTGCCGAGCAGCTCGTCGCGCTCGGGCCTGGCGAGCTGCTGCTTGTCGATGGCGGACGTGAGATCCTCGACCAGCGCCGCGAAGTCGGCGCCGGTGACGCCCACCGCCTCGTGAGCGTCGTGGAGGTTCTTGCCCTCGTACTTGCAGGGTCCGCTCGCGTAGAAGCAGAGCTGGTCGCCCAGCATCGTCTTCAACCGCGGGAGGTCACCGCCGACGAAGTACGCGTTGATCCGCGCGTCGGCCTGCACCGTCGCAATGAAGTCATCGACGATGGCGGCAACCACCTTGCTCCCGCCGATCCGGTCGTAGAGGACCGGGCCTCCGGTCGGCTGTGCGGGGCCTGGGGCCTTGCCGCCGCAGCCCATGACGCCAACGGAGGCGGTGGCCACCGCGCACAGAGCAACCAGGACGCCGAGGGTCGAGCGATCGCGCATCGCCCGCAGATGCTACCCCGGGCAGGATCGATCCTTGCTGTACCAGCCGCATGATCCTCCTCATCGCCGCCGCTCTCGCCATCGCCTGGGTGCTCGGATTCGTGGTGTTTCACGTCTCTGCGTTCGCCATCCACCTCCTGCTCGCTGCCGCGGTGGTGGCGATCGTCCTGCACTTCGTGCGCGGCCGCAGCGCGCCGGCGTAGCGGCAGCGCGCACCGGGCGCATCCGCAAACCGGGGAGGCTATCGGTACGGGTGACCTTTGCCCCCAGCTGACAGGCGCCCCGCTCGGCGCAGTGCGTCGCGCAGCACGCTCTCGAGCTGCGTGTCGACGCTCGCGAGCTCGTCGGCCGCCCAGCGCTCCAGCGCCGCGACGAGCGCAGGCTCGATCTGCAGCGTCACGGGCGCCCGCGGCATCTCAGTAGCTCTGCCCCGTGTTCACGACCGGCTGGGTGCCCCGCTCTCCGCACAGCACCACGAGCAGGTTCGAGACCATCGCGGCCTTGCGCTCCGCGTCGAGCTCCACGATGCCGCGCTTCGACAGCTGCTCGAGCGCCATCTCCACCATCGACACCGCGCCCTCGACGATGAGCTTGCGAGCCGCGATGATCGCGCCGGCCTGCTGGCGCTGCAGCATCGCCTGAGCGATCTCCTGCGCGTACGCGAGGTGAGCGATGCGCGCATCGATCACCTGACAGCCCGCCGACTCGATGCGCTCGTTCACCTCGATGCGGAGCAGGTCCGAGACCTTCTCCGATTGCCCGCGGAGCGAGATCAGGGACTCGTCGTGCGTGTCGTACGGGTGATGCATCGCGAGGTTGCGCATCGCGCTCTCGGCCTGTACGGCGATGAAGCTCGAGAAGCTCTCGACATCGAACGTCGCCTGCGCCGTGTCCGTCACGCGCCACACGATCACGGCGCCGATCTCGATCGGGTTGCCATCGAGATCGTTGACCTTGATCTTCGCAGTCTCGAAGTTCCGTGCGCGCAGCGAGACCGTGATCTTGCTGGTGAACGGATTCATCCAGCGCAGGCCGTGCTGGCGAACGGTGCCGGTGTACTTGCCAAAGAACGTCAGCACGCGCGACTCGTTCGGCCCGATCACGGCGCAGCCGGAGAGCAGCACGATGCCGAGCAGGAACAGGCCGATGCCCGCGCCGATGTAGGGCGCCGGATCCACGGGGTTGAACCGCATCAGCGCCCACGCATAGATGGCGGCCCCCATCGCTCCGAGCCCGAACAGCAGCGCCAACCACCCCGACACCGAGACCGCTTCGCGTTCCTTCATCGCCATCGTGTGCCCCTCCCTCGAGAGCGCCACCAAGATGGGGACGCGGGGCGGGCGCGTCAAGCGGTCGCGTGGCCCGCGATCCAGACCGTGCTGACGAGCGGCGTTGCATAGCGATACGGGACCGTCGCCGGGTCGGAGCAGCCCCACAGCACCAGATCGCCGGGCGCGCCGACGGCGATCGTCCCGGCCCCGGTTGCGCCGAGCCCCAGCGCGCGAGCCGCGTGATGCGTCACCCCGAGCCACGCCTCCTCGACCGTCATCGCGAAGTGCGTGCAGGCGAGCCAGAGCTGGATCGGCAGCGCCTCGCAGTACGACGAGCCGGGGTTGAGGTCGCTCGCGATCGCCATCGCGACGCCCGCCGCACGGAGCTTCGCGATCGGCGGCACCGGCAGGCGCAGCTGCACGCAGGCGCCCGGCAGCATCACCGCGACGATGCCCGCCCGAGCGAGCGCGGCGATCCCCGCGTCGTCGATCTGCTCGAGATGGTCCCCCGATAGCGCGCCCAGCTCGGCGAGGAGGTGAGCGGCGCCGAGGTCCGCGAACTGGCCGACGTGGCCTCGCACGGCGAGCCCCGCCGCTCGGGCCGCCTCGAGGATCGCGCGTGACTCGGCGAGTGTGAACGCCCCGTCGTCGCAGTACACGTCGACGCTCGTCGCGAGCCGCTCGCGCGCGACCGCGGGCACGAGCTCCTCGCACAGCTCGCGTACGAACGCGTCGCGATCACCGCGCCGCTCCGGCGGGACCAGGTGGGCGAGCAGCGTCGGCACGATGCGCGGTGCGAGCGGCGCGCGCGCGGCCGCCGCGATGCACCGCAGGAGGCGCAGCTCCCCCGCGACGGTGAGGTCGTAGCCGCTCTTCACCTCGAGCGTCGTCGTGCCGCCCGCGCGCAGCGTGACGAGGCGCTCCGACAGCAGCGCGATCAGCTCGGCATCGCTCGCGGCCCGCGTCGGTCCGAGCGTGGCTGCGATGCCACCCCCCGCGGCCGCGATCTCGAGGTAGCTCGCACCCCGCGCACGCAGCGCGAACTCGTGCGCGCGGTCGCCCGCGAAGATCGCGTGCGTGTGGCAGTCGACCAGGCCCGGGGTCAGCAGCTGCCCTCCCGCGTCGACCCGCTGGCGCGCGGCGGGCGCCGACGCGACCGGCCCGACCCAGGCGATCACCCCGTCGCGCACGCCGACCGCCGCATCGTCGAGGAGGCCGAGAGGATCGGGCCCCTCCCCGTCGCACGTCATCACGCGCGCATTCGCGACGAGCAGATCGAGCATCCCGATCGCCGTGCCTACGCGCGCCGGCGCGGGATGACGACGCCGCGCTCCTCGGCCGCGTGGATCGCCTCGTCGTAGCCGGCGTCCGCGTGGCGGATGATGCCCATGCCCGGATCGCTCGTCAGCACGCGCTCGAGGCAGCGCGCCGCGCGGTCCGTGCCGTCCGCGACCACGACCATGCCCGCGTGCAGCGAGTACCCGATCCCGACGCCGCCGCCGTGGTGAAACGACACCCACGAGGCGCCGGCCGCCGTGTTCACGAGCGCGTTCAGGATCGCCCAGTCCGCGACTGCATCGCTGCCGTCCTTCATCGCCTCGGTCTCGCGGTTGGGCGACGCGACCGAGCCGCAGTCGAGATGGTCGCGCCCGATCACGATCGGCGCCGACACCTTGCCCGTGCGGACGAGCTCGTTGAACCGCAGCCCCACCCGCTTGCGCTGCCCGTAGCCGAGCCAGCAGATCCGCGCCGGCAGGCCCTGGAACGCGATCTTCTCCTGGGCGAGCTTCATCCAGCGCGCGAGCATCGGATCGTCCTGGATCTCGTCGAGCACCGCCGCGTCTGTGACGGCGATGTCCGCCGGATCCCCCGACAGTGCGGCCCAGCGAAACGGGCCCTTGCCCTCGCAGAACAGCGGCCGAATGTAGGCCGGGACGAAGCCCGGATACGAGAACGCGACCTCGTGCGAGAGGCCGCCGAGCTCGGCCTGCGCGCGCAGGTTGTTGCCGTAATCGAACACGTGCGCGCCGGCGGCCTTCATCGCGACCATCGCCTCGACCTGGACGATCATCGACGCGCGCGAGCGCCGCACGTACTCCTCCGGGTCGCGCGTGCGCAGCTCGGCCGCCGTCTCGATCGAGTAGCCTTGCGGGATGTAGCCTACCAGTGGATCGTGAGCCGACGTCTGATCGGTCACGAGGTCCGGCGTCACGCCGCGGCGCACGAGCTCCGCGTAGATGTCCGCGCAGTTGCCGACCACCGCGATCGAGCGCGGCTGCTTCGCCGCGACGCACTCGCGGACGCGCCGCAGGGCCGCATCGAGATCGGGCGCGAGCTCGTCGAGGTACTTCGTCTCGAGGCGACGCTGCACGCGCGTCGGATCGATCTCGACGCCGAGGTACACGGCGCCCGCCATCGTCGCCGCGAGCGGCTGCGCGCCCCCCATGCCACCGAGCCCGCCGGACAGCACGAAGCGCCCGACGAGGTCGCTGCCGTAGTGCTGCTTGCCAGCGGCCACGAACGTCTCGAACGTGCCCTGCACGATCCCCTGCGAGCCGATGTAGATCCACGAGCCCGCCGTCATCTGCCCGTACATCATGAGGCCCGCTGCCTCGAGCTCGCGGAAGTGCTCCCACGTGGCCCACTTGCCCACGAGGTTCGAGTTCGCGATCAGCACGCGCGGCGCCTCCTCGTGCGTCTTGAACACGCCCACGGCGCGCCCACTCTGCACGAGCAGCGACTCGTCGTTCTCGAGCCGCTGCAGCTCGCGAACGATGATCCGGTAGTCCTCCCAGCTGCGCGCAGCCTTGCCGGTGCCGCCGTAGACCACGAGATCCTGCGGGCGCTCGGCCACCTCGGGATCGAGGTTGTTCATGAGCATCCGCAGTGCAGCCTCCTGCTGCCACCCCTTACAACTCAGCTTGCTCCCGCGCGGGGCCCGGACGACTTCGCTCATGCCCGCGTGGTAGCACGGGCTCGGCGCCGCGACAGCGAGGCAAGGCGTCGCTGGCGGCGTCTACGCTAGCCCTCGACGGACGGCTTCTCGGCGGAGCCGATGCGCATGCCGTAGAAGCTGCGGTAGGCGAACACAATCGAGATGGCGAACGCGACCACGGCGATCGTGTACTTGACCTCGAGGTAGCCCTTCGCCGTCAGCTGCTCGGCGAGGCCGACCGCGAGCACGCCGAACAGCGTGGTGAACTTGATCACCGGGTTCAGCGCGACCGACGACGTGTCCTTGAACGGGTCGCCGACGGTGTCACCGACGACGCACGCCGCGTGGAGATCGGTGCCCTTCATGCGCAGCTCGGTCTCGACGATCTTCTTCGCGTTGTCCCAGGCGCCGCCCGCGTTGGCCATGAAGATGGCCTGGTAGAGGCCGAATAGCGCCATCGAGATCAGGTAGCCGATGAAATAGAACGAGTCGATGCAGGCGAACGACAGCGTCGTGAAGAACACGACGAGGAAGATGTTCACCATGCCCTTCTGGGCGTACTGCGTGCAGATCTCGACGACCTTGTTCGAGTCCTTCGTCGAGGCCTTGGCGCCCGGCGTGTCGTCGAGCTTGATGTTCGCCTTGATGTACTCGACGGCGCGGTAGGCGCCCGTCGACACGGCCTGGGTGGACGCGCCCGTGAACCAGTAGATGATGGCGCCGCCGACGATGAGGCCGAGGAGGAACGGCGGGTGGATCATCGAGAGGTACGCGACCTTCGACGGCTCGAGACCATCGGTCACGAGCATGATGAGCGCGAAGATCATGGTCGCCGCGCCGACGACTGCGGTGCCGATGAGCACCGGCTTCGCGGTCGCCTTGAACGTGTTACCCGCGCCGTCGTTCTCCTCGAGGAGCTCCTTGCCCTTCTCGAAGTTCGGCTTGAACTTGAACTCGCGCTCGATCGCCGCAGCGATGTCGGGCTCCTGCTCGATGAGCGAGAGCTCGTAGACCGACTGCGCGTTGTCCGTGACGGGGCCGTACGAGTCGACGGCGATGGTGACCGGACCCATGCCGAGGAACCCGAACGCCACGAGGCCGAACGAGAACACAGTGGCGGCTGCCTGACACGCGAACGGCGTCATCGGGATGCCCGCGAGCGCGTTGGTCCCGTTCAGCAGATCCTGCATGCCGGCGAGGCGCGACACGCCGTAGGCAACGGCCATCAGCGCGGTGATGGTGAGGCCCATCCAGTACGCCGAGAAGTTACCGGCCGTGAGCCCGGCGAGGATGTTGAGCGACGCGCCGCCCTCCTTCGAGGCCGTGACGACCTCGCGGACGTGGCGGGAGTTCACCGACGTGAACACCTTCACGAGCTCGGGGATGATCGCGCCGGCGAGCGTGCCGCACGAGACGATGACCGAGAGCTTCCACCACATGCCATTCGGCAGCGCGGACGCCGTGTCCATGCCGATGAGCAGGTACGACACGAGGAACGTGAGGCCGACCGAGACGAGCGACGTGAGCCACACGAGCACCGTGAGCGGGTGCTCGAAGTTCATCTTGTCGGCGTTCAGGTACTTCGCCTTCGTCAGCATCTCGTTGATGAGGTAGCTGCCGACCGACGCGAGGATCATCACGATGCGGAGTGCGAACAGCCAGACGAGGATGATCGTCATCGCGAACTCGCCGGGGTCGGTCACGGTGCGGTGGCCCGTGGCATCGGCCGCGCCGAAGATCGGCACGCCCGGGATGTTCGGCAGTGCGACGAGAAGGAACGTGATGAGCGCGACGCCCGTCACGCCGTAGGTCTCGAAGCCATCGGCCGTGGGGCCGACGGAGTCGCCGGCGTTGTCACCGGCGCAGTCCGCGATGACGCCCGGGTTCCGCGCGTCGTCCTCCTTGATGTTGAAGACGATCTTCATGAGGTCCGACCCGATGTCGGCGATCTTCGTGAAGATGCCGCCCGCGATGCGCAGCGCAGCGGCGCCGAGCGACTCGCCGACCGCGAACCCGATGAAGCACGGGCCCGCGTAGTTCGCAGGGAGGAACAGCATGATGCTGAGCATCAGCAGCAGCTCGACGGAGATGAGCACCGTGCCGATGCTCATGCCGGCCTCGAGCGGGATCGCCATCACGTGGTATGGCTTCGCGCGCAGCGACGCGAACGCGGCGCGCGAGTTCGCGAAGTTGTTCACGCGGATGCCGAAGAACGCGACGAGCGTGCTGCCGAGGATGCCGACCACCGAGAAGCCCGCGATCGCGAGCACCTTCGGGAGGGGCACCTTCTCGAGCACCGCGAAGTACACGACGATGATCGTCGCGATCGGCAGCCACAGCAGCGCGATGAACTTCGCCTGCGTGGCCAGGTAGGTCTTGCACGTGGCGTAGATCAGCTCGCTGATCTCGAGCATCGCCTTGTGGACCGGGAGGTTTTTCAGCTTCTGATACTTCATCAGGCCGAACAGCAACCCGATCGCGCACACCGCGAGACCGATCGCCAGGATGTTCCAGCCGGTGACTCCGAGGAACGTTACGTCCCGGAAGTTCGGGAGGACGAGCTGCGCCTCGCTGTGAGGACGCTCGACGACGGCGGGTGCCGCGGCGGCGAGCCAGTTCAATAGAGACATCATGTGGGTTCCTTGCGCGGCGATATAGCGAACGGGTGTCGACGCGCGCAAGAGGATGGGGCGTGCCAAATATCGATTATCTATGGTGCTGGAAGGATGTAGCGTGTTATGGAACGCTGCCCGGGAAGGTCGCCCGCCCCGGGCCCTGCCCCGCGATGTCGCTTCGTCGCCCCGGAATCCTGGCGCCCGCTGGCAATCGCGACGCGTTGGCCGCCGCGCTCACGGCAGGCGCCGACGCCGTGTACTTCGGGCTGGACGGGGGGTTCAACGCGCGCAGGCGCGCGCCGCGAACTTCCCGGTCGCCGAGCTGGCGGCGCTCGTCGCGTGGGTGCACCGCGCCGGCGTGCGCGCGTTCGTCACCCTGACCACGCTCGTGTTCGAGCCGAGCTCGGATCCCCGGGTCACGCGCGCGGGGGCCAAGGCCGCCCGGGGGCGCGGCGCGGGACTCGTCGTCTTGCCCTGACCCCGAACCGACCTAGAACGCGTAGCCGACGCGAAAGTAGCCGGCGGGCTCGATGTCGGGGCCGTTCGAGTAGCAGTAGCCGTAGCCGTCGCAGGTCTCCTGCCGACCCTGGATGTTCTTGGCGGCGCCGACCGCGGCCGAGACGTTGAGGCCGGAGTCGAACGTCCAGTGCCACCCGAACAGCACCTCGGGACCCACCAGCGAGCTCTCGTGGTCGGTGTCCCAGTTGCGAGCGATGAGACCCGGCTCGAGGAACGGGCCGGAGAACACGCGCTTCAAGTAGATCGGGACCGAAATCCCGACCTCGTACCCGGAGTTTCCATCGACGCTGAAGATGTTCGCGTCGCCGCGGAGCGCGACGTTGTGGTTCATCGACTTCGCCACGGAGACGCCGAAGAGGCCGAAGAGGTATCCGATCGGGTTCGTGGAGATGTTCCACTCCTTGTCCTTGACCAGGTAGTCGAGCTTCTGCCCCACCGGCACCAGCTGCCCGTTGATGTGCGAGACGTTGCTCCAGTTCTCGTTGTGGGGCGCCACGACCACGACCATCTGGCCGGGCGCCGGCGGGCCCTGCGCCGGCGTCGCGACGATCGTCGCGCCATCGGCAGGACCCTGCGG
>JAYSYE010000557.1:0-9860 GCA_043716635.1 Deltaproteobacteria bacterium | reverse complement strand
TCGAGGTCGCGTTGCCGTAGGCCTTCGACGCGAGGTACTCGCGCACGCCGCGCTGGAACACGTCGGGTCCCACGTACCGCTCGAGCATCGCGAGGATCGACGCGCCCTTCAGGTACGTGATGTTGTCGAAGACGTTGCTGATGTCGTCCGGCGTGCGGATCGGCTCGCGGACCTGGCGCGCGGAGACGAGCGCATCGTCGGCGAGCGCGGTGTTGCGGGTCTCGAGGATCGCGAGATCGTCGTGGTACGCCGGATCGAACTTGAACGTGAGCTTGGTCGCGAGCCACGTGGCGAAGCCCTCGTTCAGCCAGATGTCATCCCAGTACACGGGCGTGACGAGGTCACCGAACCACTGGTGGGCGATCTCGTGGGCCGCGGTGGAGATCCACTCGTGCTGACGGGCACGCGATCCGGTCTTCGGATCGACGAGGATCGCGTCCTCGGCGAACGTGATGAGGCCCGCGTTCTCCATCGCACCGAATCCGACGGTGATCGGGATGGTGAGCAGATCCAGCTTCTCGTACGGGTAGCTCGAGCCGAACCAGTCCTCGGCCGTATCGAGGATGCGCGCGGCGGTCTTCACGGCGAACGCGGCATTCGGGGCCTTGCCCTTCACGGTGACGATCCGGATCGGCGTGCCGCGCCGGCTCGATCCGGCGGGGATGATCTCGAACGGTCCGACGCCGAACGCGATCAGGTACGTCGGCAGTGGCTTCGTGGTCGCGAACACGACCCGGTGATGGGCCGCATCGAGCGGGGTGTCGGTCGCGACGGGCGTGTTGGCGACGGCGATGTCGGCGGTCGGCACGTCGAGCGTGAGCTTCCACGGGACCTTGGAGTCCGGCTCGTCGACGCACGGGATCGCGCGCCGCGCGAACGTGGCCTCGAACTGGGTCCAGACGTACGGCGTGCCGTCGACGGTCTGCCGGAACGCCCCTGCCGTGTTCACCGGCTCGTACGTGGCGCTGTAATCGAGCGTGATCGTCCAGTCGCCCGTCGCGAGCGGGGTCGCCGCGCGGAGCTCGAGAAGGTCGGGGGCGTGCTGCGTCGCCGCGAGCGCGACCTCGGTGGCGCCCCGACGCGCGACGGCATGGGTGATGCGGAGCCCCTCGGCGTGGAGCCACAGCCCCGAGGACAGCTCGCGGATCGCGCCCGAGATCGCGACGTGACCGGTGAACGTGGTCACGCCCGGATCGATCGCGAGGCGGGCGTCGTAGCTCGCGGGGATGAAGTTCTTCGGCAGGCGCAGCGTCGGCTGCGGCGGCACGAGCCCGGGTGCGGCAGGCGGCGGCGTGGCGGCCACGGGCGAGTCACCCGCGGGCACGGTGGGCGCGGGCACGGTCACGTCCGGCCGGGAGCTGCCGCACGCCGCGGTCGCAGACACGAGCGCGAGCAATCCTGCACGACGTCGAAGGCTCATGGCCGGACGGTACCCCTGGTCACGAGCCGAGGCGCGCACCGCAGCACACCTTCCACTTCGCCATCGAGCCGCACGAACAGAGGTCGTTGCGACCGGGCGTGCGCGGCTTCATGCGAGCCACCTCACGCGGGGGCGGATAGCTCAGCGGTCGCCCCGCGTGACCGACGGCCTCGGCGGCCTCGAACCGCGCCGCGATCTCGTCGAGCTTGGTCGGCGTGAACCAGTCACGCGCCTCGTCCTCGAGCTTGCGCGCGAGCGCGTAGTAGCGGCGCGCGTGCTGCTCGCGATCGAAGTGGGGCACCGCTCGGTACCCCACCGGGACGTCGCAGAGCGCGTTGCCGCCGGGGAACCCGTAGGTGCCGACATCCCGCACGGAACGCACGTCCCACTCGATGCCGAACAGCCGGTACGCGACCGCGCTCATGCCCACCCACGCGCGCGCCTCGTGCTGGTTGAACGGGTGAAGGAACGCGGCCTCGTCGACGGGGGCCACCGACGCGGGGACGCCATACGGGAGGCCGGGCGGCGTGCCGTAGTTCGGCGCGGTCGCGTCACCGTTCATCGCGTGGATGAGCTCGTGGATGCAGAAGCCGAGGAGCCGGCTGTGGATGCAGCCGTTCTCGCGCACGGCGACCCAGTGCACGGCACCGAGCTGCTGCTGGATGCGCCACATCACCGGTGCGGCGAGATCCCAGATCACCGTCTGGCCGAGGCCGCGCATCGCGTCGTCGAAGCGGTAGAGGGCGGCGATTCCGGCCGTGCGCTCGTCGAGTGACAGCACCTCGTGGCAGCGGCACGCGCACGGCATCGGCGACCTCACGGCATCGACCACGGTCGCCGGCACGGCCCAGAGGATAGCGCCGATAGCGCCGATGGCACCGAAAGCCGCGCGCTGGCCCTCCGTCGCGCGAGGCCGCCTGGCCTGGAGCCATGGCCAGGCGAGTCGCCACCGGTGCACACGGTAAGTTGCGGTGACTCCTCGGGGTCGGGCGCAGTGGACCTGGTACGAGCGGTGCTCTGCTCCGTCCGGTGCGCATCCCCGGGTTCCTAGGACTGTTCGCGGCTGGCTTCATGGCGGGCGGTTGCGTGGCACCGGGCGAGGCGTCGGCCCCCGCCGCTGACCCGAACGCCGGGCTCCTGCGGGACTTTCTCGACGGCAAGTACGATGGCGCCGGCCATCCGCTGAACGCGAAGCTGCTCGAGGCGGAGGTCGCCTGTCCAGAGGCGGGGCCCGCGCGCGGCGCAGCGATCCAGCTCGCGCGCGCCTGCGTGGCGACGCTGCCCGAGGGCGCTCGCAGCGGCGCGATCACGGCGAACGCGCGGTTGCGCGTGACGGCCGGCGGACGGCAGGGCACGGTCGCGACGCTCGCCATCCTCGATGGCGCAGGCCACGCGCTCGTGACGCAGCAGCTGACCGCGGCGCGCGTGCGTCGCACGGGCGTGTGGATCGATGTCCCGATCGCGGTGCCGGCGAGTGGCGCGGCGAGCGTCTCGATCACGCCCGCGAGCGGCGCGACGGTGGAGCTCGACTACGTGGAGCTGTTCCCCACGCACTTCGGCGTCGTGATGGCGCCGGGCTCGGGGACGGTCGCCGATCGCGACGTGCTGACCATGGAGCTGCCGCTCGGGCGCAAGCTCGACACGCTCGAGGTCGAGACGGCGAGCGGACGCGTGGATCTGGGTCCGACGCTGGCCCGCCTCGTCGCGGCGGGGACGGCGACCCGGACGGACACGACGCTGCGCACGATCTTCGCGGTGCCCGTGGGCGCGCTGCTGCCGGCGCGGGGCGAGGTGACGGAGCTACGCGCACGCGGCGGCGGTGAGGCCGCGCGGGTCGAGCTACGGACGCGGGGCGCGGCGTGCGCATTCGAAGGCGACCCGACGGGCACGAAGGTGCTCGTGACGGGATTCCAGCCGTTCCCGGCGGACGGCTGGCACGACAACGTCTCCGGCGTCGCGGTGACGGCACTCGACGTGTCGACGCTGCACGGAGCGCAGGTGATGAAGCTCGTGCTGCCGGTCGAGTACGACCGCGCCGCCGCCGCGATCGTCGAGGTGATCGAGCGCTGCGAACCCGCGGCGGTGATCAGCTTCGGCCAGGGCGGCGACGCGATCGCGCTCGAGGAGACCGCCTACAACCTGCAGGACACCGGCGAGATCGCGGGCGGCGTCCCCGACAACCGCGGCGTGATCCGGGCTGCCGAGCCGATCGATGCCGCCGCCGCCGCGACGCGGGCCACGCTGCTCCCGCTCGACGCGATCGAGGCCGCGCTCGTCGACCTGGGCGAGGCGCCGCAGCACAGCACGGACCCGGGCCGCTACATCTGCAACAACGTCATGTTCGCGGACATCGGCGCGATGGCTTCACGCGGCGGTCGCGCCGGCTTCATCCACCTCCCCTACACCACGACCTTCGACGCACCGGCCCGCGCGCGCTTTGCTCGCGTGGTCGCCGCCGCCATCCAGGCCACCGTCGACGATCAGCCGTGACTCAGAAGTAGAACGAGGCGCCGACCGTGAACTGCGTGGCGCCATAGCCCTCGTCGGGGCTGAGGCGGCCGGCCTTCGGGACGGTGGGTGTCGCGGTGCCGCCCATCGTCGGATACGCCGGGGTGGACTGGTCGGTCGACATCGCGGTGCCGATCGAGAGGAAGCGCAGCTCGCCCTCGAGCGCCCAGTGCGGCGAGAGGCGGACCTCGGTCCCGGCCCCGAGCATGCCGTGGCCGCGCGTGGCGTGGTCGCGCTCGTAGGTGGAGGCCGTGCGCGACGCGATCACCGTCGCGCCGAGACCGCCGAGCAGGTACCAGTTGAACGCATGGTCCGGGCGGAAGTGGTACTGCAGCGCGGCGGTGCCGCCGCCCATCGCGAGGTCACCGTCCAGGCCGTTGGCGAGCATCTCGCGGCCGCCGTTGAACGACAGCTCGACGCCGATGCGGTTCGACAGCCGGTAGCGGAACGCCAGCTCGCTGACGTTGAACGTCGTGCTGTCGTAGCTGTCGTAGCCGTTCTGGGCAGGGCTCACACCCATGCCGCCGACGTTGAGCGACACCGAGAAGCGCTTCCGGAGCGGGTTCACCTCGCGCACGGGTGCGGGGACCTCGTACGGCGCCGGCGGCTGCGCGTACGTGGGAGCAGGCGTGGGGTTGTACTCGCCCGGCGCCTGCGCGTACGCGACCGTGGACCCGAGCAGCAGCATCGCAGCAGTGACCTTCAGCATGCGCCGTATCATTCCACGGTTCGTGCCACGCCAAGCATGCGATCTTCACGGCCTGACCTGGCGGAGATTCGCCACAGTGCCGCGAGAAGCGACACCGATGTCGTGCCCGTCGCCAGTTCCTCCACTACAGTCGCGCCGGTGCAGGGCCGGACCTTCGCGATCGGCGACATCCATGGCGATCTCGCGCACCTCGACCGCCTGCTGACGCGCCTCCCCACGCTGACCGCCGAGGACACCCTCGTGTTTCTGGGGGATTACATCGATCGGGGCCCGGACTCCGCGGGAGTCGTCGCCCGCGTCCGGGCGCTCCAGGCCGCCGGTCCGATGAAGGTCGTGGCACTTCGTGGCAATCACGAGGATGCCTGGCTGCAGATCCGGAACGGCACCCCCTGGCCGGAGTTCATCCTGCCGCGCGGCAACGGTTGCCTCGAGTGCTACCGCTCGTTCGTCGCGGGGCCGGTTCCGGGCGAGGACGACCCGCCCACCAGGCTCGAGATCGAGGCGATGCTCGACGCGTCGTTCTTCCCCGACGACGTCGCGCGCTGGTTCGGGACGCTCGCCTTCTTCTACGAGGACGAGCACGCGATCTACGTGCACGCCGGCGTGAAGCGGATGAAGGGCGAGTTTCCGCACCCGTCCGCGGTGAAGCCCGAGCGCGCGTTGCTCTGGCTGCGCGACCGCGACTTCTTCACGAACTACCGCGGCAAGCTCATCGTGTTCGGCCACACCACGACGCGCACGCTCCCCGAGGAGATGTCGACGTACACCCCGGAGGACCCCACCGACCTCTGGGCGGGGCCTGCCTGCATCGGGCTCGACACCGCGTGCGGCAAAGGCGGCTTCCTGAGCGCCTTCGAGCTCCCCTCGCGCGCGGTCTACGAGTCGCGCGACCCGAGCCCGAGCCCGAGCCCGAGCCCGAGCCCGAGCCCGAGCCCGAGCCCGAGCCCGACCGAGAACTGACCTAGACCTTCTCGGGCAGGTACGCGCGCGGCACGGCGCCTGCGGTCGTGAACTGCTTGCGGCGGCGCCGGGTGTTCAGCCGGCTCAGCGCGGCGAGCGTACCCGCCCCGGCGAAGATCCCGGTTCCGGCGAGCACGGTCGGCAATCCGAGCAGCGGCAGGCCGAGCGCCACGAGCGCCACCACGGTGGTGGCCCCGAGGACCTGCCACACGATGTCGGCCGCGTACTGCCGGGACCACCCGTCGTAGGCGAGGTCGCAGCGCTTGCACCACCGCGAGCGTGCGATCGGCGGCACGAGCTCCGCATCACATCGACCGCACTGCATCGCGCTTCGAGCTTAGCAGCCAGTGCGCGGGCGGCGACCGCGGCGGCGACCGCGAAGCACGAGCCCGAGCACACCGAGCCCGGTGGCCGCGCTCCCCGCGAGACCGCCCGCGCTCGCCGCATCGCAGCCACAGCCCTGCGGCTGCCGCACGGGCGTCGGGAGCGGGCTCCCCTTGCTCGCCATCACGCCGATCTGGGGCACGTCCGCCGCCACGAGCGTGGAGAGCGACACGTTGCCGCGGGGTGCAAACGCGAGGTTCGACGCCGCCTGCGTCGCGATCTGCTGGCCGTCGGGCGGTCCGCCCCAGCGGCCTCGGGTCGGGGTCGGGCACGCGAGCGCGCCGGTCCACGGGTGGAGGATCGCGTACCGGCCCTGGAAGTTGTTCGAGCCGTCCGCGTGCACCGTGGTGTCCATCGCGCCGTGCTCGTCGGGCAGGCCCCGGCCACCGGTGATCGGCTCGACCGCGCGAAACACGAGGTCTTGCTTCACGTCGGTGCCATAGCGCGCGTGCAAGCGCGTCAGCGTGTACGAGTACGAGCCGACGTCCTTGTAGGACGCGCCGATCACGTCGGCCCCGAGCGTCGCCAGATCGCTGGGATCCAGCGTCGGTCCCGGGCACGGATCGCAGCTTCCGGAGTCCCACGCGTACTCGGTGACGACGGCCCCTGGGACCTTCGCGATCGCGCTGTCGAACAGCGCCGCATAGAACTCGCCGAAGCGCGTGCGCACCGCGTCCGTCACGGCGAGGTTCGTCGGGATGGTGACGTTCGGATAGTTCGCCACCTCGTAGCGCTGGTTCGGCGCGAGGATGTTCACGATCAGATCCTGGTCGCCAGCCGAGTTCGCGAGCCCGAGGCGGATCGGCAGCGACAGCTCGGGGCTCTCGTACGAGAACCGCAGCGGCGAGAGCGTCGCCATCCCGTTCACGAACCGGACCTTCTTCGGGTTCACCTTCGCGACGAAGAACTTCGTGCCCTGCTCCACGTACGGTCGCAACAGCGGCTCCACGCCGGCGGGGATGGCGTACTGGTTCGCCGTCAGCCAGCGCTGCAGGCCCGTCGATTCACTCGCGGACAGCACGACGATGTCGTACTCGGCGACCGAGAACTTCGCCTCGATCTTCACGTGATACTCGGCCTCGTCGCGGCCCTCGCTCGCCACTTCGTCGACGGCCATCATGGACGGCATCGAGAGATCGCGGTCGGGGTCATTCGCGTACGGGTTGCACGGATCCTGCTCCCAGTACTCGACGAGGCGCGGCGCGCCGAGCGTGTCGAGCTTCTCGAACACCGCCGGATCGAGCGTCTTCACCTGATCCTCGTGGATCACGACGGGCACGGGCACGACGAGTGCGAAGTGCTCGGGCGGCCCCTGATAGTTGTTCTGCATCGACAGCACCGTCGTCGTGCCGTGACGCATCAGCACGACCTCGGTCGCGTGGTTGAACATCTTGGCGCCGGCACCGCCGACGTAGAATCCGCAGAAGGCCTCCGCGGGGACCGTGTACGCGAGCACGGCGGCGGCACCGAGGGCAGAGATCACACCGACAAGGTTCGAGCGCATCCCGCTTCGACGCGTCGCGGGCCCGGATGATCTAATTTCGATCGAGTCCGGGCGGTTTCGATCCAAGCCGGGCACGGGGAAGCGTGTCCAGCGGCGAGAACACGAACACGTCGGGGGTCGGCTCGAAGCGCAGGCTCTCGGATCCACCGGGGATGAAGAGCCGCTGGCCCACGACCGCACCGTGGATGCCCGCGCGCGGGACCGGCAGCGGCGGATAGGTCATCCAGACATCCCGGATCGGGTCGTAGCCCTCCACGACCGACAGCGCCGCGGCCTCGGTCTCGCCTCCGGCGCACACGAGCTCGCCGAGGACCACCCCGTACGCGCACCCGCCGCGCGCGGTCGGCATGGGCTTGCGCGTGGCCGTCCATGCGGTCGCGTTCGGGGCGAGCTCGAGCGTGTCGGCGAGGGGCTTGCCCTGGCCATCGAAGCCTCCGGTGACGATGAACGTGCCGTTGGCCATCCGCATCGCCGCGGCGTGCGAGCGCGGTGCCGGGAGCGGCGGCAGCGCGGACCACACCCCGCGACGCGTCGGGCCCGAGCTCGACGTATCGATCGCGAGGTTGGTGGCCAGCGCCCCGACGGTAGCGGAGCCGCCGAACAGGTACACGAACGGCGGATAGACGACGACCGCCGCCGCGCCCCGCTCCTCACCCGCGGGCATCGGCGTCATCGCCTCCCAGACGCGCGCGCCGAGATCGAGGACGTAGGCATCGCCGTGCGCGGCGAGCTGCTGGTCGAGCCCGCCGAGGAGAAAGATCGATCCTGCCGCCGTCGCGGCGCTCGCATGCGTCCACGCCACCGGTGCCTCCGGGGTCACGGGCGTCCACGTCTCGGCGAACGTGTCGAGCACGAGCACCTGCCGGGACACGGCAAGGCCCTGCTCGAGGCTCGACGAGTAGCCGCCGATCACCACCACCTGCGTGCCGTTCGCGGCGACGCCGGACTCGAGACGCGGCTCGGGCAGCGGGGTGGTCGTGCTCCAGGGTGACGCGGGGGCATCCGGCGGGCCGATGCTGTCGCTGCCACAGCCAGCGCTCGAGAGCGCAGCCAGCGCCCCCTGCGGTAGCAGCGCCGCGATGACGAGGACGCGCATCGCCGCTACCATCTTCTGCTGCGTCATGGGCCGCAGGATGCCACGAGACTCGCTGCCGCCGCTCGTCGGCGCGCGTTGCAGCGAGCGAATGCGGGTAGCATGCGCGCGTGAAGCGGGTGCTGCTACCGGTGGGGACCGGGCTGGTCCTGCTCGCGATCTGGTGGATCGCGTTCGCGCTCGGTGCGTTTCCGCCGGGAACGATCCCGTCGCCACCGGCCGTGGCGCGCGCGTTCCTCGCAGAGCTGGCCTCGGGACGGATCGTCACGGACACGATCGCGTCGCTCTATCGCGTCGCGTGGGGCTTCTCCACGGCGGTGATCGTGGCGGTGCCCCTCGGGCTCGTGATCGGCCGCTCGCTGGCGACGCGCGCCGCGCTCATGCCGTGGGTGAACTTCTTCCGCTCGCTGTCGCCGATCGCGTGGGTGCCGTTCGCGATCGTGTGGTTCGGCATCGGCGATCCGCCCGCGATCTTCATCCTGTTCCTGGCGACGTTCTTCCAGATGGTGCTGGCGACCTCGGCCGCCGCCGCGTCGGTGCCGAAGGTCTACTACCGGGTCGCGGAGGACATGGGCCTGCGCGGGCGTCGCGTGCTCCTCGAGATCACGCTGCCGGCGATCATGCCGCAGCTCGTCACGGCGCTGCGCGTGGCGATCGGGGTGGCCTGGATGGTGGTCGTCGCGGCGGAGATGATCGCGGTGCGCAGCGGGCTCGGGTTCCTCATCATCGACGCGCGCAACGGGCTGCGGATGGACCTCGTGGTGTGCGGGATGATCGTGGTCGGGGTGATCGGAATCGGGATCGATGCGCTGTTCGCGCGGCTCGCGAAGCTGCCGAGCGTGCGCTGGGGGTTCGAGCAGTGACGGCGCCGATCCTCGAGCTCGCGGGCGTCGGGTTTGATTACGGCGCGCTCGCGGTGATCGACGATCTCGATCTGACCGTCGAGCCCGGCGAGCTCGTGGTGTGCGTGGGCCCGTCCGGGTGCGGCAAGACGACCCTGCTGGCGCTCCTCGGTGGGCACCTGACGCCCACGCGCGGCACGCTCGTGCGCCGCGGGCAGAGCCGGACCATCTACCAGGACGGCGGCCTGTTCCCCTGGCTGACGGTGCGGGAGAACATCGCCGAGGGCTTGCCGGCCGGCACATCCGACGGCGATCGGGATCGCAAGGTTGCCGAGTGGCTCGCGATCACGCGGCTCGCCGAGTTCGCGGGCGTGTATCCGCACCAGCTGTCGGGCGGGATGCGCCAGCGCGTCGAGCTCGCGCGCGCGCTCGCAGCGGAG
>JAYSYE010000556.1:0-9915 GCA_043716635.1 Deltaproteobacteria bacterium | reverse complement strand
GCCGCGCCGTGCTTCTTGAGAAGCGCGCGGCCGATCCGGACGAGCCGCGCGCACGTCTTGTCGGCCTGAGCCTTGCGCAGAGTGCTGTGATAGGCGCGCTTCCGAGGGACCACCGCTTCATCATATTCGACGAACTTATGTTAATCAATGCAGTCTGTTCGTCCAATAAGTCGTGCCCACACCGAGGCGCGGCGAGCGAGCGGCGAGCGAGCGGCGAGCGAGATGGCGAAGACCATCGCCCTCGAACCGCGCGGAGCGGTGGCTTGTGCTTGCCGCGTGAGCTGGGGGTACTTCAACGAGCATGGACGTGCGAGCGAGATCGTCGACCTCGTGGCCCAGGCGATCGCCAGGGACGACGACCTCGCGGCGCTGCGCGGTCACCCGCGATGGGAGGCGCTGGTGAAGTGAACGAGACCCTTCTCGGCGAGCGCGACGAGAGCGCGCCCCATTCAAGTCACCAGCTCGTCATCGGCAGCATTGCGGGGACCACGGAAGCCTTCCAGGTCGACCTCCGCGCACCTTCGAGCTCACCGACGCCGCTGCCGGCGCTGGGGCACTCCTGCTCGTACCAGGGCGCGATGAACCTCGAGCTGGCCGATCCGCCGGTGCGCCTGCAGCAGTTCGCGAACGCCTTCCCGAACCGCAACACGTTCACGAGCATCTGCCAGCAGGATCTGTCGGGCGGTTCGCGAGCGAGAGCAGCTCGGCCGGGGGCTCTTCGGCAGCCTCGACCACGCCGAAGCTCGCGTTCAGCGTGCCTTTGCGAGCTTGGCTTCTACGATGTGCGTGCTCAACCGCGACGCGAGGATCTTCGCGCCCTCAAGCGCGGTGCCCGGCGTCACGATCGCGAACTCGTCGCTCGACAGCCGGAAGCACGCATCGCCGCGTTGGCGCTGCGATGTGCAGCGGCGTCGCTCATGGTCCTGGGGTGAAGGCCTCCAGCTCCTCGTCGTTGTTGCCGCCGGTCTCCTTCAGCTTGCCCACGCCGCGCGCGTACCAGTAATCGACCGTCTCTGCCTTCGCCGCGTTGAAGCGCTGCACGTGCAGGACGTTCGTGTAGGTACCAGCGATCACGGTCACCGACTCGCTGGTGCTGATCACCTTCCACGCCAGCGTCTCCGACTTCGTCGTCGGAGCCGTCCCGGTCTTCACCACGTTCTCCATGAAGGTCTCCGTGAACATCGCGCCTGTCGCGGTGTGTGCGACGCTCTCGTCGAGCTTGAGCCGGGAGGGTTGCTCGACATCGGTCTCCGTCAGCGCGCCGGTCGCGTCGTAGTACGCGGTCTTGTAGCGAACATCCAGGTCGCCCATCGGGGTCTCCCAGACGTCCTTCGCGCCACCCAGCGTCTCGACGTGCGCCTTGTACGCCAGCTGCCCGGCGTGGAGCCCGCCAACGTCTTCCTGCGCGCCGATCGTCGTCTTCCGCCCGGTCGCCGCCGGCTTCACGCCGGTGGGATCGGTGAACTTGTAAGACCATGTCGCGCCGACCCGCCACGGCTCGTAGCGCTGGGCGGGGTTGGTGGGTGCGTCGACACCGCCATCGGTTCCGGTTCCGGAACCGGATCCGGTTCCGGCATCAGGGCCGTGGTCAGGGCTCGAGCTGCCGCAAGCGGCGAGAATCAACGTCGACAGGGCGAGGCGTATGATGGGCTGCAATGAGCCAATCGTGATGCCGTCGGCACCTTGTTGGCAAGTACTTGTCACATCTGCGGGTGCTGTACGTCACGCGGACAGTCGTTCCGTGACTTGCACACCTCGGATGTGCGCTCAGACCTTCACCTGGATTTGCACGGTGATGGTCGTCGAGCTGGCGTCGAGCAGAAGCGGCGGGACGCCGAGCGGAAACGTGCCGGGCTGGACCTGATTGCGGGAGACGTCGAGGAGCAGGCGGAGGCTGTCGGTGCGATCCATCACGTTGAGGCCGCCCGAGATCAGGTACCGACGCCCGATCGGATGCTCGCGATCCGCATCGAGCCATTCGAAGCGCACGGCAGGCATCAGCCGGACGCTGTCGGAGACGTCGAGCTTGACCGCACCGACCGCCCAGAAGGCCATCCACGTCCTCGCGTCGGTCGCGATCGCTCGATCGGTACGATCTCCCCAGAGCCATTCGGCACGGACCTCGAGAGCCTTGAAGATCACGCTCGCGTCCGCGGACACGGCCTTCCCCGCGGTCGTGGTCGACGGGACACCCGCCGCGATCGGGCTCTGGCCATGCGGGCGCCACGCACCGTCGATGCCGAGTCGGAGGTGCTTGATCGGACGGCCCTCGATGCGGCCCGTCATCAGCCCGTACGGGCGCGCGTCGACGCCGGCGAGGCCACCGCCATACACACCGAAGTAGATCGCGAGCTTCTTCTTCTTGTGCAGCGGCGTGATCTCGATCATCGCGCCCGGATCGCGGCCGCCGAGCTCGGCGTGCTTGATCAACGTGTCTGTCGGGCCGACGTCCGCAAGCTCGAAGTTCGCGATCGCGAGCAACTCGAGCAACGAGAACGTTCGCTTGAACAAGCCCGCGACCAGCGTGATGTGGTGTGCCGGACGGACTTCCACATAGGCGAGCTTGAGCGCGCGCTTGGGTTGGCGATGCGAGAACTGCGAGAAGTCGGCGAGGAACTTGAGCGTCATCCACTTCCGGGGTGAGCTCACCGCGCGCATGAACGCGCGATTGATCGAGTAGCCATCCTGAAGCCGTGGATCGAGCGTCGTCGTCGGGTCGATGTCGTGGTCGAGAACGTTCGTGGTGTAGCGCGGCTGCAGCAGGAACCGGAAGTTGACGCCATGACTGGAGGTTCCGCCGAGGTCGTCCGCATCGACGACATCACCCTGGTCGAGCGATGGCTCCGTGCCGCTGTCGTGGTTCTTGTGGTGCTTGTGTTTGGTCGGCGCGGAGATCTCGGGCTGATCGGTCGTCGGAGGCGTCTCAGCGGGTGCTGGGGTCTCGTTCGAGGGCACCTCGCCGGATGGTGTCGGGACGTCGGCGGTCGGCGTCGCGTCCGGCGGCGGCTGTGTTGGCGTGATGACGCCGCCGTCAGCTGGCTGGGCACGTGCTGTGGAGACCACGGTCAGCAACACGAGGACGCACGCGCACAGAGCCGCCGCGGCTACACGTCGTGTCTCTCTCATTCGCTTCAGTGTATCGGCGCACGCTCGAAACTGCGCGAGCTCGCCGAACAATTCGGGTTCGTGTGGTCGCCTCGATGGTGTCGCGTCGCGTCGCGTCGCGTCGCGTCGCGTCAGTCGACAGTCGTCAGTCGTCAGTCGTCAGTCGTCAGTCGTCAGTCGTCAGTCGTCAGTCGTCAGTCGTCAGTCGTCAGTCGACAGTCGACAGTCGACAGTCGTCAGTCGTCAGTCGTCAGTCGTCAGTCGTCAGTCGCCAGTCGTCAGTCGACGCGCGGATCGTAGGCGATGCTGGTCGTTGGTCACCTGAATGCCGAGTTCGTAGCAGCTCGAAAGGATGCTGCCCTCGCACGCCCAGCGATTGAACGGGACGGAGGTGGCATCGTCGTCCGCAACCCCCTCGCCCCATCCGTAGATCTTGCCGAGGCTCGCGCACGCCTTGAGCGCTCCGCGCTCGCACGCCATGCGCATCAGCGTGATCGCCCGAGCCGAATCGGGCTCGACGCCGACTCCATCGGCATAGATCACGCCGAGGTTCCCGAACGTGAGCCGCCCGAACGTGGTTAGGGGAGGTTCGGACCCGGCACGCTCACCACGCAGACCGCCAATTCCCGCCGGCGTGACTAGCGTCGGTCGTCGTCGAGACCCCGCGGCTCAACTTCGTGGTCGGTGATCGCCGGATGGACAGCAAGTCGGAGCTCGCGCAGCGCCACACGCTGCCCACGGTGCTGGTCGATCGCGCGCGCCGCGCGCTTGCTATGACGGCACGTGGGTCACGCGATGCTGGTCTCGATGCTCGCCCGGATCGCCCGGATCGCGTTGCTCGCGGTCCTCGCACTCCTCGCATTGGGCGGGTGCGATCGCGTGTTTGGCCTCGATGACATCGCCGGCCAGCCCACGGTCATCGCGGACAGCGAGGTGGGGCGAGCGAGCTCGCCCTCGACGGTAGCGATCTGTACTGGACGATCGGCGGTGCCACCGGCGAGATCCGCACGTGCACGATTGCCAGCTGTCAGCCGCGGTCTCTGGCGACGGCGCAGGCGTCACCTCACTCGCTGGTCGTCGACGGCGGGCTCGTGTTGTGGACAACCGGCACCGAGATCCGGTCCGCCGTGCGCTCGGCCGCCGATAGCTCGAGTACGAAGCTCCTGATCGATGCTGACCGCCGCGGTCGGGCCGCTCGCCGGCTCCATGCGGATCAGCGTCGGCACGCCGGTGCGGATGTTCGACCGGTACGTCACGCACGTTGCGCGGGTCGTGATGCGTTGCCTCGGAGCGAACTCCGAGATCGGAGATCATGAATGGCGTCGGGGCTCCCCAAGATCTGGGCCTAACGTGGGGCTGGCGGCGGTGTGGGGCTCGGGCTCCACGATCTACGCCGGCGGCATCGAATACACCACACCACGGCACGGGATCATCGCCCGGAGCACCGATGATGGCGAGACCTGGACGATGAAGCGGGTGGGAACGGCCGCGATCGTCGCGATCGGCGGGACCGGCTCTGAGCTCCGCGCACTCGCGGCGGACGGCACGCTCGCGACGTCGACCAACCACGGCGAGAGCTACACGTTCTCGCAACTCCCCGAGAGCGACGACTACGAGTCTCTCGACGTCGTCCCGGGGCGTTTGCTCGCGGCCTCGAAAACTCGAGGCATCGTCCGCTCGCTCGATGGTGGGGTGAGCTGGACCGGGGTGAGACCGAGCTGGGGCGGTCGGGTGTGGAGCATCGGACAGCACGTATTCGCATTTCACAATGGCTCGCTCGATCAGTCGCGTGACGGCGGCACCACGTGGATCGAGGAGACCACCGGAGAGATCATCAATGCGGTGTGGGGCACGGCGGAGGGGTTCATCGCCGTCGGCCAGGACGGGCTCGTCAGCACCTCGAGCGAGGGCTCGGTCTGGGATCGCCGAGATCGCGGCGTGGTCGGATCGTTGAACGATGTGTGGGGCAGCAGCGATGATGATGTCTATCTCGTCGGCCAGGGCGGCGGCCGCGGAGGCGTGATCGTCCACGCCACGGAAGGCGCCCAGAAGTTCGTGTTTGCGCGGCAGCACTGGAGTTCGCTCAATGGCGTCTGGAGTGCGGCGGGCACCGTGCTCGTCGTTGGCGATCGAGGAACGATCTTGCGCTCACAGGACCGCGGCGCGACCTGGAATCGCGTCGCGAGCGGGACCGAAGCCAGGCTATTCGCCGTGGGTGGCTGCGACCTGCGGGCACTCTACGCCGTTGGCGAAGCCGGCCTCATCCTGTACTCGAGCGATCACGGCGACAGCTGGCGACCGCTCGAGATCGGTGAGGTCCTCGCAGACCTCGGCGACGTCGCATGCATCGCCGGTGTGGCATACACTGCGGGACCAGTCGACGTGCTGCGCTTGGACGGCGGGCGCGTGACGCGGTTCGGGAATCGTCCGACCACAGAACAGCGCAGGCGCGCATTCCCCGGGATCGGGAGGTTACTGGGGCGCGGTCGCGAGCTGTGGTGGCTCACTGACAAGGTCCTCAGACGGAGCAACGATGGCGGAGCGTGGCAGCGCATTCCCACCACGGGCCCACACTACGCGGGATGGCAGACCAAGGACGCACTGTGGCTCGGAGGATGGATGGGCCAGGTCTTCGCAATCGATCAAGCAGGCCGTGAGACCAGGCAATGGTCCGGCGTTGAGAACGCGATCAGCGCGTTGTGGGGCACCGCGGACGGCGATCTGTGGGCGGTCGGTGTTGGTGGCGTGCTCGTGCGCTTCGCGAGATCGACCACCCTGCCACCGAATGCGGCCGGGCATGGAGACACCAGTCGTAACGCACAGGTGCGCTCGCCCAGAAGCGGTCCGACCAACCCGTGAGGACTGCTCGGACTCGCCCAGCGTGCGAGACCTCGAGGCCGAACTCGGTCGCCACCAGGGTCGGCACCTCAGCGCATGACCTCCGACGTCGTGCCCGATCGCCCCGAACGCGCTCCGCCCGATGCCCCTCGATCCGAGCTCGAGCTCGGCGCCTGAAGTTCCACGCCTCGGCACCGTTGCCACGGTGCCGACCGCGAGCCTGCGCACGGCGCTGATGGCCGAGCCTTCCGACGGTGGGATCGCTCACACTCCTTGCACGCCCTCCGTCAACCGCTTCGGAACTTGCCAAGCCCAGGCTGCCTTCGCCGCTCCGAACAGCCGCATCGACCGGGTTATCCTCGGCAATGCGCGGCAGGTCGCTGCCTCCCTGAACATTATGTTCCCGAGTCCGGTGTAAGACACGGTTCTCCATCATGCGGTCACTCATTAGACCTGCACTCGTGCTCGCGATCCTGTCGGCCGTGATGGCGGGCGGTTGCCGGCTCGTCACCACGGAGACCGCGCAGGTCGAGAAGCCGCGGCTTCGTCCGGATCGGGTCGCGCTCTTCGTCGAGCTCGGCCGTACCGACAACGACACTCGTGATCAGACGGTCGAGCTCGAGCAGCACGTGCTCGCGGTGCTCGCCCGCGACCCTAAGATCGAGGTGCACCACGTCGCGCCGGGCACGGATCTCTGCGCCGCCGTGGAGGCCGGGCAAGCGGATGCGATCCTCCAGCTCGACGTCACCCCGGCTTCGAAAGCAACGTACGGCCTTATCGACAGCACGTTCCGCCAGACGTGCAGCGGTGGCATCAAGAACGGACATTGCGGACCCGGCGGTACGCCCACGTGGACCTCGTCGATCACGGTCGCTCTCACCACGTGGACACCGCGATTTCTCAAAGGCCGTCCCCAGCACTTTTGCGAGGCGAACCGGACGCTCGGGGCCTGGCACTCGGCGACGGTCGAAGGTATCGACGGGTGGAAGCCGCTCGTCTCCGAGCAAATCGCGCGCGCGACCACCTGGATCGATGCCAACCTGAACGCGAAGGCATTTGCGGTCGACACCGAAGTCCGTGCTGGGGCGCTCGCCGTCGGCGCGCTCGATGGCGTTCACGTCGGGGACGCCTTTTTGCTCGGCACGGCGAGCTATGCGCTCGCGACGAAGGTCACACCCTCGGCGACCCGGCTCGAACGGCTGTGGGATTCGAGTCCGCTGGTCGATGAAACGCGCGTCGTCGATCAAGGGCGACCATGGGTCTTGACGCTGCAACCGCATGGTGGCGTCACGCGCGTCGACGACTCCGGCGTGACCTCGACGGCCGCCGTCCTCGGATTCGACGTGCGCATGAGCAAGCTCGCCAGCGGCCCGATTTTCGGCCTCGGCTATGACGCCGTGATCGGCGACGGTCACACACTGATGTTCCTGGGCCCGCAGATAGGTTGGTCGGTCCGCGCGAGCTCCGCGTTCGAGTTCCACGCGATCGCGCAGCTCGGCGGAGGGATCGAATCGACGACCCGCTCTGATCAGACACACTCGACGGGCGTCGGCACGACAGCCGCGCTCGGCGTCACGTGGAACACCCCGATCGTGTTCACGTCGCTCGACGCTGGCTACGCGTACTCGAGCATGTTCGATGTGGATCCGACCACGCACATCCACCAGCGAGGGCCGTTCGTGCGGCTCGCGTTCGGCTTCTCGGCGTTCAAATAGCCGATGGGATTCAACTCCATCGCGTGCCCGGCAGCCACCGGGCGGCCAGACCGGCGCGGTCACCGCGACCCAACGGGCGCGCCGCGGCCAGGCTCAGGCTGATCGACACACTCGAGACCGCGGCCGTGCCGTGCGTCCGGTAGGTCGAGGCCGCGAAGGGGAAACGGCAGTCCGAGCGAGTATCGCGATGATCGTCCGGCCGGGGACCGTCCTTTGGCTTCGGTCGGCATGCCACACAGAGTTCGCAACGACTGCTTCGAGGCTGCTGGCGTCCTGAGTTCTCGGAGACGGGTCTCCGGTCCGCTGGTCCCATGCGCACACCGTGGCACCCGGGCTCGGTTGGCATGGTGGTCGATGAGCGCTCCGTCAGGGCGGGATGAGAGTGCTTTCCTCGACGGCATCTCTGATGGACACTTGTACCTACGATGCGGTTCGCACCTGGCTTGATGGCTCTCGTCGCTGCCTGCTCTGGCAGCAACCTCACCGCCGACGACGCGGGCACGAGCGACGACGCAACCACGAGCGGTGACGCGAGCATGGTGGACGCAGGCGCCGATGGCGGAATCGACAGCGGGCTCGATGGCCCGAGCGATGGAGCGCCCGACGCCGCGCCCGACGCCGCGCCCGACGCCGCACCCGACGCGCCGCCGGCGGGCGGGACGGACGACCTCGTCACGACCGGACTCTGCATCGACGATGCGTGCACCGCGATCAATCCGGGCGTGACCGCGTACGAGCCGCGCTGGCACCTGTGGAGCGACGGCGAGAGCAAGCGGAGGTGGATCAAGCTTCCCGCCGGCACCCAGATCGACACCTCGAACATGGACTACTGGCAGTTTCCCGTCGGGACGAAGGTGTGGAAGGAGTTCACACGCAACGGCGTGCGCGTCGAGACCCGCTACATGGTGCGCACCGGTCCCGCGACCGGCGACTGGCAGTTCCTGGGGTACGAGTGGAACGCGGCACAGACGCACGCGATCGCGATGCCCGGCGGCGATCAAAACGTGAACGGAACACCCCACGACATTCCCTCGGCCGCGACGTGCCGCGGCTGCCACGGCAATAACGCGACCCCCGTGCTCGGGTTCTCCGCGTTCCAGCTCGACTACGGCGCGCCCGCCGGCTCGATGGATCTCGACGACGCGATCGCGGCGGGCTGGATCTCGCAGCCGCCGGGCGGAGCCAGCTCGCCACACCTACCGCTGCCCGGCAACGCGACCGACCAGGCCGCGCTCGGCTACGTCCACGTCAACTGCGGCCACTGCCACAACTCGGATTCCCAGCTCACCAGCCATCCGATGTTCCGGATCGAGACTGCGCGGATCGCCACGATGACGAGCACGCGGCTCTACTCCTCCACCGTCAACGTCGTCGCTCAAAACACGTTCGAGGGCGCTACCATCGTCGCGAAGCCCGCCGATCCTGATAACTCGGTGATCATCAAGCGCACCACGACCACCGACCTGCCTCATCGCATGCCCGCGCTCGGCATCGAGACCGTCGACCCAGCCGGCCAGCAGATTCTGCGCGCGTGGATCACCGCGCTGCCGTGACTGGCGACGTGCCGTTCACCTCTCACGGGCAACGCTGAGCGACCAGCGCCCTACGGCCCGACCGGTGCGTAGGTCGGAGCCTGTGCTTTCGTCGGCTTGTTCGGAACGGGATGCAGCTCGCGATTGCCCGGGGGGCGGTGCAATTCGTCACGGCTGGACGCAGAACGCCGTTGCATCGTCAAAGCGTTTGACGAGCGTCTCCGGCGGCTGGCCCGCGCTCCAGGCGATGTCCCAGTTGTCCTTCCAGCTGTCCTTCGAGGTGGCGAACCGCCAGGAGCCGAGGATCTTGCCGCCTGCTCGCGGAACACGAGGTTCCCCCAGTCGCCAGACCAGTAGCCAACTACATCCGTGGTCGCGAGCGGTGCACGGGCGATTGCGGGGCCAGCGCTGGTGGGAGTCATCGGATCGATGGGCGTTGTCGGGGGACAGCCAGAGAGCAGCAACAAGGAGCCGATCACGGCATTTTTCATACCGGCGGTGCATACCTGAGGTGATTGCGCTGGGGGCATAGCACCACGGCACTACGGGAATATCGGACGGGCAGCGGGCGTACTAAATTGGTCGGACCTATGACCAAGTTGATACCTGGTGTCGCGCTCGCTCTGGTTCTCATGGGGGTTACGGCTCGACCCGCGCGCGCGTGCGGGCTCAACCCCGCGCCGTGTCCGCTCGCGCTGCGGGTCCTGGGATACGGATTGGCGGTG
>JAYSYE010000555.1:0-3269 GCA_043716635.1 Deltaproteobacteria bacterium | reverse complement strand
CTAACGTTAACAGGATGGTGCCGCTCAGGTTCGACCGATCGCGGATCCTGGCGCTCCTGGAGCTCGCGGGCGAGCGCCTCGACGGCGAGTGGCTCTTGATCGGCGGTGGTGCTGCCGCCGCCTGGTTCGTGCCGGGCCGGACCACCGAGGATCTCGATCTGATCGGGCTGGGCGGCACGCAAGCCGAACGCTTTGCGCTCATGGAGCTCGCGGCCACCGCCGGGATCCCGATCGAGGCCGTGAACAGCGCTGCGGATTTCTTCGTGCGTAGGATCGATGGTTGGCGCGATCTGATGGTCGAGCTCCATCGCGGGCCGCGAGCGACGATCTATCGGCCGACGGCGACGCTGTTTCTGCTGCTCAAGGTCGGACGACTCAGCGCGGTCGACCTCGATGACTGTCTGGCGTTGCTGAAGCATATCGAGGGATCGAACGAACCCGTCGACCACGATCGCGTACGCGAGCACCTGCGTGCTCTCCCGGCGAGCGAAGATGCGGCACTGGAGCTGCGCCGCGCGACGCTCGTGGCTGCGCTCTAACCTCAGGGCTCGCCTGGGTTGATCCGGATCGCTGCGCGACGGCAAGCTCGCGCTCGCGTACCTGCGCTGCGATCACGATGCGAAGCAGACCGAACTGTGGATCGTGCAGGACGCGGTCGGCCAGCGCACCTGGCTGCGCGCGGTACTCCCCGAGTCGGCCCGGGCGCTGCGCGGCGTGCCGTACGGGGCAGGCTTCGCCACGCTCGTGGAGGAGGCCGGTGCCACGGAGCACGAGGTGGCGCTGCGCATCCTCGTGCTGTCGGCGGACGGCGGCGAGACGCGGATCGAGTCGTCGCGCGTGCTCCTCGCGTGCGCGGCGATCGATCCGTCCTCGTCCGACCTCGGCACGAACGCTCGCGGGCTGTTCGTGACGTACACGGCTCGTGGTCGCGCGCGCGTGCTCGGCGTCGAGCCCCGCGGGGTCGATCGCGGTCACGACACCGGACCGGCCCCGAGCGGCCCGGAGCGGCTGCGACGGCTCCGTGACCCGGCCTTGTGCGGTCGGGGGACCTGGCCGCTCGAGTTGCCAGGGCGCGCCGTGCCCACCGCTAACGCGCGAGATCCGTTCGAGTCGATCGCCGTGCGAGGCCGGCACGTCGGGTGCTGTGAGCGGCGGGCATGAAGACGGCTGGATGGCTCGCGCTGGTGGTGATGGCGGTGGGTGCGGGCTGTGCGGCCGATGCCGGTTCGCAGAGCGGCGCGAACCTCGACGACGAGTGGGGGATGGACGGGGCGCTGTCGCCGACGCCGCCGCCGGGCAAGGAGGACTCCGAGTACCGCAAGGGCCTGCTCGTGAACACGGACACCACGCGCACGCAGGTCTGGACCGCTCGCAACCAGTGGGAGGACACCACCACGCCCGCCGCGCGCGCCCCGGGCCTCGCGTGGGGCGCGGACAGCGGGCTCACCTGGGATGCGAAGTACGGCGCCTGGATCGCGTCGCTCGCGTGGGTGCCCTCGACCGATGGGTACTCGACGACCGTGCAGGTGACCACCCCGTGGGGCAAGACGCTGCCGTCACCGAGCCTCGAGTGCGCGGAGATGTCGCTGTTCCTGCGCATCACGTTCTCCGCCTGGTACGAGCTGCCGCTGGTCTTCGAGACGATCGACGAGCGCGGCCATCGCGTGTACTTCGGCCACAACGGCGTCCGCACGGCCGCGGGGCGCTACGCGAATTCGCCGGAGTTCGCGATCAAGTACAAGGACTACTCGAAGGCTCCGGTGCCCGCGACGTGGCCGAAGGACTCCACCCTGCGCACCAAGCACATCGCCGGGGGCACCGACGACCAGGCGGCGCTCGGCGGCGACGGTCACGCGCCGTTCGGCCAGTACCTCGACGAGCTGCACCTCAACAAGCGCGTCGGCTACTTCACGGTGATGGCGCTCGACTATCTCGGCTCCGTGAACGTCGCGGACTCCGCGAACACGTACAACGTCGTGCCCGACTCGGTGCGCGCGGGAGACTCGCTCATCGAGCGCTGGCAGCGCGATGGCATCGGTCACACGCTCGTGGTGAAGGCCGTGATGCAGCTCCCGGGGGGCAGCAAGGACGTGACGACGATCAGCGGCTCGATGCCGCGCCGGCAGGGCGTGCGCCAGTCGGGCCAGTCGTCGAAGAGCTACTTCACGAGCGAGTACACCGGCGGCGTCGGGATGACGGCGAGCGGTGATCTCTACTCGCATCTCGGCGGCGGCCTGAAGCGCTGGCGCGTCGCGAAGAACGTCGGCGGCTACTGGACGAACACGTGGATGGCCGGCGACGAGGCGAGCTGGATCAACTCGACGGACTACGCGCGCATCGCGGCCCGGCCCGCTCGGTTCGATCAGATCCTCGGCCAGGTCTCGCCCGCACAGCAGCGCGGCGAGCTCGTCGTCCAGATCGCCGATGCGCGCCAGCACCTCGCGCAGTACCCGGCGTCGTGCTCGGCCCGCGAGAACCGCGAGCGCGCGTTCCAGACGCTGTACGAGCTCTCCGCGCGCGCGTTCGGGCAGTCACGCGCCGAGGTGGACGGCGCGTACCGCACGCTCGAGGACTACGTGTTCGCCGCGCTCGACTACACCGCGAGCAAGACGTGCTGCTGGGACAGCTCGACCGCCGGCATGCACGACATCATCGTGCAGCAGGCCGAGGCTGACGAGGCAGCCGCGACGGCGGCGATGCAGTGCCAGGAGCCGGTCGTGTTCGCGGCGCGCACCGATGGCTACGCGCGCTGGTCGAGCTACGCGGCCTCGATCGGCCGGGGCGGCGAGTGGCGGCCGTGGGCCGAGGACGAGTCCTGCCCGCAGCGCGCGGTGGCGCAGGACACCGTCGCGCCAGACGCTGGCGCCACGCTGTACTGCGAGCTCGAGCCGACGGACCCGGGCGCGCCGTAGCTACAGCTAGTGCTTGGGCTTGGAGTAGCTGGTGAGCTTGGCCTCGACCTGGTCGGTCGGGCCGTGGTGCGCGTAGAAGTAGCGGCCGATCCCGGTGCCGGGCTCGAGGTCGAACGCCTGCTCGTCGGGGCCCGTGTAGTACGTGAGCCGGTAGCCGCTGTCGATCGCGAGGACCTTCCAGCAGTACACGACCTCGGCGGACGAGCAGAGCTTCTGGCCGTCGATCACCGGCCAGGTGAACCAGCCCTCGGCCCCGTCCAGCGTGGGCATCTGGGCGAAGTCGCCCGGGCCACCGAAGATGATGCGGTTGCCGCTGCGGAGGATCGTCCGCTCGGTCGCGACCGGCGCCGCGCCACC
>JAYSYE010000554.1:0-3277 GCA_043716635.1 Deltaproteobacteria bacterium | reverse complement strand
CCCCGGCGACGCGATCGAGGTCGTCTACGGCCACGCCGAGAAGATCGTCCGGACGGGCGCCGGCGGTCACGTCGAGGTCACCGGTCGCGACGGCATGCAGCGGATCGAGGGCGACTACATCATCTGCGCGGGCGGCGGGCTCGGGACGCCGGTGCTGCTCGCGAGCTCGCTCGGGCGGCAGGACTCGTTCGTTTCGGGCTACCACGACCACCCGATGGCCTACGTCGCGAAGGTGAAGCTGCGCCCGGGCACGCAGCTGAAGGCGATCTCCTCGACGGCGACGCGCTCGGCCGACGTACGCGCCGGCATCGTGTACGAGACGAACGGGCTGAAGACGGTCGTGTATCTGCGCCCGGCCGTGGACCTTCGACTGGCCTCGATCTCGGGCCCGGCCCGCTACATCCTGTCGGACCTGCGCAACGATCCGTTCTCGCCGAAGAAGATCATGATGCTGCTCGGTAACCTCGAGGCCGTGCGCGAGGCGATCCTGTTCAAGACGCGCCTCGGGTATCGCGGCGACTATTACTCCGTGCTCATCCTCGGCGAGCAGACGCCGCTGAAGACGCGAGGCCTCCAGATGACGCCGGGCAAGCGGCCCGCGCTGAACTGGCAGGTGACGGCAGACGAGCTCACCTCGTACGAGCAGAGCGTCGACAAGTTCTTCGCCGAGTTCTCGAGCGACATCCTCGAGCGCAAGTCGCTGCCCGTGCCGCAGTGGGAGTTCCGCAACGCCGCGCACCACTCCGGCACCGCGAACGAGTTCGTGCCGATGCCGGGCGACACGAGCCCGGAGTTCTTCGGGGTCACGGACCTCCCGGGCACCTACGTGTGCGATGGCTCGCTGCTGCGCGCAGCCGGCATCGCGAACAGCGGGCTCACGCTGGTGGCGCTGAGTTACCGGCTCGCGGAGATCCTGCGCGCCCAGGCGTAGGCCGGGCGGTCCACGCTCCGCGTGGTTTCGCCCGGCACAAGGGGGTCCCGATGGGCTATGCCCATCACCCTCCTAGGCTCAGCTCGCGGGGAGCCACGCCATCGCGATGAGCTCCTGCAGGCGTCCGGGGTCGGTCGCCGACGTCTTGCACATGAAGCCGCTCTTGTGCGCGAAGTGCACGTCGGGCTGACCCTCGACGCGCGAGAAGTCGAGGCGCGGATGGTCCTCGTAGCGCCCGATGCCGAAGCCGCCGCCGCGGCGGTCCGGGTACACCGTCGCCGCGATCACGCGATCGAGCTGCTTGGCGCGGATGTAGCTGCCGAGCATGGAGCTGGGCTCGTCGGCGGTACCCTCGGCGCGCGGCAGGAACAGCGTTTCGATGCGGTCGTCACCGGCCACGACGGACCACCGCTCGACGCGGCTGTCGACGAAGTCCAGTCGCTCGCGCGCGACGCGCAGGAACTCGAGCAGGTCGTCGCCGACCATCGTCATGAACGCGTAGAGCGGCTCGGTGGGCTCGATGCGCGTGGCCTGCGCGAAGCGGCGCAGCAGCGTGATGTCGATCGGCGAGTTGAGCTGCGAGATCGCCCGCCGGGGCACGCCGAGCCACTCGCCGGTCTTGTTCGGGCCGCGCGAGTCGAACCACTCCGCGGTCTCGAGCCAGTCGCAGAACCGCAGCGCGTCCTCGTAGAGCCCGAGGTGCGCCAGCACGAGGCTGAGCGCGCACGTCGGCGGGTGCTCGCGCGGGAAGTGGTGGTGGTCGAAGTTCGAGCGCGCGGCATCGTGACTGCCGCCGATATCGACGACGGCGACCTCGGGGTCGTCGAGCTCTTCGCGCGTCGGCTCGCGGCGGACGACGGGGCAGCCATGGAGCGCGGCGAGAACACAGACAGCGAGCAGGTCGTCCTTGTGGGCGCCGCCGGGATGCGTGACGATCGTATGCACGAGGGTCGCGCACCCTAGCAGGCTCGGGCTGATCCGACCGCAATGCTCGGCGACCGCTTGTCGCGCGTCGCGAACGGTCGTACCTACGGTCATGATCGACGATCTGCTCGCGTTCCTGCGTGACTCGCCGACGCCGTTCCACGCCGTGGCGGAGGGCCAGCGCCGGCTCGACGCGGCGGGCTTCGCGCGGCTCGAGGAGACCGCGCGCTGGGACCAGCTCGCGCCGGGCGCGTACCAGGTGACCACCACCGGGACGAACCTGTTCGCGCTGCGCATCCCGGAGCAGCGAACCCAGTTCCGGATCATCGGCGCGCACACCGACAGTCCCAATCTACGCTTGAAGGCGAACCCCGAGTATGCGGCCGAGGGCTACGCGCAGCTCGGCGTCGAGGTGTACGGCGGTGCGCTGCTCAACTCGTGGCTCGATCGCGACCTCGGCCTCGCGGGACGGGTGCTGGTGCGCGCCGAGGGTGGTGGCCTCGAGTCGCGGCTCGTGTCGATCGCGCGGCCGGTGCTCCGGATCCCGCAGCTCGCGATCCACCTCGACCGCGAGGTCAACGACAAGGGCCTCGTGCTCAACAAGCAGGAGCACATGGCGCCGGTGCTCGGGCTGGTCGGCGGGGCCTCGGGCTCGCTCGAGGTGCTGATCTCCGAGGCGGTGGGCGTCGCGCGCGACCGGCTCGTGCGCACCGATCTGATGCTGTTCGATCTCACGGCACCGACGCTCGGCGGCGCCGACGGCGAGTTCATCTTCTCGGCGCGCCTCGACAACCTCGCGATGTGCCACGCGTCGCTGACGGCGATCATCGCCGCGGGCGTGGGCGTGGGCGTGGGCGCGGTGTCCGTCGTCGCGCTGTTCGACCACGAGGAGGTCGGCAGTGATAGCGCGGCGGGGGCCGGCAGCGCGGTGCTGCCCCGGATCCTCGAGCGGCTGATGCCCGATCGCGAGGCGTTCCACCAGGCGTGTGCGCGCTCGTCCTGCATCTCGGCCGACATGGCGCACGCGGTTCACCCCAACTACGCGAGCCGTCACGAGCCGCGCCACAAGCCGCTGCTCAACGGTGGTCCCGTGATCAAGATCAACGCGCAGCAACGCTACGCGACCACCGCGTCGACGGCGGAGCTGTTCGCGGCGCTATGTCGCGCGGAGGCCGTGCCGGTGCAGCAGTACATCCACCGCACGGATCTGCCGTGTGGCAGCACGATCGGTCCGATCACCTCGACGCTGCTCGGCATCGCGACCGTGGACGTCGGCAATCCGATGCTGAGCATGCACTCGGCGCGCGAGATGGCCGGCAGCCAGGACCCGGAGCGGATGACGCGCGTGCTCACGCGGTATCTGCGCGGGTAGCGCCTTCGCACCGATCGGTCGCCAGGCCGGATGGTCGCCGGCGGGCGCGC
>JAYSYE010000553.1:0-3282 GCA_043716635.1 Deltaproteobacteria bacterium | reverse complement strand
AGGTCGGTCAGTGGACGTCGTGGCGCCAGCAATCGCGTCGCCTGGCTTGGGCATGGCTGGTCTACTTCTTGACCCCGTTCCTCGTCTTTCTGTACCCGTTCGCGTCCGCGGTCGATTACGGCAGCGCCGAAGGCGTGAACGATGTGGCGACGATCCACGCGATGAAGGTCGCCGTGGGGTTCGCGATCGGCGCGCAGGCCTTCCTCTCGCTCGCACCGAAGATCATCTCCCTGCTCCAGGGCCTGATCCGCGCATCGATCGCGACGAAGACGCTGTTCCCGGGCGCGTCGGCACCGGGCTGGATGATGGTGATCGCGGCGCCGCTCTACATGGTCATCTTTTACGTATTCGTGCTGCTGCCGTACCAGTTCACGGGCAGCGAGCTCGTCCTTGCCGGCACGGTGCTCGTGCTCGCTGCCAAGGGCTCGCTCGTGCGGGCCGGGCTCCGCCTCACCCGGCCGATGACCGACGAGGTGGCACGAGCAACCACCAGGCGCGCGCAGTCGGTCTGGATGCTGCTGCTGGTGGGCGGCCTCGTCTGCATCATCGGTGGGCTCTGGGATCTGATCGCGGAGACGTCGCCGCTGACGGTGGCGAACTTCGCCTTCAGCATGGCTGCGAACATCCTGCTGATCACCTTGATCTCGACCGACGCGTTGATCACTGCGCTCGACCGTGCGCGCGGCATCACGGACGAGGAGCGGGGGCTCGCAGCCGAGGCCCACGGCGAGATCGCTGCGTTCACCGCCGTCCGGGCCGAGCGTTCGCCGACCTGACATCTGGCGGGCCCGTGATGACCGCTCACGCCACGCCGCCGCCGAGCTCAGCCGAGCCGAGCCGAGCCACAGGCTCTCGTCAGGTGGCACCGTACGCTCAGGTCGGCACCGAGCTAGCGATGGCGAGGTACGCGTGACGGCGGCGCATCTTGCTCGTCGTCGCTCTGGTCATCGTCGCCCGCGCCCGCGCGCGCCGCCTTGTCGTCCGGCAGCTCGCCGAGCTTCGCCCGGACCGTCTTCGTCTTCGCGTCCGGCGACGCGACGGCGAGCGTGATGGTCGTGCCCGGGTGCAGCAGCGCGATCGTGTTCATCAGCGACTCGCTCGAGCTGATCGGGGTCCCGTTGATCTGCGTGATCACGTCGCCCTCGGCCAGCCCGGCCTGCGCGGCCGGCGTCCCGGGCATCACGCCCGCGACGAGCGCGCCGTGCTCCGCCCCGAGTTGCTGCGTCTTCGCGAGCTTCTGCGTGACCGTCTGGATGTTCACCCCCAGGTAGCCGCGCACGACCTTGCCGTCCGCGACGAGCATGTCCATGATCGGCTTCGCCATGCTGGTCGGGATGGCATAGCCGATGCCCTGATAGCCGCCGCTCTGCGAGATGATCGCCGTGTTGATGCCGACGAGCTCGCCGCGCATGTTCACGAGCGCGCCGCCCGAGTTGCCCTGGTTGATCGCGGCGTCGGTCTGGATGAAGTCGGCGTACCCGACGATCCCGCGGCCGCCGCGGCCCTTCGCCGAGATGATGCCCATCGTGACGCTCTTGCCCACACCCAGTGGATTCCCGACGGCGAGCACGACCTCGCCGAGCCGCAGCGTCCCTGAATTGCCCAGCCGGATCGGGTGCAGCGCGGGGAACTTGCCCTGGAGCTGGATCACCGCGACGTCGGTCTTCGGATCGATGCCGACGACCTTCGCGTCGTAGTCGTTGCCGTCGTCGAGCGAGACCGTGATCGCGTCGGCGCCCTTCACGACGTGCGCGTTGGTGAGGATGCGACCGCCGTCGGTCACGATCACTCCGGATCCGAGCGCGCCGACCTTCTGATCACCGGAGTCCCCGCCCTGCCCGCCCTGCCCGCCCTGATACATGGGCGAGCGCGGATCGGTGAACATCGGATCGTCGGTCTGGGTACGCCGCGCGTGGATGGTCTGCTCGGTCGAGATCGTGACCACGCTCTGCACCACGCTCTCGGCGACGTCCGAGATGTTCTCGGCCATCGGGTTCGCGACCGACGCCTTCGGTACGGCTAGCGCGCCCGCAGGGGGAGCGGCATGCGCCTGCGAGAGCTCCCAGCGTATGGCGGCCCCACTCCCCACGAGGCCGGCCACGGCGGCCGCGGTCAACAGGTTGGTGCGATAGCCCTTCATCATCGATGGTTGCCCTTCTGGAACAGAACTGGTGTCACGCGGTCCTGGTTACGAACCTAGGACCGGGCAACGGGTTGCTCGTATTCCGCCCACGACACCACCCGAACGGTCAGCCCCGCGGGAAGAAGAAGTACTTCTGATGGCTTAGCAGTCGCAGTCGGGGTTCGGCAACGAACGATTCAGTGCCCCCACGCGGCAGCGGATTCCGTGGCGGGTCGAGCTCAGTGCGGGGAGAGCGGCGACCCGGGCGGCTGTCCGTGAGCGGGTGGAAGCCCCGGCACCGGGCCGACCGGCGACGTCATGCCCGGCGGGGGCCCCGGCGGGGTAGCCGGAGCGGGCCTGTCTCCGAACACGACCGGGAGATCCTGCTCGGCGCGCTGGGCGGTATCGGCGCGGACCTGCGCCGGCACGCGCGTCTTCTCGGTCACGATGTAATAGGCGGTCTCGCCCTTCGGGGGCGCCGCGGGATCGAGCTCGGTGCCCTCGGGGAGCTCGCCGGGCTTCTCGCCCTTGTACAGCGCGAGCGTGCCGAGCGCGGCACCGGCTGCGTCCTTGAACGTCAGCTTCATGACCGGCGTCAGCGACGCGATGGCGAGGTTCGGCGCGTAGTCCGTCGGGCGGAGGTTGTTCGTGTTGTCGATGAAGTTCGCGAGCGTGGCGTCGGCCTTGCCCGTGGCCGCATCGCCCCACGTCTTGACCTTCGCGGACTCGACGCCCGTCGTCACGCGCGAGACGGTCTTCGTCTTGCCCGCCGTCTCGCCCGCGCCCGCGACCACGACGGTCTCCATCTTCGCGGCATCGAAGCCGCGTGGATCCGACAGCTGCAGGCTCGACTTGCCGAGCTCGATGTTCGAGATGAAGTCCTTCGCGAGCACGTACGCCGTGCCCGTCGCCTGGTCGATCACGTAGCGGTCCGCGTTGCCGTAGACCGCGCCACCGACGAGGAACGTCCGCTTCTGGCCGCCCTTGAACGTGACCGTCAGCGTCGCCTTCGTGTCGTCGAGCTTGTAATCCTTCTTCGCCGCCGCGTCCGGCACGCCGAGGTCGCGCGTCGCGCGGCCGGTCGTGTAGGTGGTCACGAGCTTCTGCCCGTTCTCCCCGAGCGGGAACTCGGTGGTCTTGCGGACCTCCTTCATCGCGAC
>JAYSYE010000552.1:0-9945 GCA_043716635.1 Deltaproteobacteria bacterium | reverse complement strand
GCGACGGCGGCCCGGAGTGGGTCGGGCGCCACGCCCGCGTCCCCCGGCACGATCGCATCGCCCGGCGCGGTGGGGTCGACCGGCAACCCCGCGTCGGGGAGCGGCGTGCCGACGGCGCGGCCGATCCACAGCGCGGCGCCGAGGGCGGAGAGCGCAAGGCCGGCGAGCAGCGCGCGACGTGCCTGGGCCACGGCCTAACCTACCCGCAACCTGCGCCCGGTCGCGACTTCGTGGCGAGCTACCGCGCGCCGCCGCGGAGCACGACCAGTGATGACCGCACCCGTGATCGCTCGACCGGGCCGAGGGCCGCCCGCAGCAGCGGCGACCCCGGGCACTTCGCGAGCCCCGTCTCGCAGGCGGCGACGGCGGCCTCGTGGAGTCCGAGCGCGGCGAGGATCGTCGTCTTCTCGTAGTACAGATCTTCGAGCAGCCACACATCCCCGACGGTCACGGCGCGAAGCCCGCTCTCGATCGCGCGCAGCGCCTCGCGGTACCGCCCGAGATCGCCCAGCACGGCGCCGCGCCAGTACAGGACCTCCGCGCGGAACGGCGCGCGCGCGTAGCCCATCTCCGTCGCCGCGAGGGCGGCGATGTCGTCGCCCGTGGCCGAGGCGACCTGACACTTCACGAGCCAGCCGTCGACCGAATCGGGGCGCAGCGTGAGCGCCTGGTTCACCGCGACGTTGGCCTCGCCGAGGAGCGCGTCGTCACCAGCCCCGAGTAGCTCGCGCGCGCGATCGAGCAGCCGATCGTGCTCGCTCTCGTACGATTCGGTCACGCAACGCCAACGCTAACACGCGACCTGCGAGGCCGCCCGCCGCGTTTGGCGACAGCGTCAGCCGAGGAAGGCGGGCAGCACGGGCGAGCGGCGCTGCGCCAGGAGGCCGTCGACCATCGACTGGATCTGCGCGCGGATCTGATCGGCCAGCCGGTTCACGAGCAGGCGATCATCGGCAGCACCGGGGCCGTGCTGGGCGGCGAGATCGAGCGGCTCGCCGAACTTCACGTACCACTTGCTCGGCAACGGCAGGAGGCCGACGGGCCCCAGCCACGGGAACGTCGGCGTCACGGGGATCCATGGGATCCCGATGTTCTTCGCGAACCACGTGATCTTCCCGAGCATCGGCGCCGCCTCCTCCGCGCCGATAACGGCCACGGGGATGATCGGGGCGCCCGTCCGCAGCGCGAGCCTCACGAAGCCGCCGCGGCCGAAGCGCTGGAGCCGGTAGCGCTCCTTCCACAGCTTCCCCATGCCCTTCTCGCCCTCGGGGAACACCGCGACGAGCTCGTCCTTGCGCAGCAGCCGCTCGGCGTTCTCGGGATCGGCGCGCACGCCGCCGATGCGATTCATGATCGGCCCGAGGAACGGCAGGTGGAACACGGTGTCCTCGACGAGCGGCCGCACGTCCCGACGCGCCGGGTGATCGCGGCGGATCGCGTGCATCACCATGGCGCTGTCGTACGGCAGCGAGCCCGCGTGGTTGGCGACCAGCAGCGCGCGGCCCTTCGCGGGCACGTGCTCGAGCCCGCTCGTCTCGACGCGGAACCACTTCGAGTAGAGGAACTCGAACAGCCACTCCCACCGCGCCGTGGCGCGGGGGTCACGGCCGAAGTCGTCGACCACGTCGCTGCGGCCGAGCATGGCGAACGCGCGCCAGCGCCGCCACAGGGCCTCGAGCGGCAGGCGCTTGCGCAGATCGATCGGGAACGCCGGCGTGCGGTGCGATTCGAGTCGGCGCTCGAGCTCGCGCAGCTCCGCCCCGCGCGCGCCGCCGTGGGACGACACGTACGAGCCGCCGAGCTCGCTCGGGATCGTGGCCTCGCCGCCGAGGTAGACGTCGTCTCCGAGGAAGCCGAGAACGCGCTCGCCCCAGTCGGGCGCATCGGTCATGCGTGGATCGGCCTCGCCGTACCAGTCGTCGTCGCCGGACGCGAGCGGGATCGGGGTCTCGTCGTCGGTCGCCTCGGCGTCGGCGGGGGCGGCGGGGGCGTCGTCGGCGGGGGCGGGAGGGTCGAGCTCGTCGGGCATGGCGGGTCTGCCGATCTCTGGTCTCAAGCCAGGGCGCGCGCGATATCGGTGGCGCCGTCCTCGGGCGCGACGCCGAGGAAGTCGAGGATGGTCCGCTTGATCGAGAGGCGCGGCGTGAACCCGAGCTCGCGTCGAGCGCGCTCGCCGTCCGCGACGCAGAGATACAGCAAGAAATCGAGGAACGAGGGCGGGGAGCCCGCGAGCTGGGTGGTCCAGAGCAGCTTCGTGAGCGCGCGCGCGATCACCTGCGGCATCGGGACCGGCACGCGGCCCAGGAGCGCGAGCACGGTCGTGTAGGGCAGCACGCCCTTGCCCACGATGTTGAACGCACCGGTCGCGTGCGATTCCACGGCGCGCTGGAGCGCGAACGCGGCATCCTGCTCGTGGACGAACTGCATGAGCGGATCGTGCCCCATCATCACGGGCGCGATCGGTCGCGAGAAGAACCGCGTGAACATGTTCGACACCGTCGGCCCCAGGATGGGGGCAAAGCGCAGGATGGCGACCTCGACGGCTGCGTGCTCGGCGGCGAACCGCTGCACCTGGCGCTCGGCGCGCAGCTTGTCGTTCACGAACCGCGAGTCGCGGTGGCCCCGCAGCTCGGCATCCTCCAGGAGAAAGTTCGGGTTCTTCGCGTGCGCGCCGTACACCAGCGTCGTCGACGTCATCACGAGGCGGCGGGGCGGCACCCCCGCGAGCGCGTTCAGCACGTGCATCGTGCCGACATCCTCGAGCTCGTGAGCCCACTCGGCACGATGCGTGGGGTGCGAGAGAAACGCGCCGTGGACGAAGGTCTCGACGCGGTACCGCTTCAGCACCTCGGCGAGCTCGTCGTCCGCCGTCGGCTGGGTGAGGTCGAGCTTGATGAACTCCACCTTGCCCGCGGCCGTCGTCGGCGCGAGAGCAGGCGGCCGCACGTCGAGCGCGAGAACCTTCGTGTAGCGCGGATCCTCGTCGAGCCGGCGGAGCAGCTCGGAGCCGAGGAACGTGCATGCCCCCGTGAGCGCGATCACGCGGCCGCCGGGCTCCGCGCGACCGGCGGACTCCGGGCGGTAGGGCGGGCGCGTCGGGCCGGGCATGCGTTCCGCTTATATCATCGGATGCGGCTGGCGGCCCGGGCCCCGCAGCGCCGTGTTACTGCCGATCCGTGGATCCCGCGACCACCATCTTCGTGCTGCCGCCGCACGTGGTCGACCAGATCGCCGCCGGTGAGGTGATCGAGCGGCCGGCCTCCGTCGTGAAGGAGCTGGTCGACAACGCGCTCGATGCGGGGGCACGCACGATCACGGTCGAGACCCAGGCCGGCGGCCGGGCCCTGGTGCGGGTGAGCGACGACGGCATCGGGATGAGCCCCACCGACGCCATCGCGGCGTTCGGCCGCCACGCCACGAGCAAGCTGCGGGTCGTCGATGATCTGTGGGCGCTCGTGAGCATGGGGTTCCGCGGCGAGGCGCTGCCGTCGATCGCCAGCGTCTCGAGGCTCGTGCTCACGACGCGGCGTGAGGGTGATCTGGCCGCGACCCGCGTGGCGATCGATGGCGGGGCAGAGCCTGTGATCACGGAGGTCGGCGCGCCCGTGGGCACGACGGTGGAGGTGACGGATCTGCTGTGGAACCTGCCGGCCCGGCTGAAGTTCCTGAAGGGCGAGGCGACGGAGGCCTCGCACGTGACCGAGGTGGTGGCCCGGCTCGCGATGGCGTTCCCGACGGTCCACTGGAAGCTGCGTCACAACGGCCGGACGGCGCTCGAGCTGCCCCCCGAGCGTGATGGGTTCGCGCGCGCCCGGGCACTGCTCGGGGCGCGAACGGCGGCGGCGCTCGTGCCGGTCAGTGGCGAGGAGGCGGGGGTGCGCGTGACGGCGTACCTCGCGGCGCCCGAGCTCGCGCAGACGACGGCGCGCGGGGTGCAACTGTTCGTCGGGCGACGGGCCGTGCGCGACCGCGGCCTGCTCCACGCGGTGACGATGGGGTACGGCGAGCTGATCCCGCGCGGGCGCTACCCGGTGGCGGTGGTGCTGCTCGACGTGCCGGCCGGCGGCGTCGATTACAACGTGCACCCGCAGAAGAGCGAGGTGCGGTTCGCGGAGGCGCCGGTGGTGGCCGCGGCGGTCCGGCACGTGGTGCAGGCCGGGGTGGCGAGTGCCCCGTGGCGGGACGGTGCGGGTGCGGCGGTGCACATGATCGCCAGCATCGCGCCACCGGCGCTTCCGATCGACGGCGGCGCGACCGCGCTCGCGGATCGCTACGCGCGCGAGCTGCGGGCGAACGCGGGGCAGACCTCGATGCTGTTCAGCCGCGGGGACCGGCCGGCACCGGCGGGGACGCGAGCCACGACGTCGCCGCGCGCGTGGGTCGCGAGCATCCAGGAAAAGTCGCGGATGGCGCGAGAGGCCGAGCGCGACGACGCGCGCATCGCGCGGGCCTACGAAATGCCCGCGCAGCCCCGGATGGACCCCGGTCTGGTCAGGGCTGCGGAGCCGGCCGGCGCCGATGACGCCCAGGTCGCCGAGCAGGTCGCCGAGCATGGCGCGGCCGACGTGGTCGTCGAGGATGGGATCGCCGCGACGGTGCCAGGATACTTCGGCGGGCTGCGTTACCTCGGGCAGCTCGACCTGACGTACTTCGTGTGCGAGGCCGACGGGGAGCTCGTGCTCGTCGACCAGCACTCGGCGCACGAGCGCGTCGAGCTGGCGCGGCTGCAGGCGCGGCACGCGGCGAGTGACGCCTCCGTGCAGAAGCTGCTGTTCCCGCTGACGATCGAGGCCACCGCGCCCGAGCTCGCGCTCGTCGCCCGCGTGGCCCCGCTCCTCGCGCGCGTCGGGTTCGAGGCAGAGGCGTTCGGCCGCACCACGCTCGCCATCAAGGCCGTGCCGGCGGGGCTGCGACACGGGGACCCCGCGCAGCTCCTGCGCAAGCTGATCGTCGAGTGGGCGCGCGAGCCCGAGGCCGATCACGAGTCGCGGCTCCTCGCGGAGATCGCGTGTCACTCCGTGGTGAGGGCAGGGGACCGACTCGCCGCTCCCGAGGCCGAGGCGCTGCTGCGTGCGCTCGATGCGATCGACCTGACGGGACCGGCGCCGCACGGCCGCGCCCTCGTGCTGCGCCTCCCGCTCGCCGAGATCGGCCGCCGCTTCGGCCGCTGACATGACGCCGCGTGCTCCGCGTCTCGTCGTGATCGTCGGCCCCACGGGTGCCGGGAAGACGCGGCTCGCGCTGCGACTCGCCGAGGCCACCGGGGGCGAGGTGGTCTCCGCCGACTCGCAGCAGGTGTACGTCGGCATGGACATCGGCACCGGCAAGGTCACGCCGGACGAGCGCGCACGGGTCCCTCATCACCTGCTCGACGTGGTGAGCCCCGACGAGGAGATGACGGCCGCGCGGTTCGTCGCGCTGGCCGACGCCGCGATCGCGGACGTGGCTGGCCGCGACCGCCCCGTGATCGTCTGCGGCGGCACGGGCCTCTACGTCCGCGCCCTGTTGCTCGGGCTGTTCGCGGGACCGCCCGCGTCGCCCGACGTGCGCGCGGCGCTCTACGCGCGCGCGGAGACCGACGGCCTCCCGGCGCTGCATGCCGAGCTCGCGGTCGTGGATCCCGCGGCCGCGATCCGGATCGATCCTGCCGACGCCAAGCGCATCGTCCGCGCGCTCGAGGTCTACCAGCTCACGGGGGAGGCCATCAGCGCGCACCAGGCGCGCCACGACCACCGCACGCTCCCGCTGCGCTACGCCGCGCGTCTCGTTGGCATCGCCCCGGAGCGCGACGCGCTGTATCGGGCGATCGATGCGCGCGTCGAGGCGATGATGGCAGCCGGGCTCGAGGCGGAGGTCGCCACGCTGCGCGCGCGCGGCTTCGTACCACCGCTGCGCTCGCAGCAGGCGATCGGCTACGCGGAGCTGCACCAGGTCGCCGCGGGCGCGCTCGATCGCCCACGCGCGATCGAGCTGGTCCAGCGCAACTCCCGCCACTACGCCCGCCGCCAGCTGTCCTGGTACCGGTCGCCCACGGCCCAGCCCGCGCCCGTGACGTGGCACCCCGATCCCGCCGCCGTTGACCTGGCGGACCTGGAGCGGTACCTAGCAGGGCACTCCTAGGCGCCATGTCCATCGAACCCGCCCAGATCTCGGACCGGATGATCCTCGAATTCGAGAGGCCGATCATCGACCTGGAAAGGAAGATCCGCGAGCTCCGCGGGCTCTCCACCGAGACGGTGGATTTCTCGAGCGAGATCCGCAAGCTCGAGCAGAAGGCGCGCCGCCTCCAGAAGGAGGTGTTCGCGGAGCTGTCGTCGCAGCAGAAGGTGCAGCTTGCCCGTCACCCGGGCCGGCCGTACATGATGGATTACGTGAACTTGCTGATGGACGATTTCATCGAGCTGCACGGCGATCGCAGCTTCGGCGACGACCCGGCGATCATCGGCGGCTTCGCGCAGTTCGACGAATGGGAAGTCCTCGTGCTCGGCCACCAGAAGGGCCGCAACACGAAGGAGAACATGCACCGCAACTTCGGGATGGCGCGCCCGGAGGGCTATCGCAAGGCGACCCGCCTCATGCGCATGGCGTCGCGGTATCGCCGCCCGATCATCTGCTTCATCGACACGCCCGGCGCGTATCCCGGCCTCGGCGCCGAGGAGCGCGGCCAGGCCGAGGCGATCGCGAAGTCACTGCAGGTGATGGCGAGCCTCGAGTGTCCGATGATCTCGATCGTGCTCGGCGAGGGCGGCTCGGGCGGCGCACTCGCGCTCGGTATCACCGACCGGATCCTGATGTTCGAGTTCTCGATCTATTCCGTGATCTCGCCCGAGGGGTGCGCGTCGATCCTGTGGCGCGACCCTGCGAAGATCGGGGAGGCCGCATCGCAGCTGAAGCTGACCGCGCCGGACCTCGTCAGCCTCGGCATCTGCGACGAGATCGTTCCCGAGGCCGCCGGCGGCGCGCACCGCAACTCGGCCGTCACCGCGTCGCATCTGCGGGTCGCGCTGAAGAAGCACCTGACGGAGCTGGTCGATCTCGCGCCGGCCGAGCTCGTCGAGCGTCGCTACCAGAAGTTCCGCAAGATGGGCTCGTTCATCGAGCAGCCGAGCTAGCGACCGGCCTCCCGTCCGATGCTCTACGAGTACGCGCTCATCTCCGTGGTCATCGCGTGTGGCTACTGGGGATGGTTCTTTGTGCGGCGTCAGCCGACGGGGACCCCGACGTTCGGGCTGATGCAGCTGGGCGCGGCCGCGCTCGCGGGGCTGGGTCTCCTGAACGGCAAGTACCCGCACCGCGCGCTCGGGGTGGCCGGGGCGATCGGTGTCGGGGCAGGGGCGTGCCTGCTGATCCTCGCGCCGCTCGTGCGCTGGCTCGCGCGGCGCCTGGCGCATGCGGAGCGGCTCGGCATCGCGAGTCGGCTGCTCGAGGTCGCCGACCTGCTCGCACCGGGCTCGGGGGCGCGCGAGGAGAAGGCGGTGCTCGCCTCCATGGCGGACATCCGCGACGGCCGCGTGGAGCCGACGATCGATGCGCTCGCCGCCGCGAAGCGGACCGCGAACACGGCCGCGCGGCGGGCGATCGACGAGCGCATCGCGCTGCTGTACCTCGCCGCGTACCGGTGGGAGGACGCCATCGCGCATGTCGAGGCGAACATGCAGCCGTTGCGTACGGACTCGGCGGTCGTGCCGGCGCTCGAGCTCGCGGCGCGCACCGCCGACGGAGCGGACCCGACAGACCGCACCGACCACGCCTCGGACGAGGTTGCCGAGCGTGGCGAGACGCTGCGCGACGGGCTCGGCATCGCGCCGCCCGTGTGGGTGGAGCTTCTCGGCGCGTACGGCCGCACCGGCAACCTCGATCAGGCGGCGCGCATGGTCGCTCGCCTCGAAGACGTCGCCGCAGAGCGCCCCGACGCGAGCATCTGGATCCACCGCGCGCGCCTGATGTTCCTCGCGCTCGCCGGCCGACCTGATGCCGTTCGCGCGCTGCTCGGTGGCAAGCGGGCCGCGCACATGAGCCCGGCCGCGCGCACGTACTGGATGGCCGTCGCGCACGAGCACCACGGGGATCGCATCGCGGCGGCGAGCGAGTACGCGCGCGCGCGCCGGCGGTCGCGGGGCCGGCCGCGCGAGATGATCGACCGCGCCGTGGCGGGCCTGCCCACCGTGCAGCCGACCCCGCTGTCGCCGCTCGCGACCGCCGTCGTGGCCCGCGTCGAGACCGCACCGATGCCGGCGCCCGTCCGCATGGCGCGTGTACTCGTGCGGCCCTGGGCCACGTGGGTGCTCACCGCGATCCCGATCGCCGTGGCGGCGGCCGTCGCGCTGGTCATCGGGCCGTCCGCGGAGCCAGGCGTGCTCGTCCGCGATGGCGCGATGGTGCGCGGCTTCGTCGCGGCGGGCGAGTGGTGGCGCCTCGTGTCGTGCGTGGCGATTCACGTCGGCATCGTGCACCTCGCAGTGAACTCGGTCGGGCTCTGGTTCCTCGGCCGGACGGCAGAGGACCTGTTCGGCCACGCCAGGACGTTCGCGATCTTCGGGCTCGCGGGCATCGGCGGTGCGGTCGCGAGCTACCTCGGGTCGCCCGCCGGCATCTCCGCCGGGGCCTCGGGTGCGGTGTTCGGCCTGCTCGGGGCCATCTTCATCGAGCTCACGTGGCATCGCGCGCGTTATCGCGCGGCCTGGCGGCGTGGCATGTGGGGCGGCCTCGTCGTCGTGACGATCGCCCAGCTCGGGATCGGGTTTGCGTATCCCGTCATCGACCAGTGGGCCCACGCTGTCGGGCTCGGGACCGGCATGGCCGTGGGGGCGCTGCTGTCGCCGCACGCGCCGTGGCACCGCGCCGGCAACTATCTCGCACGCGCGCTGGCCGTGGGGCTGGGCGCCCTCGCGATCGCGGTGGCCGTGCTCGTCGGTCGCACGTCGGTCGAGCGCAGCTTCGCGTCGCAGCCCCGGGTCCTGCGGGCGGTCGATGGCGTCGTGCTCGCGGTCCCGGAGCGCTGGGACTCGCTGGGCACGATCGCGGATCCCGACGGGCTCGTGTTCGTCGACCTCCACGCCGCGCCGCACGGCGATCTCGTCGCGCAGCAGCACGCCTGGGCGGAGCGCGCGGCGAAGCTGGCGGTGGAGCGCGAGCTCACCCACGTCAGCCGGGTGGAGTCGCGCGTGTTCGCGGTGCCGGTGGGCTGGGTCAGCGAGGAGTTGCTCGGCGCGGTCGACGACGAGCTCGGCAATCGTCAGCCGTTCCGGCTGCTGGTCGCGTCGCGCGAGGTGGGCGCCACCACGCTGCAGCTGGTCGTCATGGCCCCCGAGTCGGTCGCGCGCGCCGCGCCGCGGTTCTTCACGCAGCTCGTCGCGAGCGCCCGGCCCGAGTAGGCGCGGGGCCGCCCAAATTCTTGCCCGCTCGCTCGGGCGGCGCGAGCCTTGTCCCGATGCGAGCGCTGGCGATCGTGATGGTGATGACGGTCGGACCTGGCCTCGCGCTGGCCAAGACGAAAGCGCAGGCGAAGGCGAAGCAACCCGAGGCCGAGCTTCGCCCGTCGAAGGCGATGACCGCGTGTCGGCGCGAGCTCGCCTCCCGCAAGGTCGCGTGGAAGCCCGCCGCGAAGAAGGGCATCGCGGACGCCGTCGAGATCACGGGTCCCCTCGGCGGTATTGCCGTCACGTCCGAGGAGTACGCGCTGATCATCGATTGCTCGCTCGCCGTCTCGCTGGACGAGGCGGGCGCGTACATGCGCGCGCTCGGCATGGATCGCGCAAACTTCTCGTCCGCGTACTCGCGCCGCAACGTGCGGTTCACGAACCATCCGTCGAAGCACAGCTACGGCCTCGCGATCGACCTCAGCAGCTTCGGCGGCCCCGACCTCGGCACGCTGCGCATCGATCGCGACTACGAGCAGGGTCTGGGCGACGAGCTCGACTGTCTCGGGCAGCCGCTCACGCGCGG
>JAYSYE010000551.1:0-9963 GCA_043716635.1 Deltaproteobacteria bacterium | reverse complement strand
CGTGGTCGTGGTCGTGGTCGTGGTCGTGGTCGTGGCCGTGGTCGTGGCCGTGGGAGGGCGGCTGCGAGTGCGCGCCTGCGCCGGTGGCGCCGTCATGCTCTTGGAGGTGTTTGGCGGACATCGTCGTCTGTCTCCCTAGCGGTGGCAGGTCGAGCAGTTAATGGGCGGGTTGATGTGGTTCTTCGCCTTCACGTCGGCGCCTTCGCCGGGCGCGCGGACGTAGCCCATCTTCGTGACGTTCTCCGGGTAGCGGAGGTACGGCTCGGGATTGCGGTGGCAGTTGATGCACCACTCCATCGTCAGCGACTTGGCCTGATAGACCTTGACCATCTGGTCGATGCGGCCGTGGCAGGTCTCGCAGCCGACGGCTGCGTTCACGTGCGCCTCGTGGTTGAAGTAGACGTAGTCCGGCACGTCGTGGACCTTCACCCACTTCACGGGCTCGTGGCCCGAGTAGGCCTCGCGGATCGGGAGCAGCGCGTCGCTGTCCTTCTTCACGTTCGTGTGACAGTTCATGCAGACGGCGGCCGGCGGGATCGCGGCGTAGCCTGCACGCTCGACGGTGGAGTGGCAGTACCGACAATCCATCCCGAGCTCACCCGCGTGCAGCGCGTGGCTGTACGGCACGGGCTGATCGGGCTGATAGCCGATGCGGATGGCTTCGGGAGTCACGCCGTAGGCGACGAGCGCGACGAGGTAGACGGGGGCCCCGAGGACCAGCAAGCTGATCCACTTCTTGAGGGTCTCGGTCCATTCGGGAAATGTGAAACGCGGCATGCTGGTTCCTGCAACGAGTTCTGCGTGCTTGAACGCGGTCCTCTTGCACCACGAAGAGACCCCATCCCGCAACTAAGCCCAAGCGCTTTGCCGGAGATCCCGCAGCGGCGTGTGGCCGCAGCGCCCCGAACCTTCGATCTGCGCGGCAGATTGACGCAGCGAAAACCGCGTCGATGCGCTCCAGCTGCGCGCCGCTGGTAAGCGTCCGGGGCCGGGACGTCGCCTCGGACGCCCGGTCTCACCGGCGCGCTCGACCTGTGAGCCAGGTGAGACCGTCGCGCACAGCGGACGACCCGGTTCGGGCGCGCATGCCCCGCTGGCGGCGTCACGGGCGCGGCACGCGTCGGCACCCCTCGCCCGATCGCTGGCTGCGAGATTGCACCACCTCGCCGACATGCTCTGGGACCGAAACCACAACAGCCCGAACGTCGAAGACCGCCGCAACGAGAGCTCCGGAGGCGGGCTCGGGGGTGGTGGCCTGCCGCTCGGCGCCCTGCTCGCGGTCGGCAGTCGCTTTGGATGGAAGGGGATCCTCGTCGCGCTGCTCGTCGTCGGCGGCGTGATGTACAGCGGCGTCTGCACGGGCGGCGGCGGGACCTCTGCGCCGAGCCACACGACCTCCACCCAGCAAGCACCCGCGGGTGCGCCTGGCGGCGGTCCCACCGACGAGGGCGCGAAGTTCGTCGGTGTCGTGCTCGATGACACGCAGGAGTTCTGGGCGAAGCAGCTCGGCAACAACTACGAGACCACGAAGCTCGTGCTCTTCCGCGGCCAGATCGGGTCAGCCTGCGGCAGCGCGTCGACCGCGGTGGGTCCGTTCTATTGCCCCGTCGACCACAAGGTCTACATCGACCTCGCGTTCTACGACGAGCTCAGGACCCGGTTCGAGGCCCCCGGCGACTTCGCGCAGGCGTACGTGATTGCCCACGAGATGGGCCACCACATCCAGAACCTCAAGGGCCTGCTCGGCAAGGGCGAGGCGAGCTCCGTCAACACGGAGCTGCAGGCGGACTGTCTCGCCGGTGCGTGGGGTCAGGACGCGCAGCGGCGCGGTCAGCTCGAGACCGGAGATGTCGACGAAGCGCTGAATGCGGCCTCGCAGATCGGCGACGACACCATCCAGCGCAAGACGCAGGGGCGCGTGCAGCCGGAGACGTTCACGCACGGCTCGTCGGCGCAGCGCAATGCAGCGTTCAAGAAGGGCTTCACCGGCGGGCCGTCGGCCTGCGGCATCTAGGTTCTAGGTTCTAGGTTCAGAGGGGCGTGAGCGCGGGTGACAGCGTCACGACCGAGGGCGCACCCATCCGGTCGAGGATGCGGATGTACCCGACGCCGCCGCCGCCGCCGCCGCCACCCCCGGGCTTCGCACCCTGCGCGGCGCCCCCGGCCGGTGCGCCGACGTGACCGCCGGGCCCTCCGTCGGCGCCCGTGGTCGAGCCACCTTTCCCGGCGACCGCCGCGGCGACCGAGCGCTGCCCAGGCGCGCCAGCGTTGCCTCCCAGGTTCCCGCCGGAGCCCTCCCCGCCTGCGCCTCCGTTCGCGACCACGATGCCGCCCATCACGTGCGCGGCTTCGAGCCACACCAGCCCGCCCGAGCCACCGCCACCGCCCCCGGCATCACCCTGGTTCGTGATGGACGCGCTCCCGCCACGGCCCCCGCCGCCGCCCGCGTCGATCGCGGACGTCGCTGCCATCACGAGGGTCGAGCTCGACGCGATGTAGATGACGCCACCGGCCACGCCGCCGTCACCGGGGTCGTCGTTCCCGCGCCCACCCGCGCCGCCCCGGCAGCCGCCGACGAGCGCGAGCGGTGGCGTCTGCACAGGCCCTGCCGTGCCCGGCGTGGGGGGATTATTGCCGCCGTCGGAGTCTGCCGAGCCGCCGACCGCGCCGGCCGCGCCGAAGCCGCCGCCGCCGCCGCCGGAAGCGCCGCCACTGTCGTCGGTGCCGGCTCCCGCATCGCAGGAATCCCGCGCGCCGGCACCACCGTCCGCCACGTCGATGGCGGTCCCCGCCTCGAGCGTGAGCGCACCGAACGCGATGATCGCGAACGGGCGGTCGCCGTTCGCGCGCAGCGCCGCGGCCATTCCGATCGTCATGGGTCCCGTGATCAGCGCGGCGATCGCGGTGCCATCGTGCGTGTGGACCTCCTCGATGCGCGCCGAGGCGGCCGGCAGCGTGGGCCCGCTCGCCGTCAGCGTGGTCGTGTCCACGTTCATCGAGGCGTCGATCCGGATCGGACCGCCGGTGGGCGGCATGATCGCGCAGGTGTCGACGAGCGTCGAGAACGAGACACACCCGGCCGGGCCATCGACGGGCGCGTCGGGCGCGGCGTCCGGATCGCCCACGGGCAGCGCGCCGGGAGCGCCGAACGAGCAGCCGGAGACCAGCGCGAGGCCGACCCCGATCCCGACGAGCAAGCCTTCACGTCGCACGCCCCCACGATACAACACGCCCGGCGTGACGGGGATGGGTTCCCCGCACCGCGCGCGCTGGCGTCGGGCCGATGACACCGTTACCGTAGGCCGGTGACGCGGGCCGGACGTGCGCTGGGGCTGGGCCTGCTCGCCACGCAGGCCACCGCGTGCATCGTGGCGCGGCGCTCGCTCGTTCCACCGTTGGCGGATGTGACCACTGTCGCGCTCCTCACGGGGACGCTGGGTGCACCCATGAACGACATCGCGCGCCACCCGTGGTTCGCGGTGCGCCGGCGCGGCGAGCAGGACTGGCACACGTACGAGGTGGGAGGGGGCGGCACCGAGCCTGATCCGTTCCGATCCCACGGTGGCTACGGCGCGCCGATCCTGCACGGGCTGTGGCGCGGCGAGGAGGCGGAGCGTGCGGCCGCCTGCATCGAGCGCGTGGCGCCCGCGCTGCAGTCGCACATCGAGGCCCACTACATCCTGTATCCAGGACCGAACAGCAACACGTTCGGGGATCGGGTGCTGCACGCCTGCAAGCTGGCCGCGAGTCTGCCCGCCACGTCCGTCGGCAAGGACTGGAGAGGTGTGTTCGGCGCGGGCATCTCCAGCGAGCGCACGGGTGTGCAGCTCGAGACTCCGCTCGTCGGGCTCAAGATCGGACTGCGCGAGGGGATCGAGGTTCACGTGATCGGCCTCGCGTTCGGAATCGATTTCTGGCCGCCCGCGATCATCCTGCCGCTCGGTCCGGGGCGGATCGGATTCGCGGACCGATGAGCTCGTGGGCGGATCTCCAGGGTGGGACCTGGCTGCACTACGAGGCCACCGCGCTGCACGCCGTGGACGATGCGCCGGCAGGCGACCCACCCGTTCACGATCTCGTGCTGGCCGGCGCCAAGCTCCACGGCGTGGTCGGCAGGAGCGCGACCATCGGCTATCACGTCGGATTCGAGTTCGCGCTCGGTGGCGCGATCGACCGGGGCGGGTTCGCCTACGACGTGACGCTGTTTCCCGTCGGCGTCGCGGTTCGCCTCGGGGAGACCGGCGTGCTCGCGCTCGGCGCCGGCGTCGAGGCCAGCGGTGCCACCGGCGGCGCGATGGACGACGCGGTCCTGCTCCCGCTCGAGGCGACGCTCGAGCTCGGTGGCGGTCGCCTGCGGCTGCTCGCGCGGGGGCGGGCATCGTACGTGGCCGGCGCGGAGGCCCGCGAGCATGGTGCTCCGAGCATCCCCTTTGCCGACGAGCTCGACGCGATGGTGGGCCTGCGCGTCGGCCATCACTACGAGCAGTACGGGTACCCCGCGGGCAACGGCTACTTCCTCGGCGCGGCCTACCGCGAGCTCGCCGGCACCCGCTTCGCGGGGCTCGTGCTCGGCTACTCGATCGACTTCGCGACGCGCCGCAAGCGGGCTTGAGCGAGGCGCGCGCGTCACGGCATCACCGCATCACGGCCTCACGGCCGCAGGATCGCGATGCCAGCGTCCCCCAACCGCTTGCGCCCTCGGGCCGACAACCGCGGACCCGGGTGGCTGACGCTTCGCAGCGACCGCAACGCCAGCAGTGCGGGTACGAACCCGTCGTCCCACCGCACGTCGTCCATCGCGAGAACCTCGATCCTGGACTGCGGAGCGAGGGATAGCTCCTGTGACCGTGACGAAATTCCATTGGCGTAGAGCTCGCGCAGCGAGGTCGCGCGAGCCAGCGCAGAGATACAGGCCGAGGTCACCCTCGTCCTCGAGACGTTGACCACCTCGATACTCGCGGACGACGCGATGCGCGCGCACCCTGCGTCGCCAGTGGCGGTATCCTCCACCGTCAGCTGGACGATGCGAGGGAGCGCTACCAGTTCCGAGATCCCGGCGTCCGTGATCGAGCTGCCACGCAAGGTCAGCGTCTCCAGCGTGACGAGGCTCCCGAGCAGCCGTGCATCCGCGTTCGAGATCGGAATCCGGTCCAGCCCAAGAGTTCGCAGATGAGGCAGCGCGCGCAAGAGGCCGAGCGTGGGCGTCTCATCACCCGCGTGCCCGACAGCTCGAGTTCCTGGAGCGTCGGTAGGGATTCGAGAAGAGTCCCGGCCTCGTCGTCGAAGGGTAACCAGCTTCGCGAGGGGCGCGAGGTCGCCCGCGATGACCCGCGTGTCTCCGAGCTCCAGCCATGTCAGGTCGAGCGCATCGCTCAGCGCGCCCAGGACGGGAGTCCGCGCGCGCGTGGACGCGATGTTCAATCGCCGGAGCGGCAGCCCCGCGAGGTCGCGAAGATCCTCGAGCGCGGTACCGGCGAGATCGACATCGGCCAGGCGTCGGCACGAGCGCAGCACGGCAACCACGGCGGCGTTGTCAACGCGAGTGCCGGCGAGATCGAGCCCTGTCAGCTCGCACCCCGTGGCGAGCGGCCGTAGACCCGCACCCGTGATCGCCGTGTGCGGCACCGCGAGATAGCGCAGCTTCACGGCCGTGAGGAGCGCGGCGATCCCAACGTCGCGTCGGATACCGCGGTGGACGAGAACCACGCGTGCCTGAGCCCGGGAAGCGATGCCACTACCATGGCCCCCACATCCGTGATGCCGGTTCCGGTCAGGTCTACGAATGACAGCGACGCCGGCTGGCTCGCCATCGGTGCCACGCTCGCATCGTCAGCGTTCGCGAAGCCCGACAAGGAGATGCCTGGAGCCTTCAGCTTCACGGCCAAGGCGACGAACGCTCGTAGCTGGTTCGCATCGAGGTCTCGCCGAGCTGGGCGCACGTACCAGATCCCGGCATCCGCCGCCGGCCAAGCAGCTGGATCGAGGGTCGGGGTCGACGCGATCACCGTCTCGCTGCCGTTGTCCCAGCGGACGACCTCTGTGGGCATTCGCGGAACGAGCGGAGGAGGCAGCCGGTTCCGCGGCGTCACGATGGCTGCGGGGTTGACAGGTACAACCCGGCGACGCGCACCGCAGGCCGCGACCGCCACGATCAAGAGCCATTGGCAGCTTCGGAGCGCCTTGCTCTTGCTGGGCTTCATGTGGCTCGCCTCAACCTACCGGACATCGGCAAGCGCCACCAAGGTTTGCAAGCTGGCGGGGGATCGCGAAGACGCTGATCTCGCCGCCGCGCTTCCAACCGTCGCGTGTGAGCCACAGAGCCGGAGATGCTGTGAGCACGCACTCGAAGCCCTCGCGATTTGCGCGGACTGCAGTTTTCAAGGCAGGGTCGGAGCCTCGCGCTCGAATGCAGGACCGAAGACCAAGCACGCGCGAGCCCAGTCTCGAACGAACGGACGATACGGTCGACCGTGACCGGTAGCGTCGAGTCGGGCGGATGCCGGGCGACCGATCCCATGCCTGGGAGTCCCGGCGCGGTGCCTCGATGCAGGCCCGCCGGCTCGCCGCAGCGGCTGCGCAGTCGGGCTGGCCTGAACGCGCGCATCGGCGCAGGCGCGAGGGCTCGAGCCTCGGTGATCGGAGAGTTTTGGAAGGTCATGGCAGAGGCGGAGTAAGCAAGCAGCGGTTGCACCTCCTCGAGGTCGTCCGCCGAGGGACCCGCTCCGCTGTCACGCGGTCCCGATGCTGGCCGGGCCAGCACTCGCCGGGGAGACCCGCCCCCGTGGTCAGCCTGGAACGGTGACCACGCTGAGTTCGCCGCCGCGCTTCCAGCCTTCGCGCGTGAGCCACAACCTCGGCGTCGCGAGCGGCACTCGTTCGAACCCGCCGTCGCGCTCGAACTGGCCCGAGCCGCGGAGCTCTTTCCAGCCGAGGAAGTCGGCGGCGCTCGAGTACGGGTCGACCTCTTCCATGATCTCGTGGTGCGACGGCCGATGGTGCAGCCAGTTCGTCAGCACGTACTGGAGCGCGTTGCGCATCTGGGTCGGCTTCGTGATCGCGTTCGCGTGGTACCGGTCCGCGAACACGCGTCCCTGCCGGCGGAGCTTCGCATTCAACGCCTTCGCGACCGAGATCGAGAACGCGCGCACGCCGTTCGAGAGCTCCACCCGCGACTCGGCCTCGACGATGAGGTGGATGTGATTGCTCTGGATGCTGAAGTGCACCAGGCGGAACCCGCTGCGCGCCAGCACGACGCGCGCGCCGATGCGGACGGCCCGATACGCGTCCATCCGCCGGAGGTTCCTGGCCACCGGCAATGTTCGCAGCGTCACGTGGAGCGCTCGCCCCTTCACGAACGGCTCACGTTTCGCGTGCGGGGCCGGCGCCTTCACGCCCTTCGGCCACCGCTTCTTCGGCCGCCCCGCACCGGGCGCCCGCGTGCCCGGCGCACGGACTTCGAGCTCCAGTTGCCTTGCGCGCGGCTGCATCACCTGCGAATCATCGTTCTTAATACGGCGGATGTCTAGTAGTAAACGCAATTCATGTGCGATTTGCGGCAGGTTGCACACGGGGGGTACAGATCACGTGGGTCTGGAACGCCGCCTGATCCCTACGCTGCGCGCAAGCTCGCGATTTGTGAGGCCTGGAGGATTTCGAAGCACGGCCGCAGCCGCGCGCTCAGATGCAGTGATCGAAGGAACAAGCAGGGTGCGAGTCCGGTCTCGAACCAGCGTTGACCGGACCGCTTGAAGCGCATCGCGACCACGGACTTGCACGCGCCTTCCGTGGGGCCACTCCCGATCGGGTGGCCGCGACGCCGCGCGCCGGCGTAGCGGATCCGGTGACGCTGCTTGCGGAGATACTCGATGTGCCCGCCGATCAAGGTGAGCGTGGCGTGGGAGATCGAGCTCGGTACGCGCTTGCTCCAGAACGCCGGCATGGGCGTTCCTTCGATCACGCCGAACCACAGGTGAGCGACGAGCTCGTCGAGTCTCCGGATGATGCGATCGACCGCCGTGTCGCTGCGGTCGAGGCAGGCGCGCCAGGACTCGCGCAGCTGGGTCGCGGTCCAGGCATCGCGGGTCACGAGCTCGCAGACAGCAGCCAGGCGCTCGTCGACGTGAAAGCGGTCGATACGCTCGTGATCGATGACGACGCCGTGACGATCACGCAGGTGCGCGATCAGGTTCCACAGCTCCGGCGCGCCGTCCTGCACGACCGCCGTCGGGACGCCGGCATACCGATCCTGCAGGTGTCGCAGCTCGGCCCCGATGCGACTCAAGAGACGATCGGTGCCCTCGGTCGGCGTGGCCGCGAATCGCTGCGTCAGGAGCACGTTGCCATCGTGATCATGCGCAGAGACCGTCGCGACGTAGGCCATGCGATACGCGACGGTGACCGGCGGCGGCGGCCGTCGAATCCGAGGAGGATGCAGAGCGACGGGGCCCGTGACCTCCGCCATCGGTACGGACGTGCGGTCGAGGCCCACCGACAACGAGGCGACCTCGGACAAGACGGGCTCGGCGTTGCGGATCGTAGGCTCTGCGCCGCTGACCATGGTCTCCAGCGCGGCGCCCACCCGCTTGCCGATGCGTTCGAGCGTCGACCGCGACGGCGAATGTCGATAAGCGGCGCGCATCTCCACCTCGTAGTGACGCAACGGTCGCTCCGCGAACCCTTGCGTGATGCTGAACGCCAGTGCCGGCGTGGCGCGCTCGCACAACCCCGCGCCTACCTCGAGCGGCACCACCGTCGGACCGTTGTGCATCCCAACGATCCGGAACGTTTCACGGTGGACCACCACGGGCCCCGCGAGCGTGTGGTAGCGGCACGCGCCGCGCTGCTGCCGGGCATACTGTCGGCCGTCGATCACCACCTCATCAGCGAAGGTGTCGGCCTGTGCTTGCAGGTCGCGCTCGATCCAGCGCCGCGCCAGCTCGTTGCCGAGCTCGAGCGCGCGAGCTTCGCGATCGCCGAACGTACCGGCCACGTTCGCCATCGCGGCGCAGAACGCGTCCACCAACTCGGGTCCCGCCTGCTCGCTCGCGATCCCGATCCTGATAACCTTTGTCACGGAGTACCTCCTCGGGCCTGCCAGCCCGACGCGTGTGGTTGTTCACGCTTGGAGGTACTCCACTCTGCATTTCCGGAACAGCCCCATACAGCTCAGGGAGCGATCCAGACCCGATCACGTGGGTCTGGAACGCCGCCTGCTCCCGACGCCGCGCGCAAGCTCGCGATTTGCGTGGCCTGCAGAATTTCGAAGCAGGGTCGAAGCTGCGCGCTGGATCAGCAGTGACCGGAGCAACCGGCACGAGGCGAGCCCGGGCTCGAACCATCGGACGACGCGGTCGACCGTGACCCGTGGCGTTGACGCGGGCGCATGCAGGCCCATGCCTCGCGATGCGATCCCATGGCTGGGAGTCCCGGCGTGGCGCTTCGGTGAACGCCCGCCGGCTCGCCGCGGCGGCTGCGCAGTCGGGCTGGCATGAACGCGCGCGTTGGCGATGTCGCGGGGGTTCGAGCCTCTGTGATCGGAGGATTTCGAAGGTGATGGCAGAGGCTCGGGGAGCCAGCAGTAGCTCCACCTCCTCACAAGCACTGGGCTCGAAGTTCGCGAGGAACTCGAGTGCCGCCACGGGGCCCGGCGCCTGCCGGAACAGCCCCATTCAGCTCAGGGAGCGATCCAGACCCGTTTCGAGGGTTATGGCAGAGGCGGAAGGCCCGAGCCGCGGCTCCGCCTCATCGCAGGCCGGTCGGTTCGAAGTGAGCGCGGATCTCGGGCGCCATCACGAAGCCCGGCGCCGTCCGGACCAGCCCCAAGACCAGATCTAGACGGCGCGCAGCGTCGGCGGTGTGAGCGGGGCGCCCGGCAGGCCCGGGGTGCGATCGAGCGGGATGCGATAGCGGTCGAGCACCCGCGGCGTGGCGGCGCGGACCGCATCTGCATCGAGGATGATGATC
>JAYSYE010000056.1:0-22272 GCA_043716635.1 Deltaproteobacteria bacterium | reverse complement strand
GTTCGGTGATCGCGATCGCGGCGGTGAGCGCCCGGCGGGGGACCACTCGGCGTCCGACCGTCCGGCGGGTGACCGCTCGGCGTCTGACCGTCCGGCGGGTGACCGTCCGGCGGGTGACCGCCCGGCGGGCGACCGTCCGGTGGGTGAAGCCACGACGGGTGAGCGCAGCGATCGCGGTGACCGTCCCGAGCGCTCGTCGTTCGGAGATCGAGATCGCGGCTCGCGCGATCGCAATGATCGCGGTGGGCGTGACCGCTACAGCCGTGAGCGCGGCGGCCGCGACGGTGGCGGTGGCGGTGGCGGTGGGAGCGTCGGCGGTGAGCGCACCGACGGCGCACTGACCGCGACGGCGACGCCGACGGACCTCGCCGTGACGGCGACCGGCCCGGCGCTCGACCACGACGGCAAGGCGGCAGAGGGCACGGTCACCGGCAGCAGCGTCCGGACCGAGGGTGGGAGCGAGTCGTCGCTCGACGCCGGCCGTGGTGACCGCGACGGCGGGGGTCGCGACCGTGGTGGCCGCGATCGTGATCGCGGTGGCAGCGGCGGCGGTGGACGCGAGCGACGCGACTGGCGCGATCGCAACGAGCCGCGCACCGACCGGCCCGCGGCCATGGCCAGCGAGGCAGCGCCACGCGCTGCTGCGGCCGCGGCCAGCGGCGACAGCGACGAGCCGACGATCCGCGTGCCCGTGACGGGTGGCGAGGCGACGGCGGTCGGAACCGAGGCCGCGCCCACCGTGGACACCGCGACCCCGCAGGTCGACGACGTCGCCCGTGCGGCGCTGCAGCGTGCGGACCGTGGCGACCGCGGTGGTCGTCCCGAGGACAAGAAGGCCCGGGGCAGCAAGCGCGCCGAGCCGACCACGGAGACCCGCGAGTTCTGGGAGACGTGGGCCGACGAGAAGTCCACGCGCGCACCCGCCGCACCGGCGGCACCGGCGGCAGCGAAGGCACCCGCGGCTGCAGCGGCGCCGGCCGCCGACGACGGTGGAGCCGAGCCGGCTGCGGCGTCGGAGGGTGGCGGACGTCGTGGCCGCGGATCGCGCGGTGGTCGCGATCGCGGCGGTCGTGGCGACAAGCCCGCGCGCGGCGGGACCGACGCGGTCGAGGCGAGCGCCCCGGTCGAGGCGAGTGTGACGGCCGAGGCAGCGCCTGCGGAGGCGAGCGCGAAGCCCGAGCGAGCGCCGCGCGGCGACAGGGCGGACAAGGCCGAGAAGCCGGCGGGTCGGAGCCGCCGCGAGTCGACGTCCGCGCCGGCAGCAGCCGCCGCACCGGCGGCCTCACCCGCCCCTGCGTCCGGTGGCGCTGCCGCCGGTGGCGACACGCAAGCTCGTCTGTTCGTGAACCTGGGCAAGAAGCACGGCGTGTCGGCCGATGACCTCCGGGCGCTGCTCGCGGGCGCGGTCGGTGGCGACAAGGAGCGCATCGGCTCCGTGTCGCTCCGCGATGCACATGCGCACGTCCGGGTGCCGGAGGCGCTGGTCGCTCAGATCATCGCCGGCGTCCACGGGACGCAGCACAAGGACCAGGACGTGACCGTCGAGCGCGCTCGCGCCTGATCTCACGCAGGCCTGGCATCCACCCAGGGGCCCCGGTAGCCCCAGGGAGGCGCCCGGCCGCTTCTGTGCCCGGCATACGCCTGGTTGCGGCTGGACCCCACCCTGGGGCGCCTCGCCGTAACCGGGCGTTCGTCGTATCGTAGATTCGACATGGCGAACACATGGCGACGGATGGTGATGGCACTCGGGCTCGTCCTGGCTGCCTCGTGCGCGGCGGAGTCGGTCCCGATGGCGAGCGCGGATGCAGGCAAGCCGCATCCGATCCGGACCTCGAAGCCCTCTGACGCGGTGCTCAAGCAGGAGCTCACGCCGCTGCAGTACGAGGTCACGCAGCACGCGGACACCGAGGCGCCGTTCTCCAACGCGATGAACAAGAACCACGAGGCGGGGCTGTACGTCGACATCACGACCGGCCAACCGCTGTTCTCCTCGAACGAGAAGTTCGACTCCGGGACCGGCTGGCCGAGCTTCTGGAAGCCCCTCGACGCCGCGGCGGTGGTGGAGAAGCACGACGGCACCGTGGGCATGGAGCGCGTGGAGGTCCGCTCGAAGGTCGGCGACGCGCACCTCGGGCATGTCTTCGACGACGGGCCGAAGCCCACGGGGCTTCGCTACTGCATCAACGGCGCGTCGCTCCGGTTCATCCCCGTGGCGCTGCTCGAAGACCAGGGCTATGGCGCCTACAAGAAGCTGTTCGCCACTCCCCCGAAAGCGAAGTAGCGCGCTGCGGTGGGGGCCTCCCGCCACGGGGACTCCCGGGCCACGAGCGTACGGCGGCCTCGTGGTTACTCGGATTCCTGACATCTCGTTGTCAGGGTTTCTCTACTGACCGATGTGGCGGCGATCGTTGCCTTGACGCCTGAACACTCGCTCCGTAGGGTGCGACCACATGGCTTCCCGCAGCTCGCTCGGACCTGGCCGTAACGATCCCCGGCGCGAGCCCGACAAGATCGTCATCGAGGGCGCGCGCGAGCACAACCTCGTCGTCGATTACCTGGAGCTGCCGAAGCACCGCCTCGTCGTGATCACGGGGCCATCCGGGTCCGGCAAGTCCTCGCTCGCGTTCGATACGCTGTACGCGGAGGGCCAGCGCCGCTACGTGGAGTCGCTGTCGGCGTACGCGCGCCAGTTCCTGGGCCAGATGGAGAAGCCGAAGTACGAGCGCATCCGGGGCCTCTCGCCCACGATCGCGATCCAGCAGAAGAGTGCCTCCTCGAACCCGCGCTCGACGGTCGGCACCGTCACCGAGATCTACGATTACCTGCGCGTGCTCTACGCGCGAGCCGGGGAGCAGCGCTGCCACCAGTGCGGCGGGCCGGTGGGCGCGCGGACGGCATCCGAGGTCGTCAACGAGCTCGCGCAGCTGCCCGAGAAGACGGCCGTCACGCTGCTCGCGCCGAAGGCCGAGAACCGCAAGGGCGAGTTTCGCGAGCTGTTTCTCGAGCTGCGCAAGGCGGGGTTCTCGCGCGCGCGCATCGACGGCATGGTCGTGCGCCTCGAGGATGTCGACGCGCTGGAGAAGCAGAAGAAGCACTCGATCGAGCTCGTGATCGACCGGCTGAGCATCAACCCCGCCGACAAGGGCCGGCTCACCGACTCGGTCGAGACCGCGCTGCGCGAGGGCAAGGGCAAGATCATGGTCGACGTCGCGGGCGAGAAGGTCCCGCGCGTCTACTCCGAGTCGAACGCCTGCCCCACCTGCGGCATCGGCTTCCCGGAGCTGTCACCGCAGTCGTTCTCGTTCAACTCGCCACTCGGCATGTGCGTGACGTGCAACGGCCTCGGCGATCGGCTCGCGGCGGACGCAGATCTCGTGATCCCCGACCCCACGCTGACGCTGCGAGGCGGCGCGGTCGCGGTCTGGGGCGAGGCGATCGCGAAGGACTCGGGCTGGACGTCCAACATCGTGAAGTCGATCGCCAAGGCGTTCGCGATCGATCTCGACAGGCCGTGGAACAAGCTCACGGCGAAGCAGCGCGACATCCTCCTGCACGGCACCGGCGACAAGCGCGTCACCGTCGCGTGGGAGGGGCGCCACTCGACGGGCGAGTGGGCGATGCGCTACGAGGGCATCCTCGCGCAGCTCGAGCGGCGCCACCGCGAGTCGTCGTCGGAGAAGACGAAGGCGCACTACGAGCAGTTCTTCCGGTCGGTCGCGTGCGTCGACTGTCACGGCACGCGCCTGCGGCCCGAGTCCCGCGCGGTGTTCGTGAACGAGAAGCCGATCGTCGACGTCACGGGCATGACGGTGAAGCAGGCCTTCGAGTTCATCACCTCCATGAACCTGACGGGCCAGCGCGCGCAGATCGCCTCCGAGGTGCTGAAGGAGATCCGCGCCCGGCTGATGTTCCTGCTCGATGTCGGACTCGACTACCTCACCCTCCACCGGTCGTCGGCGACGCTGTCCGGCGGCGAGGCGCAGCGCATCCGGCTCGCCTCGCAGCTCGGCAGCGAGCTGTCGGGTGTGCTGTACGTGCTCGACGAGCCCTCGATCGGTCTGCACCAGCGCGACAACGAGCGGTTGATCAAGACGCTCCACCGCCTGCGCGACCTCGGCAACACCGTGCTCGTGGTCGAGCACGACGAGGCCACGATCGAGGCCGCGGACTGGGTGGTCGACTTCGGTCCGGGCGCCGGACGGCACGGCGGCCGCGTGATCGCGGAGGGCACCCCCGATGACATCAAGCGCGTCGCGAAGTCGATCACGGGGCGCTTCCTGTCCGACACGGAACGCATCGAGGTTCCCGAGACGCGTCGGACGCCGTCGAGCTGGGTCAAGCTGACCGGCGCGAAGGAGCACAACCTGAAGAACGTCAGCGTCGAGATCCCGCTCGGCGTGATGGTCGCGGTCACGGGCGTGTCGGGCGCCGGCAAGTCGTCGCTGATCAACGCGACGCTGCAGCCGGCGCTGAACCGCATGCTGCATCGCTCGATGGACAAGGTCGGGCCCTACGAGTCGCTCACCGGCCTCGGGCGCGTCGACAAGTGCATCGTGATCGATCAGCAGCCGATCGGGCGCACGCCGCGATCGAACCCCGCGACGTACACGAAGGCGTTCGACCTGATCCGCGAGCTGTACGCGAACGTCCCCGCGTCGAAGACGTACGGCTACGCGGCGGGCCGCTTCTCGTTCAACGTGTCCGCGAAGCAAGGCGGCGGCCGCTGCGAGGCGTGCGAGGGCGCGGGCGTGCGCGAGGTGGAGATGCACTTCCTGCCGAACGTGTTCGTCACGTGCGAGGTGTGCAAGGGCAAGCGCTACAACGACGCGACGCTGCGCGTGACGTACAAGGACAAGACGATCGCGCAGATCCTCGAGACGCCGATCGAAGAGGCGCTCGAGCTGTTCCGCCATCACAAGCAGCTCGGGCGCATGATGCAGACGCTCGTGGACGTCGGGCTCGGCTACATCTCGCTCGGGCAGCCGGCGACCACGCTGTCGGGCGGCGAGGCGCAGCGCGTGAAGCTCGCGAAGGAGCTCGCGCGCGTGCAGACGGGCCGGACGCTGTATCTGCTCGACGAGCCCACGACCGGACTCCACTTCGGGGACGTGAAGATGCTGCTCGGCGTGCTCGGTCGGCTCGTCGAGAGCGGAAACACCGTCCTCGTGATCGAGCACAACCTCGACGTCATCAAGACCTGTGACTGGGTCATCGATATGGGCCCCGAGGGCGGGGCTGCCGGCGGCGAGATCATCGCGACCGGCACCCCCGAGCAGGTCGCGCAGATCGCCGCGAGCTACACCGGCCAGTTCGTCAGGCCGCTCCTCGAGCGCGCGAAGCGAGCCGCCGCGGCCACGAAGCCGCCGGGAGGTGGCTCCGCGAAGGCACGCCGCGCCGCCGAGCAGCTCGCCGCCGACGCCGCGTCGTAGGGCGACGCACGAGGTGGCGCGGACTGCATCTCCAAGGGGCGCGCTGATTCGAGAAAGCGGACCTGCGAGCCGCCGGCTTCGGTTACGCTCGACGTCGATGCGCGCTCCGGGAGTTCTCGTCGTGGTGGCCGCGTGCTCGTTTCGCGCCCCCGCATCCAGCACGGACGCGCCGCCCCTCGATACGCCCATGGGCATCGACGCTGCCGGCACTGACAGCGTCGCAGCGGATGCCCGGATGGTTGACGCGGGCGTCGACGCGGGCGCAGACGCGCTGCCGCGACGCTGCGTGATGACGTACCCCATGGTCGGGACCCATCGCTACAAGATCACTGCCAGCGGCACGTGGATGGCGGCCGAGGCCGAGTGCGAGCTGGCCGACGCTCACCTCGTGACGGTCGACGACGCGGTGGAGAACGCGGCAGTGGTTGCAGCGTTCGTCGCCTCGGGCGCGTACACGTGGATCGGCCTGCGCGATCCGTCCCCGACCGACGGGGTGTTCGTCTGGACCGATGGAACCGCGCCGTACAAGGCGCCCACCGGCACGGAGGTCGGCACGAAGACCTGCGTCGACCTGGCGAGCTCGGGCGCCTGGTCCGTGTTCGACTGCGGCTACACCGGACACGCCGCAGTCTGCGAGTGCGACTGACGACGGCCGGGCTCAGAGCTCGGCGGTCGTGAACGCGAGGACATCGCCGATCGTCTGGGCCCCGGTGGCGAGCATGACGAGGCGGTCGAAGCCGAGCGCGATCCCCGCGGATGGCGGGAGGCCCTCCGCGAGCGCGGCGAGCAGCTTCTCGTCGATCGGGGGCGTCGCGCGGCCGCGGGCGGCGCGGATCGCGAGCTCGGCGTCGAAGCGTGCGCGTTGCTCGACGGGGTCGGTCAGCTCGCCGAAGGCGTTCGCGAGCTCGAGGCCACCGACGTAGGCCTCGAAGCGCAGCGCGACCCGCGAGTCCTCCGGGTGCCGGCGCGCGAGTGCGGCGAGCGGAGCCGGCCAGTCCTCGAGGATCACCGGACGGTCGAGCGCGGCGAGCGCGGGCTCGACCCACGCGAGGAAGGCAGCGAAGAAGGCATCGTCCCAGGCGGCATCCAGCGCGACCTCGATGCCCGCTGCGCGCACCTTGACCACGAGCGCGGACGCCGTCTCGTCGCCGCCGATGGCGATGCCGGCGTGGCGGGCCATCGCGTCGCGCACGGTCAGGCGCGGCCACGGCGGGGTCACGTCGATCGACCGCCCGCCGATCCGTGCGTCGTCACTGCCGGACACCGCACGCACCACCGCGTGGACGAGCTGCTCGGTGTCACCGATGATCGAGTCGAGGTCCGCGAACGCGCGGTACCACTCGATCATCGTGAACTCGCCGGAGTGGTGCGGGCCGCGCTCGTTCCCGCGGAAGCACTTGCACACCTGGTAGATGCGCTCGCAGCCCGCCGCCAGCAGGCGCTTCATCTGGTACTCGGGCGAGGTGATGAGGTAGCCCGCCCCGGCCGCCACGGGATCGAGATGGATCTCGAGCCCCGGGCTCGGGACGAGCAGCGGGGTCTCGACCTCGAGGAAGCCGCGCTCGCCAAAGAAGTCGCGGACCGTCGCGAGCGCCTTTGCCCGCGCCTGCAACGCGGCCATGCGCGCGCGAGGCAGCCGCGCCACCTCGGTGCTGGGGCCCGGATAGTCCGGACCGCGGTACGCGTGAACGCGGGTGCGCGTGGCGCCATCGATCACGACGAGGTCGCCGGGCCGCCAGTCGGGCTCGGCGGGCACTCGCGCATCGGTGCGCTCGCCACGGACCACCGCGATGCCGTCGTCAGTGGAGAGGACGCGGCCGCGGATCACGCGACGGCTACTTCTCTTTGTTCGCGCGCTCGACGTACTCGTGCGTGCGCGTATCGATCTTGATCAGGTCGCCGATGCGGATGAAGAGCGGGACACCGACCGTCGCGCCGGTCTCGAGCGTCGCCGGCTTCTGCACGTTCCCGCTGGTGTCGCCTTTCACGCCCGGCTCCGAGGCCGTGACCTCGAGGAACACGAACGTCGGTAACGTCACGTCGACCGGGCGCTCGTTGAAGAACACGACCGTGACGGCCAGGTTGTCCTTCATCAGGTCGTGCGCGTCGCCGATCAGATCCGCGCTGATCGTGACCTGCTCGTAGGTCTGCTGATCCATGAGCACGAGGTCGCCGCCCTCCTTGTAGAGGAACTGCATCTCGCGCTGATCGACGTTCGCCGGCTCCAGCTTCTCGCCGGACCGGATGTTGCGCTCGACGACCGCACCGGTCAGCAAGTTCTTGAACTTGGTGCGCGTGAACGCCGCGCCCTTCCCCGGCTTCACGAACTGGAACTCGACGATGTTGTAAGGGTTCCCGTCCATGAGGACCTTGAGGCCCTTGCGAATATCGGACGTGTCGTACATTGCGAGGCTCATTTACCCCGAGCCCGTAGGGTGAGTCAAACGCTGAGGGCCCTGTCCCGGGGCCGTGAGGGCATGGTCTCGGGGTGGTGGTAGCGACCGGATCTTCGTCGGGTAACCTTGCCGATCGGGGTTCGGTGCGCGATACCCGGAGCCGATGGAAGCGGGCGAGCACTACCGCCACCTGGCCCGGCTCGGTCGGGACGCATTCCTGGCCGAGGCCTCGCCCGCGGCGTTCGTGCGCTACAAGAGCGCTCCGGATCCCGCCTCGACGGCCGGCGCCACGCTCACGCTGGACGAGGACGGGGAAGCCGACGAGCGTCAGCCCGATCCGGAGTCGGACGAGACCGTCGACGAGACGGCGCCGGTCGGGCGCCACGGCGTACCGCGCGACGCGGCCCTCGAGGTGTACCCGATCGCGAAGAAGCCCGGCGCGTCGTTCCCCGACCGCATCACGCTCGGGCGCACCTCGAACAACGACCTCGTGATCGTGGAGCACTCGATCTCGCGGCTGCACGCGTACGTCCGGCCGGTGGGCGACGGCTGGGTCATGGCGGATGCGGGGTCGAAGAACGGGAGCTGGCTCGTCGGTGAGAAGCTCGTCCCCCGCAAGGAGCGACCGCTGGTGTCGCGCATGGTCGTGCGCCTCGGCGACATCGATCTGACGTTCTATCGCGCGGCGGATCTGTTTGGCCTGCTGGGAGGTCGCACGTGAGCATTGGTGAATGGACGGAGCGGATGCTGTGCCCCGACGGCGGCTGTGTCGGGGTGATCGGCGCGGACGGCACGTGCAAGGTCTGCGGCCGGGTCGCACCGAACTGGGGGGAGGAGCGGACCCGTGGGCTGCGCGAGGCCGAGCCCGACGCGGCCGCCGACCCCGACGATGACAACGAGGACGACGACGATGACGATCTGACCGACGACGCGGTGGGGGCGATCGACGTGGCGGACCTGCTGCCCGGTGCCCCGGCGGCCCTCGGCGACGCGCGCGAATGGCTCGACCGCAAGCTCTGTCCCGACGGCGCCTGCCTGGGTGTGATCGGCCCGGACGGGCGCTGCAGCGTGTGTGCGCGCACCGAGCGCGAGGCCGCAGGCGGCGAGCCCGCGGAGGACGCGTAACGTGCCCGCGCGCGCGCTGGTCGTCGGCGCGGGCGGGCTCGGCGGCCCCATCGCGATCGCCCTCGGCAGCGCCGGGATCCAGTTGACGATCGTCGACCCGGACATCGTGGAGCTCTCGAACCTCCACCGGCAGATCCAGTTCACCGCGGCCGACATCGGGCACCCGAAGGCGACGCGCCTCGCGGGGCGCGTGGTCGGGCGAGGTGGTCAGGCCCGGGCGGTGGTCGGTCGGTTCACCACGGCGACGGCGGACACCCTCGCCGCCGACGCGGACCTCGTGGTCGACGGAACCGACGACCCGGCCACGAAGTTCGCGGTCGCTGACTGGGCCGTGGCCAGCGGTCGCCACTACGTCATCGCGGGGGCGCTGCGCTACGGCGGGAACGTGATGGCCGGGGCGCCGGGCGTCGCTTGCTACCGCTGCCTGTTCGAGGAGCCGGAGCTCGCGGGCCCCACCTGCGCCGACGCGGGCGTCCTCGGTCCCGTGGTGGGCGCGATCGGCGGCGTGGCCGCGGCCGTCGCGATCGGGCTCGTGCGGGGCGAGCGCGGGCTCGCAGGCGCCCTCCTCGCGTTCGATGATCTGCGGGTCGTGTCCGATCCGCGCATCGTCCGCTTTGCGGCGCGCCGCGACTGCCCGGCGTGCGCGCGTGCGCCCATCTCTCCGTTCGCGTCGCCCGTGCGGGTCGCGGGGACTTCGTGATGCCCTCCATCAGGATTCCCAGCCAGCTCCGCGTGATCACGGCCGGCGTGGCGGACGTCGCGGTCGACGCGACCTCGGTGCGCGGTGCGCTCGCGGAGCTGGAGCTCAAGCATCCCGGCATCCGCGCCCGCCTGTTCGACGCAGCGGGCACCGTGCGGCCGTTCATCCGGCTGTTCGTCGGCAGCGACGACATCGATGCGCTCGCCGGGCTCGACACCCCGCTCGGCGTGCGCGACGAGCTCGCGATCATTCCGGCGATCGCCGGCGGAGCTGCCGATGCGTGACGATCAGATCCGACGCTACTCGCGGCACATCCTGCTCCCCGACGTCGGTGGGCTTGGCCAGACCGCGCTCCTGGCCGCGGCCGCGCGCCTCGATCTGCACGAGAGCTCGCCCGAGGCCGAGCTCGTCGCCGCCACGTACCTCGTTGCCGGGGGCGTCGGGCGGCTGGCGATCCGCGGCGCGTCCGAGGATCAGCGGGCAGCGCTCGCCGCGCATGGCTCGGACACGGAGCTCGTCACCGACGGGACGCTCGATTCGGGCGACGTGCCGGACCGCTCGGTCGAGCTGACGCTCCAGCCCCGGCCCGCCTGGTGGCCCGCGGGGGGCGACGACGGCGGCGCACTCGCGTTCTGGCGCGGCGGGCTCGCCGCGACGCGCTGGATGGCCGCCATCGCGAACCGGTGAGCCCGCTCGTGATCCCTCCGGCGCTGCGCGCGGCGATGCACGCCCACGCGCGAGCCGTATTTCCGGACGAGTGCTGCGGCTATCTCCGGGGCTCCGCGCGCGGCACGGCGGTCGACGAGCTCGTCGCGTGCCATAACGCGCAGCGCGATGGTGGGCACCCGACCGAGCCGAACCGCGACGCCGGGATCGCGTTCGTGATCACCGGGCGCGAGCTGTTCGACTTCGCGCGGACCTTCGCGGGCGACCGCCCCGCGCGCATCCTCTATCACTCGCACGCGAACGGGCGCGCGTACTTCTCGGCGGTCGATCGCGACGTCGCGCTCGGCGGCGGCTACGATCCCGCACACCCCTCGGGTCCTGCCTACCCGGTCGAGCACGTCGTGATCGGCGTCCGCGCGCTCCCGCGCGTGGCGTTCGCGCCCGCGCCCGAGCCCGAGCCCGATGCCGACGCCGTGGCGGAGGTCACCGAGACCGCGCAGTTCGCGTGGTCCGCCACCGCGCGCGACTTCCTCGAGGTCGCGCGCTGGAGCGGGCCGTGAAGCTCGGCATCGTCCTCGCGACGCGCGACGGGCTCGCCACCGCGGTTGCCCTCGCGCTCGCCGCGCGGCGCGCTCGCCACGGCGTGGCGCTGTTCCTGATGGACCAGGGCTGCCACGCTGCGGCCTCCGACCCCGGCGCGATCCGGGCGCTCGTCGACGCCGACTGCGAGCTCGTCGCGTGCTCGAACAGCGCGGTCGGCCTCGCGCTTCCGGACGGGATCGAGCGCGGCAGTCAGGACGATCACGCCGCGCTCCTCGGCACGTCCGATCGCGTGGTAGCGCTCACGTGATCATCGCGATCGTCGCGCGCTCGCGTGATCCGCATCGGCAGGCCGAGGCGCTCCGGGCCGCGCTGGGCCTCACGCTGCGCGGCGCGGTGGTGCGGGTCGTCGTGGACGAGCCCCTGCTCTCCCCGCTCGCCGATCGGGCTGCGGCCACCTTGCGTGCGTTCGGTCATACCGTGGGCGCCCCGCTCGCCGACGCGATCGCGGAGGCCGACGCCGTGGAGGTGTGGACATGAGCTCGCCGCGCACGCTGCACCTGGCGCGTGGCACGGCAGGCCCCGCCGCGGCGATGCCGCACCTGGCCGATCGCGACTGGCTGGTGTATCTCGAAGGGGCCTCCCTGCGGCTCGCAAGCCGTGGGGCTCCGCCCTTCCCTGCCGGCCCGATCGACCATGACCAGCTCGTCATCCTCATCACCGCCGCCGACCGCGTCATCACCTGGTGACGCGGTCGGCGGCGGCCCCGAGCCTGACGCCAGCGGCCGGCCGTACGACTCGATCATCGACCTGTCGGGCGAGCTGTGCCCGTTCACGTTCGTGCGCACGAAGCTCGCGCTCGAGTTGCTGCCGATGGGCGGCACGCTGCGCGTCCTCGTGGATCACGAGCCGGCCAGCCGCAACATCCCGCGGAGCGCGCGCGAGTGGGGCCAGGAGATTCTCGGGGTCCACGCCCTCCCCGCCGAGGGCACGACCCCGCCCCTGTGGGCGATCGACCTCCGCCGGCTCGTGCGGTAACGTGCAGCCGTGACCGCCGACGCCGTGGCCGTACAACGGAAGCTCGAGCTGCTCCGCGCCACGCTCGCGGGCTACGGCCAGGTCGTGGTCGCCTTCTCGGGTGGCGTCGACAGCGCGTTCCTGCTCGCCGTGGCGGCGGACGTGCTCGGGGAGGCCTGCCACGCCGTCACCGCCGTGTCGGTCACGATGGCGCGCTCGGAGATCGCGGACGCGAGCGCGCTCGCCGCCGAGCTCGGCCTCGGTGCGCGTCATCACGTGCTCGAGTCGCACGAGCTCGAGGTGCCGGGATTCGCCGACAACCCCACGCATCGCTGCGCGCTGTGCAAGACCGAGCTGATGGGCGTGGCCGGCCCCATCGCGGCCGCGCTCGGCCAGTCGCCGATCGCGCTCGGCACGAACCTCGACGATCTCGGCGACGTTCGGCCCGGCATCGCCGCCGCTCGCGACCGCGGCGCGGTGATGCCGCTCGTCGACGCGGGCTTCACGAAGGCCGACGTCCGCGCGGCATCGCAGCGGCTCGGCCTGCGGACGTGGGACAAGCCGCAGCTCGCATGCCTGTCCTCGCGGTTCCCGTACGGCACGCACATCACGCCGGATCGCCTGCGCCGCGTGGATGCGTTCGAGGATGGGCTCCGCGCGCTCGGGCTGCGCCAGCTCCGCGTGCGCTTCCACGACGCGATCGCGCGCGTCGAGGTCGAGGCGAGCGAGCTGCCGACCGCGTTCGCGAAGCGCGAGCAGATCGTCGCCGTCGGCACGGGGCTCGGCTTCACGTACGTGACGCTCGATCTCGCGGGGTTCCGGTCGGGCTCCCTCAACGAGGTGCTCCCGGTGGCCACGCTCGTGAAGCTTCGCGGTCGAGCCTCGTGACCCCGGCGCCGCGCGCGCTCGCCGTGGCGATGCTCTCGGCCACCGCATTCGCGGCGCCGCTGGCCGCTCAGCCCGCCGTGCTGCCCGCGCCTCCCGACGGAGAGCCGAAGAAGCTGCGCGACCTTCACGCGCCGCACGCGCCGCACGGGGGGACTGGCCGCCCGCTGCTGCGCCCCGGAGCGAAGCCCCGGCACCTGGTGAACGTGTTCAACACGTGGACGCACGAGTGGCTCGCGATCGATCCGACGGCCCTGCCCGCGCAGCCCATCGTCGACGCCTTTCTGCGCGATCACTACACGAACGAGTCGATGCCCATGGAGCCGAAGCTCGTCGGGATCCTGGCGTCCGCCGCGACCAGCTTCCACGTCGACACGGTGTTCATCGTGTCGGGGTTCCGCCACCCGAAGTACAATTTGTTGTTGCGCAAGAAGGGCCACCAGGTCGCGCGCGACAGCAACCACACGCACGGCAATGCCGTCGATTTCTACCTTGCCGGGGTTCCCGTGCCGCGGCTCCACCAGTGGGCGCAGGATCAACACCTCGGCGGCGTCGGCCTCTATCTCGGATCCGGATTCGTCCACATGGACACCGGGCGCGTTCGCTACTGGTCAGGAGACTGAGCGGAACTGGATCGACCCGGAGGTCGACTTCGACCGACGGTCCTTGCCGCGAAGGAATCCCGGGACGGACCGAGCGCAATCTGATCGACCCGGAGGTCGACTTCGACCGACGGTCCTTTACTGTGCGCCGATGAGCATCGGCGCCTGGGTCGCGATCGGCATTCTCGCGCTGCTGATCGTGGTCGCGATCCACGATGTCACGCAGCGGCGGCACGCGATCCTGCGCAACTTCCCTGTCGTCGGCCACGTGCGCTACCTGCTCGAGATGATCGGCCCCGAGCTGCGGCAGTACATCGTCACCGCGAACGACGAGGAGCGCCCGTTCTCGCGCGACCAGCGCCGCTGGGTGTACTCGTCCGCGAAGAAGGAGAACAACTACTTCGGGTTCGGCACCGACAACGATATCGAGCGGCCCGGCTACATCCTGATCCGCCACAGCGCGTTCCCGCTGCACTCTCCGCATCCCGGCGAGCCGAGCTACGATCCGACGGGCGCGCTGCCCTCGATCCGCGTGCTCGGTGGCTTCCGCCAGCGCAAGCTCGCGTTCCGGCCCGCGTCGATCGTCAACGCGTCGGCGATGAGCTACGGCTCGCTCTCCACCGCCGCGGTCGAGGCGATCAATCGCGGCACCGCGCTCGCGGGCGCGCTCCAGAACACCGGCGAGGGCGGCATCTCCGATCACCACCGCAAGGGCGGCAACCTCGTCTGGCAGCTCGGCACCGGCTACTTCGGCGCGCGCGACGGCGCGGGCCGGTTCTCGATGGAGCGCTTCATGGCGAGCGTCGCGTCGGCGAACGTCAAGGCCATCGAGATCAAGCTCTCCCAGGGCGCGAAGCCGGGCCTCGGCGGCGTGCTGCCACGCGCGAAGATCACGCCGGAGATCGCCCGCATCCGCGGCATCTCGATGGATCGCGACTGCATCAGCCCCGCGAATCACACCGCGTTCACGGATGTCTCGAGCATGCTGGACTTCATCGAGCGGCTCGCGGACGCGACCGGCCTGCCGGTCGGGATCAAGTCCGCCGTCGGTGACCTCGGCTTCTGGCGCGAGCTCGCAGGCCAGATCGAGACGACCGGACGGGCCCCGGACTTCATCACGATCGATGGCGGCGAAGGCGGCACCGGCGCCTCGCCGCTGACGTTCACCGATCACGTCGCGCTGCCGTTCAAGCTCGGCTTCACGCAGGTCTACCGGATCTTCGCCGAGGCGGGTCAGCACCACAACGTCGTGTTCATCGGCTCGGGCAAGCTCGGATTCCCCGAGCACGCCTTGCTCGCGCTCGCGCTCGGCTGCGATCTGATCAATGTCGCGCGCGAGGTCATGCTCGCGATCGGCTGCATCCAGGCCCAGCGCTGTCACACGGGGCACTGCCCGACCGGCGTCGCGACCCAGAACCGCTGGCTCGTGCGGGGCCTCGACCCCGAGCTCAAGAGCGTGCGCCTCGCGAACTACCTCGCGACGCTGCGCGAGGACCTCGTGCACCTCGCGCATGCCACCGGCTACTCGCATCCCGCGCTCGTCCCGCTCGACACGATCGACCTGGTGGCCAGCCGCACCCACTCGCGATCGGCGCGCGAGGCGTACGACTACCAGGTGGGCTGGGGGCTCCCCCCGGAGGCCGAAGTCGCGGCCGCGCGCGCGGCCAGCGCCGCCTGATCTGTACTAGGTTGCCGCGCATGGCGGGCAGCAACGACGTGATCGTCTGGATGGACATGGAGATGACGGGCCTCGATCCCGCGAAGGAGCGGATCATCGAGGTCGCGACCATCATCACGACCGCCCAGCTCGACGAGATCGCCAGCGGCCCCGAGATCGTGGTGCACCAAGACGACGCGGTGCTCGCGGCGATGGACGACTGGAACCGCAAGCACCACGGCAGCTCGGGGCTGATCGACCGGGTGAAGGCCTCGACGACCAGCGATGCCGACGCCGAGGCGCAGATCATCGAGCTCATCAACTCGAAGTGCAGCGCGAAGGAGCGGCCCGTGCTCGCGGGCAACTCGATCCACCAGGATCGCCGCTTCATCCGGCGCTACATGCCGAAGCTCGACGCGCGGCTGCACTATCGGATGATCGATGTCTCGACGATCAAGGAGCTCGCCCGGCGGTGGTTCCCCGGGATCATCGCGAAGCAGCCGCTGAAGAACGACACGCACCGCGCGCTCGACGACGTGCGCGAGTCGGTCGCCGAGCTGCGCTGGTACCGGTCGAATATCTTCGTGCAGGCGCCGGCGCCTGCAGTAGCCGGCGGCTCCGCTGGCCCTGCAACTGCCTGAAAGCAGTTGCGCAGGGGCGCCGAACCACCGGCACGACCGTTGCTCTGAACGCGGGGCATGCGCACGACGAGCCTGCTGACCGCCGCGACCGTAGCGACCCTGGTCTCGCTGACCGGCACTGCCTGCACCGGCTCCTCTGCTCCGTCGGAGGATCCGGAGGACTCCGTGTTCGTCGACGACAGCAAGGCGGATGACTTCCTGTCGGCCTCGGCGCAGGAATATCTCCTGACGGGCAAGTCCACGGTCGTGCTCGACGCGGCCTACGCCACGAAGACCCCGGCCGAGCGCCTCGCCGCCGCCAAGCAGCTCGTCGGCTACAAGCAGATCGCGATCGCCTGGTTCATCACGCAGTACCTCGTGGACAAGGAGTCCGAGGACGCGAACGCGAGCTTCGGCGGGCTCGGGGGCATGGCCAAGGCGGGGGCGTACGAGGATCTCGAGATCAAGGAGCGCGCCGACAAGCTGACGTTCGACTTCACGTTCCGGCAGACGGCCGCGGGCGGGAAGAACCTCATGCAGAAGCTGCCGCTGCGCACGGTCGGCACCCAGAAGGTGTTCGACCTCGACATCGGCAAGCCGACGAATGCTCAGCTCGCGCAGCTCGAGACGAATGCCGAGTGGTACCGCCAGGCGCCGTACACCGCGTGGAACCCGTCGACGCTTCCCGCGGATCAGAAGGAGACGATCACGTTCGCAGTCAAGAAGGAGGTGCTGTCCACGGACGGCTTCTTCGACATGGCGCGCCTCACGGCCGACGGCAAGCTCGACATCGACGTGTACTTCGGCTGGGACTACCACAGCGACTTCCACCTCAAGCACAGCCAGCAGCTGTTCACGTGGTTGAAGAGCGAGGGCTTCGCGGCGCCCGCGGCGAGCTGGGATGTGCTGACGCCGACCTCCGGCGCGTTCACGCGCAAGGTGATCGCGGACGGCAAGGACGTCACCGTCGAGGTCCGGATGTACTTCGGCAAGCCGGGCACGACGACGGATCCGGACACCGATGCGGGCGGCAAGGTGCTGGAGGGGCTCGCGATGGAGTCGCTCGCGAAGCGCGACGTCATCGTGTACTCGGGCCACTCCGGTCCGTTCTACGGGTTCGCGCTCGCGAACTGGCGCAAGACGAGCGAAGGCGACCTCGACGACTCGGACATGCGGACCGCGCCGATGCCGAGCGACCGGTACCAGGTCGTCCTCGCGGAGGGCTGCGACACGTACCAGATCGGCGAGGCGTTCAAGGAGAACCCGAACAAGCGCGGCAAGAACGTCGACGTCATCACCACGACGTCGTTCTCGGATGCCTCGTCGCCCGAGTCGGTCGAGCACTTCGTGCAGGCGCTCCTCGCCCGCGACACCACGGACCACCTGCGTCCCCAGCCGGTCTCGGGCCTGCTGACGCAGCTCGACTCGCAGTCCTACGGGTTCACCACCATGTACGGGATGCACGGGATCGACGACAACCCGAAGCTGGTCCCGTTCGCGAAGCGCGCCTCGTTCGGCAAGGCGTGCACCGCCAACGCCGACTGCGGCGGGCCCGGCAACCTCTGCGTGGGCACCCGGGCCGCGAAGCAGTGCACGGCGGCCTGCGCGACCACCGGGGTCTCGGGCTGCGGTACCGGGTACACGTGCAAGGCCGTCGCGAGCACGTCGACGGCGACGATCTACGGCCGCGCCTGCGCGAAGCTGTAGCCCGGTTGGCCTCGGAGAGCCTGGCACCGAGGCCGGGCGCCCCACGTCGCGAGTGGGCTGTGCGTGAGACGAGCGGCGGATAAATCGGCGCGGCCGGTACGCGCTGATACGATATCCGCACGCTCATGAAGGACACGATCGTGATGATCATGGCGGGTGGTAAGGGGTCCCGGCTCGGACCCTTGACCGTTCACCGCTCGAAGCCCGGCGTCCCGTTCGCCGGTCGGTACCGGATCATCGACTTCGTGCTCTCGAACGTGATCAACTCCGGGTACCGCCGCGTGTACGTGCTGACGCAGTACATGTCGTCGAGCCTGATCAAGCACCTGTCGCGCAACTGGCGATTGAGCGGCTTTGGCGAGTACATCGAGGTCGTCCCCGCGCAGATGCGAGTGGGCGAGTTCTGGTACCGCGGGACCGCGGACGCGGTGTTCCAGAACATGAACCTCGTGCGCGACGCGCGTGCGGATCACGTGGCCGTGTTCGGCGGCGATCACGTCTACAAGATGGCGATCGATCAGATGGACGAGTTCCATCGCACGCAGAGCGCCGACCTGACGGTGGCGGCGTTCCCGGTGCCGACGGCCGAGGCGAGCGACTTCGGCATCATCGATATCGATGCGTCGGGCCGGATCATCGGGTTCATCGAGAAGCCGAAGCGCCCGCCCGAGATCCCGGGGCGGCCCGGGTGGTCCCTCGTCTCGATGGGCAACTACATCTTCAAGCGCGATGTGCTCGAGCGGGCCCTGAACGACGGTGGCGGCGGCGGCGTGCCGCGGCACGACTTCGGGCGTGACGTGATCCCGAAGCTGCTCGCCGAGGGTGGGCGCGTCTACGCGTACGACTTCACGACGAATCGCGTGCCCGGGGAGCCCGAGCATGCTGCGCCGTACTGGCGTGACGTCGGCACGATCGATAGCTACTTCATCGCGAACATGGAGCTGCGAGCGCGCGTACCGGCGCTCGATCTCTACAACCGCGCGTGGCGGATCCGCAGTGCCCAGCGCGACTACCCACCGGCTCGCTTCGTGCGGGCGAGCGAGCACGACACGCTGTCCACCGTGGACGACTCGCTGCTCTGCGAGGGGTCCATCATCGCCAGCGCCTCCGTGATCGAGAGCGTGATGTCCTACGACTGCTTCGTGCACGCGGGCGCCGAGATCCGCGACTCCGTGGTCCTGAGTGGCTGCGACATCGGGCGCGGGGCGCGGATGCGGCGCGTGCTGCTCGACAAGAACTGCAAGATCGAGCCGGGATGCGTGATCGGCGAGGACCCGGAGGCCGACCGCGCTCGGTTCCCGTTCGTGACCGAATCGGGGATCGTCGTGATGCCGAAGGGGACGATCGTGCCTGCCAAGGGGCCGCCGATTCTCGCGAACGACATCGCGGAGCTGATCGGGAACGAGCCCGAGCTGTTCTCGCAGCTGCGGCCGGGGACCTTCTCGGTGTCGACGGCGCAGAACCGTCACAGCTACGAGTCGGCCGGGCCGCGGTTCAAGAAGTTCTCCGGCATCGTCGATCCGAGCTGAGCGGACCGCGCATGCGAGTGCTCCACGTCGCCAGCGAGGTCGCCCCGTTCGCGCAGACGGGTGGCCTCGCGGACGTGCTCGCCGGACTGCCGGCGGCCCAGGTGGAGAGCGGGCGGGTCGCGGCGATGGCGGCGGCCCCCGCTGCGACCGCGAGGACGATCGCGATGCCCACGCGCCGGCAGGCGCCCGAGTCGGTCCCGCCGCGCGCGCCGGTGCAGGCCGCGGTACTCGTCCCGCTGTATCGCGGCGTCGCGGCGCGGCTGGCGGCGGCGAAGATCGCGCTCGACGACGGCATCGCGCTGCCATTGCAGATCGGGCCGCACGCCTTCGAAGCGCGACTGCGCCGGGCGCGCGTGGGAGCGGTCGAGTACGGGTTTCTCGATTGTGCGGGCCTGTACGATCGCATCGGTGGCCTCTACGGCCCGACGAGCTCGAGCGAGTACACCGACAACGCGGTCCGGTTCGCGGCGCTGGGGCGAGCCGCGCTGGTCGCGGGCGAGCGGTTGCTGGGTGGTCGCGCCGACGTGCTCCACGTGCACGACTGGCAAGGCGGGGCCGCCTCGATCTACGCGCACCTCGAGCGCGCGGAGCGTCCTGGCCCCCCGCCGGCGGTGGTCGCGACGATCCACAACCTCGCGTTTCGCGGCGTCTTCAACAAGACGGTGATGAGCGAGCTCGGGTTCCCGTGGGACCTGTTCACCCGCGGCGGCGTGGAGTTCTACGACCAGCTCTCGCTGCTGAAAGGCGGGCTCGCCTACGCGGACGCGGTGACGACGGTCAGCCCGAGCTACGCGAGGGAGATCCTGACGCCCGAGCGCGGCGAGGGGCTCGATGCGTTCCTGCGCTGGGATGTCGCGCGGCTGATCGGGATCGTGAACGGCATCGACGAGGCGGCGTGGGACCCGCGCACGGATCGGGCGATCGCGGCGGGCTACTCGGCGGACGACCTCGCCGGCAAGGCGCGCTGCCGGGCGGCGCTGCTCGCAGAGACCGGGCTCGCGCCAGTGGCGGATGATCGCCCCGTCATCGCGGCGATCTCCCGCATGTCCGATCAGAAGGGGCTCGACCTGCTCGCCGACATCGTGCCGCAGCTCGGGGCGCTCGGAGCCCGGCTCGTCGTGCTCGGCTCGGGAGACCCGGCGCTCGAGGCGCGGTGGCGCTATCTCGCGGAGTCGTTCCGCGAGCACGTCGCGGTCAAGATCGGGTTCGATCTCCCGTACGCGCGCCGCGTGTACGCGGGCAGCGATCTGTTCGTGATGCCGTCGCGGTTCGAGCCGTGCGGGCTCGGGCAGCTGTACGCGATGCGCTACGGCTCGATCCCGATCGTGTCCTCGGTGGGCGGGCTTCGCGACACCGTCACGGACATCGGGCATGGCTCGATCGCGGGCGGCGGCGGTCGGGTCGGCACCGGGATCCGGTTCGACACGGTGACGGCCGCGGCGCTGCTCGCGGCGATCGAGCGGGGCGTCAAGCTCGTCGCGGATCGCACGGCCGTGGCGCAGGTGCGGCGGGCAGCGATGCTCCGGGACTCGTCGTGGGCCGGCCCCGCGCGCGACTACGTGGCGTTGTACGAGTCCCTGGTGGCTCGGCAGCGGCGCGGTGCCGTGGCAGCTCCGTAGCGGCCGAGCCGGCACTGCAGGGGCTCCGGGCGCGCGCTGGAGAGTCGGTGCGGAGGGTCGGCCGGGGTGTCGAGTGGCGGGTCTTGTGGCGGTCCGGTGACTGTCCGGCATCCGTCCATCCGTTGTCCGGCGCTCGGATGCAAGGCCCGCTCGAGCCGCGTCTGACACGCAGTTGCGACATAACCGACAAACGGGCGCCGCTCCCGTCCGTGGCTCGGACGGTCGCGTCCGTCGTGCGGACGGATCGGTCCGCGTCTCGGACCCGGGTGTCCGCCGAGCGGACCTGGGTATCTCGGCCGGGCGCCCGCGCACGGTCCGGGGCTGCGGGCTGTGTTCTGCCCTGTCAACAAGTGGCCTCGGCAACCTAGTTATCCACACCCACCCCGACCGTAAGTCTTTGGAACCGCAGACAACCGGCGCCTCTCGTGGCCATCTGTGGAGAACCTGTGATCTCCCGTCGGACGGCGCGGTCCGGAGTGTGCGCGGTCAAGCGACTTAGCTCCGTTGTGCCCCGTTATCGTACCTGCAAGACAGAGTGGATGTCGCACTGCGTCACGCCACTCCGGAGTGGAGCTCGCCCCGCGCGTGCACGCGACCCACGGGAGCACCGGACCCGTGACGCCCCGCGTTGCGCGACTGACGAGTCAGCTTCATCGTGGACCGAGTCGTGGACCGAGTCGTGGACCGGGTCGTGGACCGGTCGTGGACCAGGTCGTGGACGTGAGCGCCACCGTGGTCATCGCCGTCGACCGCAGGGGTCGGCTCTCCGGTCTCGCGGATCGGCGCACAGCCGCCAGCGACCGGTGGTCACCGAATGCAGGGCCGCTGATCGGTTGCCGGGGTCGTCGAGGTTCGCGCGCTAGCGGTTGCAGTCGCCGACGGGGCTCATCGAGCCGTGATCGATCACCTCGAAGTCGCTGACCTGGAGCGACTGCAGATCCAGCGGACCGAGGACGTTCTGCCACTTCGCCGTGGTGTGCCGGTCGCTCTGCGCGGTGAGCGCGATGTTGCCGCCATCGGCGTGATACATGCCGTACTTCTGCATCGCGCGCGCGACCACCTTCGCGCCCTCGCTCGGTAGCGAGTCGATCGGAAAGTTCGCGCGGAGGCGCAGGTGGGTGCCGTAGGCGGGCGCGTTGACGCCGCCCGTCGTGTCGGTGGCGTGCGTGGCCGGGCGCACGAAGCCGCGCTTGACGCGGTTGTTCGGGAGAATGAAGCGGATGGCGTGATCGATGTGACCGGCAGCGACCTCGTCGGCCGTGAACAGCAATGGCGCGATCGGGAAGCCGGCGGCGTCCGCGCTCGTGCACTGGTCACCGCGAAGCGTGTCGGTGAAGCTCTGGCCGGCATGCCAGACCGCGAGGCAGCCGCCCTCGAACGTCGATGTGATGTTCGCGCGCCACATCTCGTACAGGTCGTGGTGGGCCGCGTCGTAGACGATCAGGTGGCAGTCGCCATCACCGGTGCACGCGTAGCCGGACTCGTCCTCGACGTTGCCGCCGACGGGCACGGGCATGGGCACGTGATCGCAGTCGGGCGCGTAGAAGTCGCCGGTCGGCGTGAACGTCCGCATCGGCGTGGTCGCGTCGGCGCGCAGGACGTCGATCGCGAAGTCGATCTGCATGCGGCCCGTGCCCCAGCCGCCCGAGCCCGCCAGGGTCGAGAGGACCGAGTCGCTGTTCGCGGCCTTCGGCAGTACGGAGACGTCGCGGTTGAAGAACATCGGCTGCGTGAAGTACGGGCCGGCCCCGGCCGTGCCACCGCCACCACCACCACCACC
>JAYSYE010000550.1:0-9974 GCA_043716635.1 Deltaproteobacteria bacterium | reverse complement strand
GACCCGCTTCGCGTGCCTCGGTCCGTTCAAGACGCTCGATCGCTTCGACTGGAATCACCCCGAGAAGATCGATCGCGTGCTCATCGAGCGTCTCGTCGACCTCGAGTTCGTCGACCGCGGCGAGAACGTGTTGCTCAAGGGCAGGTCCGGCCTCGGGAAGACGATGATCGCGCAGAGCCTCGCCCAGGCCGCGCTCGCCGCCGGCTTCACCGTCCGGTTCTCGACCCTCGCCGCCGCGCTCGCGGACCTACTCGGCCAGGAATCGATGCCCGCGTTCGAGCGCAGGCTTCGTCGCTACACGAGCCCCGACGTCCTCCTCCTCGACGAGCTCGGCTACTTGCCGTGCGACTCTCGCGCCGCCGACATCCTCTACAACATCATCAGCCGGCGCCACGAACAGCGCTCGACGATCATCACGACCAACCTCGGCTTCAAGCAGTGGGGTACCACGTTCCCTTGCGCCGCCTGCGTCGTCGCCCTCGTCGACCGCTTCGCCCAGCACTGCCACCGCGTCGAGATCCTCGGCGAGTCCCGGCGCAACAAGAACCAGCTCGATCCAGATCGCCCGCCAGCGAAGACCAGCCGATCACGGCGTCAGCGGTCGTAGCGGTCGACCGTCAGATCACGACGGGAAACGTCCGCCGTTAGCAGCGCGCACGCGGGCGTATCATGCCAGCCCGCCTGCGTAGTCGCTGCGGCGAGCCGGCGGGCCTGCAGCGAGTCACGGCGCCGGGACTCCCAGGCATGGGTTCGCGTCGCGCGTCGTGCGTCCGATGTCACGCCCATGGTCACGATCGACCGTATCGTTCAGCGGCTCGAGCCCGGGCTCGGCCCCGTGCCGGTCGCATCGGTCACTGCATCCGAGCGAGCGGCTTCGACCATGCTTCGAGATCATTGTGCAAGCCCAGACATCTTTGACACTTCAGCCCACCGACACCCCTGACAGCTAGCGTTCGCTCCTTCAACTGGCTCGTCGCTTTCCACGGCATGGCTCGGACGATCCGGCTCCGGACCGCCACGTGTCAGGGATGTGCGTGGGCTACGGCGCCAAAGAGTCAGGGATGTCTCGAGGCTGCAGTGTCGAGGATGTACGGGAGCTGTACCCACGCAGGTCCCGTCGCGAATGTGACCTGAATTGCGTTTATCGCTAGACATCCGCCGTATTAAGAAATATAGTTCGCAGGCGGTGCAGTCAAGCGCAAGGCAACTGGAGCTCGAAGTCCGTGCGCCGGGCACGCGGGCGCCCGGTGCCGGGCGGCCGAAGAAGCGATGGCCGAAGGGTGTGAAGGCGCCGGCCTCGCACGGGAAGCGGGAGCCGTTCGTGAAAGGGCGAGCGCTCCACGTGACGCTGCGGACACTGCCGGTGGCCAGGAACCTCCGGCGAATGGACGCGTATCGCGCGGTACGCATCGGCGCGAGGGTCGTGCTCGCGCGCAGCGGGTTTCGCCTGGTGCACTTCAGCATCCAGAGCAACCACCTCCACCTCATCGTCGAGGCCGAGTCGCGGGTCGAGCTGTCGAACGGCGTGCGCGCGTTCTCGATCTCGGTGGCGAAGTCACTGAACGCGAAGCTCCGCCGGCAGGGCCGTGTGTTCGCGGACCGGTACCACGCGAAGGCGATCACGAAGCCGACCCAGATGCGCAACGCGCTCCAGTACGTGCTCACGAACTGGCTCCACCATCGGCCGCCGCACCACGAGATCATGGAGGAGGTGGACCCATACTCGAGCGGAGCCGACTTCCTCGGCTGGAAAGAGCTCCGCGGCTCGGGACAGTTCGAGCGCGACGACGGGTTCGAACGGGTGCCGCTCGCGACGCCGATGTTGTGGCTCACGTGCGAAGGCTGGAAGCGCGGCGGCGAAGTCAGCGTGGTCACCATTCCCGGCTGACAGCGGGAGCTGTGTTGCCCCGGCGAGTGCTGGCCCGGCCAGCATCGGGACGCGTGACAGCGGAGACTCCAGGCCGGATCGTCAGAGTGCCGACCGTCCGCGGCGTTCCGACGTCACAGGACTTCTCCGGGGGTCTGGCTCGCCGTGCTGGTCGTCGGTCACTGCACCCGAGCGCGCGGGTGCGGCCCTGCTTCGAGCTCGACCTCGCGGGCCTCTGGTCCGGTCCCGCGCAGCTCTGAACCCAGCTCTGAACCCTTCCGGGGGTCGCCACGCTCGAATGAGTGGCCCTCGCGGGCGGCGGCTACTCGAGGTCGCCGCCCTTGAGGCCGTGGCGCTTCAAGAGCTCGCGGAGGTGGTAGCGCGTGAGGCCGGCTTCCTGCGCGGACCGCGTGATGTTGCCGTCGTTGCGGATCATCAGCGCGCCGAGGTACGCCATCTCGAACGCGTCGACGACCGACTGCTTCGCGCCCTTGAAGCCGAGGCCGGCCTTGAGCAGCGACGAGTCGAAGATCGCCGGGCCCGAGTGCACGGGAAGGTCGATGCCCGAGAGCTTCGCGGCCGCGCGCTGGGCGGCCTGCGTGCCCGCCTGCGCGAGATCGTGGGAGACGATCAGGCTCGGCCCCATCTCGCGTCCGAACACGAGATCGGCGCGCGTGATGTTCGGCCCGTCCGTGAGCGCGGCCGCGCGCTCGACGACGTTGCGCATCTCGCGGACGTTGCCGGGCCACGAGTGCGTCATCAGGCCGGCCATCGCGTCCTGCGAGAACGTCATCTGCACGCCACGACGGCCCGCGATGTCGCGGAGGAAGTGGTTCGCTAGCCCGGGGATGTCCTCGCGGCGCTCGCGCATCGGCGGCAGCTCGACGTTCACCACGCTCAGGCGGAAGTAGAGATCCTCGCGGAACCCGCCCTTGTTGACCTCCTCGCGGAGGTCGCGGTTCGTCGCCGCGAGCACGCGGACGTCGACTTTATGCGTGCGATCGCCGCCGACGCGCTTGATCTCGCGCTGCTCGAGCACGCGGAGGAGCTTCGGCTGCAGCGAGACATCGAGCTCGCCGATCTCGTCGAGGAAGATCGTGCCGCCGTTGGCCTGCTCGAAGCAGCCGACGTGCTGGTTCACGGCGCCGGTGAAGCTGCCCTTCTCGTGCCCGAACAGCGTGCTCTCGATGAGCTCGCGCGGGATCGAGCCGCAGTCGAGCACGACGAACGGCTTGCTCTTGCGCGACGACGCGTTGTGCAGCGCCCGCGCGACCATCTCCTTGCCGGTGCCGGTCTCGCCGGTGATGAGGCAGGTGAGATCGCTCGGCGCGACCTTCTCGAGGTGGGCGAAGATCTCGCGCATCGCCGGCGACGCGCCGAGCATGGCATCGAAGCGATCCTTCTTCGACAGCTCGATCTCGACGACGTCCTGCGTGGACTGGAACTGGATGTTCGTGTGGCCGATGCGGAAGATCGTGCCCGGCTTGAGATAGGCCTCGCGCACGCGCAGGTCGCCGACGAAGATCCCGTTGCGCGAGTTCATGTCGCGCAGGCGATAGCCGTCGTCACGCGCCGACACCTCGAAGTGCGTGCCCGACACGGCTTTGTCCTGCACGACGAGGTCGCTGATGATGCTCCGGCCACCGGTGACCCGGGGCTTGATCATGTCGACTTCTTTGCCCTGATCCGGCCCGTTCGTGACGACGAGCTTGCCCTTGCGAAGCCGGCGAACCGTCGCCCACTCACCCTCGAACAGGGTGGTCATGCCCGTGCCGGACTCGAACTGAGCGCCTTCGGCGTCGTCGATGCTCATCGCGGGAACGGTATCATGCGGGCTCTCAGTTGAGCCACTTGTGCTCGTCGCGCGGAGGCTTCGATCCAGGCGGGCGACCGGCGCCACCTTCGAGGACGGTCAGCTGCTTGCGCGCCTTTGCGATCCGCGATCGCTTCCACGCGAGCAGCGGCGACCAGCGCTTCGCCGTGAGCGCCGTCGCGACGAGCATCGCCGCCGCGAACGCCGCTCCGTTGGCCCACATCTGCTCGAGGACCACGAGCAGCGTGACGAACGCGAGGAAGCCGTACATGAGCTGTCGGCCGGTCAGCGGCATCACGCCGAACAGCTGCACGGGCTGCTTGGCGTAGACGATCCCGAACGCGACGATCGTTGCCCAGATGAACGGGTCGAGGCCGGTGATGGCGTTGCCGTCCTGTCCGAGCAGGAGGCCGACGGTGGTCCCCACGATGGTGCCGGCGAGGCTCGTCAGCGCGAAGAAGCGATAGAACCGCGCGGTGCCCCAGAAGCGCTCGAGCGTCGGCACGAACGACCACATGACAACCGCGTGGAGGACGAGCTGGATGAACTGCGGCTCGAGGAACACGCCGGTGGCGAGAGTCCACACGCGATGGCGGTGGAAGACGTTCTCCGGCGTCGCCGCGAGCCAGTCTTGGAGCGAGAGCTTGCCGCTGGGGCTCGCCATCAGCCAGACGAGCGACAGCCCGACCTCGAGCCCGATCACCACCATCGCACCCGGCGTGATGCGCAGGGCAGCGAACCGACTCTGACGACGCACGCTCACAAGCAGAGCTTAGCAGGGTTCGATGGGCGCGCTCCCGGCCGCCCACCCGCACCTCACCCCAGCGAACGGCGGGGTCCAGGCCGGCCTCCGGATGCTCGACGAACTCTAGATGCGGGTCACTTCGGCCAGTCCATCCCGTTGCCGGTGTCGTAGAGCGGCTTGTCCTCGAACTTCATGCCGTCAGGGCCGAGCGCCGTGAGCTGGCCGGCGACCACCTCCGCCTTGACGGCGTCCTTCGGCACGTCGAGGTGGTCGACCTCGAAGTCGCACCAGTGTTTGGGCGCGCACTTGTACTTGTTGCCGGCCATCGACCAGAAGTCGGTGTCCTTCTCGAACGGCGTCCCGACCATGACCTTGAGAGGCTTGCCAGCAGCGTCCGTGTAGCGCATCAGGATCAGGTACTGGCCGATCGTCTTGTCGCCGAAGTTGTAGCCGCGCAGCTTGATCGCGCCGCTGTGGTCCCCACCCGGCGTGACCTTCGACACCTCGAACACCATCGGCGAACCGCTCGCCGGCTTCGCGGGAGGCGGCGCTTCGCTCGCGCCCTTCTTGCCGCACGCCGCGGCAGGGAGCAGCACCAGGGAGGAGAACAGCACCAAAGTCGTACGCGTCATGCGCCGGAATCTCGCACGAATGCGGCTCGCAATCGCACGTATACATCCGGTTCGCGAGCGCTCGCTCGGTCACGCCGAAACGCAAACGTCGGTAGCGAGGGCGCCGAGCCGCATCGCTACCGACGATATCAGGCAATCATCCGACGGCCCGGTGGCCGCGTCGAACCGAAGCTCAGTCGATCGGCAGCATGACCGACCCGATGTCGGTGATGCCGTTCGGCGCCGTCACCATGACGGTCTTGTTCACGGGCGCACCGAGCGCACCCGCGTTGCTGTTCGCGCTGATCGACGTGGTGTACTGGCCCGGGGCCAGCGGATCCGTCACGCCGTAGTGGACGTCGCAGTCGAACTTGTCCGACAGCGCTGCCGTCGTCCCGGAGAGCGTCTCGATGATCTCGACCTCGGTCGCGTTCGCCTGCGCGCACGTGAGCGGCGCGTTGGTGGCCGCCCTGACGAGGTTCCAGTCGAACACGATGAAGCCGCCATCGCTCACGAAGTCGAAGCTCAGCGTGCGGTTGACATCCGTGAGGTCGACCGTCTGCGAGAGCGTCGTGTACAGCTCTTGGTCGCCCGTGCCGAGCGCTCTCAGGTACACGTTCAGGTGATCGGGCGGCAGCGGCGCGGTGACGCCGCTGAACGTCGCGCAGTCGAAGATGTCGGTGACGGGCGCGCCGACGACGGTGCCATCCTGGTTGATGACCTGGGCCACCACCTCGATGCCGGTCACGTTCGGCGGGCAGCCGGTATTCGTGCCTGCGCGGCTCGTGAACTTCCAGTTGGCCTGAATGACGGCATCGGAGCTGCCGGACGACGAGGTGCAGCCTGCGAACGACGAGATGACCGCCGCGACGAACGAACCTAGGACAAGTGTCTTCATGATGGATTCCCCTTAAAAAAGTTAGTGCACGCGTTGGACGCCGCGGCAGCAGGTTGCTTCACTGGAGTCTCATAGGCAAACATTGAGCCACCCAAGTGATCGGACCGCCGTTCACGCAAAGCTCACTCGCAGATGCAGTGGGAAACGCCACAGTCCGTGACCTGAAGCACGAGCTCGACGGCGCCCAAGCTCACGGTATCGCCCAGCTTCACGGTGCGCTGCTCGGCCGCGGGCGCGATGTAGGACTCGGGCGCCGCAATGCCGCCCGATCGGCATACCGGGGTCACCGCGAGCAGCGCCCGGCCCTCCGGTAGCTCGAATCCGGTCACACCGTGACTGTCGCTGCAGGGCCACGTATCGACCCCGTGCAGCTCGCCGACGGTCCAATCGAGGCGCATCCGCTCGATCACTCCCGTGCCGGGCTTCGTGGAATCGCAGTCCACGAACCTGTCCTCGAGGGAGGACGAACGCGGTCGCAGCTTCCAGGACAGCTCGACGGCGCCCCCGTTCACGTCGACACAACCGTGAACGGCAGGCCACAGCCCTGTCGCGGCTGCCATACACAGGGCGCGCGTTGCGACACCGGCCACGCGCACATCATGCCCCAGGAAGGTGAAGGCCGTACCGGTTCGCGCTCGCTTCGAGCCTGCTCGCGCCGCCTCACGGCGCCTGTGGCCACGCGCGACCGCCCAGGACCGCGGTTTGACGCCCTCTCCTACCGCGTGTTATCGCGTCCGTGAGATGGGCATGCCTGGTGTGAACACGACGGCAGCATCGGCCCTCGCGGTCGGGCTCGACATCACGCACCTGTTCGTCCAGGCGCACTGGCTGGTCAAGGGCGTGATGATCCTGCTCGCGGTGATGTTCATCATCGGGCTCTACACGATCATCTACAAGACGCTGTACCTGAACCGGGCGAAGGCCGAGACCACGCGGTTCCTCGAGTCGTTCTGGAAGTCGCGCGACATCGAGCAGATCTACAAGACGGCGCAGTCGCTGCGGAACAGCCCCATCTCGCAGATGTTCGTCGCCGGCTACACCGAGCTCGCGAAGCTCGCGTCGGACGAACAGCTGAAGGACGACAAGGAAGGCAACCTGACGTCGATCGAGCGCGCGCTCAAGCGGGCGCAGCTGTACGAGACCACGAAGCTCGAGTCGATGGTGCCGTTCCTTGCCACCACGGGCTCGGCGGGTCCCTTCATCGGCCTGTTCGGCACCGTGCTCGGCATCATGTTCGCGTTCGTCGAGATCTCGAACTCGACGCAGGGCGCGGCGACCCTGAAGGTCGTCGGCCCCCACATCGCGGAGGCGCTGTTCGCCACCGCGATCGGGCTCGTGGCGGCGATCCCCGCGGTGATGGCGTACAACTACTTCATGCGGCGCATCAAAGTCCTGCGCGCCGAGATGGAGACGTTCGAGCAGGACTACCTCAACATCATCAAGCGTCACTTCCTCCGGTAGCCGCCCATGGGGATGAGCTCCGGAGGCGGCGACGACCTGAATGCCGAGATCAACGTCACGCCGCTCGTCGACGTGATGCTGGTGCTGCTGATCATCTTCATGATCACCGCGCCGATGATGAACACGGGCGTGGACATCACGCTGCCCGCCGTGACCGCTCAGAACATCGAGGACCCCGAGGGCAAGCTCGTCCTCGCGATCTCGGAGACGCGCAAGATCGCGCTCGGTGGGACGCAGATCCCGTGGGCCGACCTCAAGGCGAAGCTGTCGACGAACGAGCGGCTCAAGAAGGAGGGCGCGCTCTACGTGTCCGCCGACAAGAATTTACCGTACGCGGTCGTCGTCACAGCGATGGCCGTCGCGCGCGATGCGGGCGTGGCCAAGGTCATGCTGCTGACGGATCCCACGGATAACTTGAAGCTCTCCGATCTCGACCAGACCCTCGTGCCGCCCCGGACGTCTGGATCGGCGTCCGAGCCGAGCACCCCATGAGCACCCAGTGAGCTTCCGGGATAGCGAGATGCACGTCGTGTCGATCGCCGGTGCGATCGCCATCTCGCTCGCGCTCGTGCTGCCGACGGCCCTCGGCCATACCGGGTCGGTCGGGCCCGCCGTTCCGGAGCTCGCGGAGATGCCCGCGATCGAGGCCTCCATCGCGTACAAGAAGAAGGACGCGAAGCAGCCCCAGAAGCAGTTTCGCGCGCCCGATCCGCTCGTGAAGCCGGTGGGCGTGTCCCACGACGAGAACAAGGTCGTCACCCCGAAACCCGACGAGAAGGATCCGAAGCCGAACCCGGTCGTCGATCCCAAGCACCCCTTCGTACCGCCCGACCGCACGGCCGTCGATGACGACACCCCGGTGGGCGACCCCACGCAGGCCGTCGGCGCGTTCGACGGCGACGAGTTCGGCGTCGGCGACGTCACCAAGGGCGACCCCTACTTCGCGCGGCTCTCGCGCGATCTCGCGTGGCAGCCGCCAGAGCTCGCGAAGGGCACGGGCGAGCCGGTCGGATGCATCCAGCTCACGGCCGACGGCAAGATCCCGCAGACCAAGTTCAAGGTCGACACCGACGATGACCTCGGCTCGCTCGCGCAGACCGCGCTGAAGGGACTCCAGACGAAGCGCAACGCCGACCCGGAGCCGGTGCCCACCCACTTGCTGAGGGATCTCACCACCAAATGGATATGCTTCAAATTCACCGTGGCCGCCTCGTGACCCTGGCTCGCTCCGCCCGCCTCGGTTTTGCAGCACCAAGGCGTTGGCGCCTGACCATGGCGAGCGTGGCGACCGTCACGGCCGGCCTGCTGCTCGGGCCCATCGCGGCGCTCGCCCAGCCGGCGCCCGCGGGTGGTGGCGGCGTGGTCATCGATGTCAACGCCACGAAGAAGGGGCTCTATCCGATCGCCCTGCCCGCCGCGGACGGCGAGGCCGGATCCAAGGAGGTCGCCCAGGTCGAGGCGTTCGATCTCGGGGTCGCAGGCGTGTTCAAGGTCCTCGATCCGGCGAGCTTTCTCGCGGATGCGAAGACCGAGGGCCTCTCGATCGATCCGCAGAAGTGGAAGGACGTCGGCGCGCTGGGCGTCGTGAAGTACTCGGCGACCGCCTCGCAGGTCGAGTTCCGGCTCTACGAGGTCTCGAAGGGCACCGCGCCGGTGCTCACGAAGACGTACCCGCGCAAGGGCGAGCTGCGGCCGCTCGTGCACCGCTGGTGCAACGAGGTCGTGAAGTACTACACGGGCGAGGCGGGATTCTTCGGCAGCAAGATCGCGTTCACGCAGAAGGGCAAGGGCACGAGCTCCATCTACGCGATGGACTTCGATGGCAATGGCGCCTACCGCGTGTCGAACAACAGCTCGACGAACCTCCTCCCGTCGTGGTCGCCGTCGGGGCAGATCGCCTACACGTCCTTCATGCGCAACAACCCCGACCTCTACGTGAGCCAGGGTGGGGGACGCGCGAAGAAGCTCTCGAGCCAGCGCGGGATGAACACGGGCGCGTCGTGGTCGCCCGATGGCAGCAAGATCGCGCTGACGCTCTCCAAGGATGGCAACGCGGAGATCTACGTGATCAGCGCGAGCGACGGCAGCATCATCAAGCGCATCACCGATGACAGGGCCATTGATACGTCGCCGGCATGGTCGCCGGATGGCGGGCAGCTCGCGTTTGTCTCCGATCGCAACGGCGGTCCGCAGATCTTCGTGGTGTCCGCGAGTGGCGGGACGCCGCGGCAGGTGTCGTTCAACGGCAGCTACAACACGACGCCGGCGTGGAGCCCGCGCAAGGGCAAGCAGATCATCGCGTACACGACGCGCGACGGCGGCACCTACGACATCGTGTCGCTGGATCTCCAGACGAAGCAGATGACGCGCATCACGCAGAACGAGGGCAGCAACGAGGAGCCGTCGTTCTCGCCCAACGGGCGGGCGATCGCGTTCGCCCGCCAGGGTCAGGGGGTGTTCCTCGCGAACGCCGATGGTACGGGCAAGGCGATGAAGGTCTACAGCGGCTCCGCGACCGGCGTCGACTGGGGCCCGGCGCCGTCCGAGTAGTGGGCTCGCGCCACGCGACGGGTCGGGTA
>JAYSYE010000549.1:0-10014 GCA_043716635.1 Deltaproteobacteria bacterium | reverse complement strand
GGCTCTTCACAGTTTCGATCGTCGTGGCGTCGGCCATGGTCTTCGCGGCAACACCCCACCATTCAGCGTACTCGGCGCCCTGGGCGTCCGTGATGCTCGAGGGCACGTTGAACGACGACGCGTTCAAGCTTGCGTAAAGGCCATCGCGACGTGGGCTGCGGGGCAGCCACGCGATGGCCATGAGCTGCGCCATGTCGTCGGGGTACCATGCGTCCGCCACGGGCGTGAGCCCGCCGACGTCGTCCATTCCAGACGAGTAACGGCCTGATGCTGCCACCCAGAGCAGATCGTCGATGGCTGTCAGCGTCTGTGAAGCCTTCGCCGAACGGGCGTTTGCTTCGGTCGTCGTGGGCGCGACGAGACTGCCCGAAGAAAACCCGCGACGCACCTCGACGTTATCCATCGCATACTTGATGCGATAGCTGGGCTTGGCGAAGGTGAGACCGTCGCTCTGGTAGGTGAGCTCGACGGCCGAGAGCGCGCTGGCGACCGGGCCAGCCAGCTCGGTTTCGAGGCCGGGCATGGCGATATTGCAATGGTATACGGCGTCGACGAAGGTGGCTCCATACGAGTCGGTCGAGTCGAAGTCGCCCGTCGTCGTGAGCACGCCCGATGCCGACGTGTAATCGTTGACGGTTCCGTTCGTATTCATGTGCGCGGCATACCAGTCGAGCCAACGACGGGCTGCGACCGAGTACGAAGCATCGCCGAGCGTGACCGCTGCCATACACAACGAGCGTGCCGCGAGGTTTCCAAAATACGGCACGACCCTGTTGTCAGGGAGAGACGTCGGGCCATTGAAGATGGCGCCATCGGAATCCTGCCGCAAGAGAATGGCGTGCGCGGCATCGCGCACGACTCTCGTGTCGGACGGAGAGAGCCCGACGCTCATCGAGTCGATTTCACCACCATCGATGTCAGATGAAGTCGCATCCAGAAGATCTTCATTCGTTGACGAGGACGGAACGCCCCGGCAAGCGAGACAGCCAAACGTTGCCAGAACGACCGCCAAGCAGTTAACATTTTTCATGCTGACCTTTTTTCACGGTGTTCAGACGGTCAGGCGAGCCTACTCGAACACGTAGGCGGCGCCGGCGCTCGCCGCCGAATTATCAGCCTGATTGCCGCCGACGCCGACCGCTGCGCTCGCCTCGACCGGGGCTCCGACTGCGAGGCTCGAGGCGTCGGCGGACATCGCGATGCCGCCGAACAGGTCTCCTGCGTCGGTGTTGGACGCCTTGATGTAGGCCTTCTGAGTCCAGGTCGTGTTCGTGCGCGTGAACAGGTAGGCCGCGCCTGCGTCAGCCGCGGAGTGGTCGGTCTGGTTGCCGTCGATGCCAACAGCAGCGCTGTCCTCTCGATACGCGCCGACTCCGAGAGTCGATCCGTCTCCGGACAGCGCGACACCACCCGCACCGAACTGCTCTCCTGAAGCAGCGTTCGATGCCTTGACGTAGGCCTGCTGGGTCCAGGTGGCCCCAGTGCGCGCGAACACGTAGACCGCGCCGGCATCCATGGCTGCGTCGTCGACCTGGTTCCCGTCAATGCCCATGGTGGCGCTGTCCTCGAACGCCGCGCCAACGGCAAGCGTCGATCCGTCGGAGGAGATCGCCACCTTGTAGCCGAACTGATCTCCGGTACCTGTGTTGGACGCCTTCACGTATGCCTGTTGCGTCCAGGTCGTGCCCGAGCGAGAGAACACGTAGGCCGCGCCGGCATCCGTCGCGCTGTTGTCGGCCTGGGCCCCGTCGATCCCGGTGGCCGCGCTGTCCTCGACGGGTGCCATCGCCACGAGAGTCGTGCCGTCAAATGACAACGCAACGTTGTCGCCGAACTGATCGCCTGCACCGGTGTTGGACGCCTTGACGTAGGCCTGTTGTGACCATGTTGTTCCCGCGCGCGTGAACACGTAGACGGCGCCCGATTCCGCCGCGGCGTTGTTGTTCTGGTCGCCGCCGACGCCGACGGCGGCGCTTCCCTCGCCGAATGCGCCGACTGCAAGCGTCGAGGAGTCGGCTGAGATGGCGACGCTGACGCCGAACAGGTCGCCGGCGCCGGTGTTGAATGCCTTGATGTAGGCCTCCTCGGTCCAGGTCATGCCCGTGCGGGTGAAGACGTAGACTGCCCCGGCGTCGGGCGTCGTGTTGTCGGCCTGGTCACCTCCGATGCCGGTGGCGCCGCTGTCTTCGCGAAGTGCGCCGACGACGAGCGTCGAGCCGTCGAACGATAGTGCAATTCTGTAGCCGAACTGGTCACCAGCGCCGGTATTGGATGCCTTGACGTAGGCCTGTTGTTTCCAGGTCAGCCCGGTCCGCCTGAATACGTAGACCGCGCCAGCGTCTTGCGCCGTATTATTGGACTGGTCACCGTCGATGCCGAGCGCGCCGCTGTCCTCGAGGTAAGCGCCGATGGCCAGCGTCGAGCCATCCGCGGAGAGCGCGATGTTGTCCGCGAACCGGTCTCCAGCACCCGTGTTGGACGCCTTGACGTAGGCTCGCTGGGCGATCGTCCTCGACGGCGCATCGGGAGGCGCATCGGCAGGCGCATCGGCAGGCGCGTCGGCAGGCGCGTCGGTTCCGCCCGGTTCGAACCCGATGCGTCCGCAGCTGGCTGTGAACACGAGCGATGCAATGATCATCGCGACGACGCGCGCGCCCCGGGCCTTCAGGGCCGTGCAGAAGCGCCACGCGTTGGGCGGAAAGCCCGGTGACAGGAACAGAATGGTCGGGATGGCCATGGCCTGTCTTTCTGACCGTCCCGAGAAGGGCGTCAGGCGAGGAGGGCGAGCAGATCGTCGCGCGTGATCGCGGCGGCGCCGGAGGCGTCGGCGAGGGCTGCGTCGGCGATGCGGCGCTTGCGAGCCTGCAGCTCGAGGATGCGCTCCTCCACCGTGTCGCGCGCGACGAGGCGATACACCATCACGGGCTTGTCCTGGCCGATGCGATGCGCGCGGTCGGCCGCCTGATCCTCGACGGCGGGGTTCCACCACGGATCCACGAGGAACACGTGATCGGCCGCGGTGAGGTTCAAGCCGGTGCCGCCCGCCTTGAGCGACAGCAGCATCACCGGCGGCCCGTCGGGCGCCTGGAACTTGTTCACCACCGAGCCACGATCGACCGTCGAGCCGTCCAGTCGCACGAAGCCGATCTTGTTCTCGTTGAGGTGCGGCTCGATCAGGTCGAGCAGCGACGTCCACTGCGAGAACACGAGCGCGCGGTGGCCGTCCGCCGTCGCGTCGTTCAGCGCCTCGAGCAGCCGCTCGAGCTTGCTCGACGACTGCGGCAGCACCGTCGTGCCGCGCACCGCCGTCGGGAGCAGCGCCTGGTGACACGCCGCCTGCCGCAGCCGCAGCAGCGCCTCGAGCGCGGCCATGATGCCGCCGCCCGCCTCGAGCATCGCCACGATCTCCCGCTGCGTCGCCGCGCGGATCGCGTCGTAGGTCACGCGCTCCGCGTCGTCGAGCTCCACGTACATCACGGCATCGGTGCGCGGCGGCAGCTCCTTGGCCACCTCGGTCTTCATGCGGCGCAGCACGAACGGCCGGATGCGCTCGCGCAGGCGCGCGGCCGCTCCGTTGTCACCCTCGACGATCGGCGCGGCCCAGCGATCCTGGAAGTCCGCGCGCCCCCCGAGCAGACCGGGGTTCGTGAAGTGCAGCTGGCTCCACAGCTCGTCGAGGCGATTCTCGATCGGAGTTCCCGACAGCGTCACGCGCCACTTGCCATTCAGCTTGTACGCGGCGCGCGCGACCTGGCTGTCCGGGTTCTTGATCGTCTGGGACTCGTCCATGATCACCGTGTCCCACTCGATCGCGGCGAGTTCCTCGGTGTCGTTGCGCAGGATGGGATAGCTCGTCAGGATCACGTCCACGGACGGGTCCAGCACGCGGCGCGCCCCGTGGTATGTCGCGACCTTCAGATCGGGCCGGAACTTCTTGAGCTCCGCGAGCCAGTTGAACAGCACGCTCGTCGGCGCCACCACGAGCGTCCGGTCGCCGGTCCGCAGCACCGCGAGGGCCTGGATCGTCTTGCCGAGACCCATGTCGTCCGCGAGCACGCAGCCGAGGCCCGCGCCGCGGCAGAACGAGAGCCAGTCGACGCCGCTCTGCTGGTAGCCGCGCAGCTCGCCGTCGAAGCCCTTCTCGGCATCCGCGTGCGGGATGCCCGCGAACCCGGCGAGTAACGGCTTGAGCCGATCGAGCTCGGGCGGCGGGGGCTGGTTCAGATCCTCGGCGAGCCGCGCCAGGTCGGGCAGGGCGTAGATCGGCACGCGCCGGTCGTCGCCCCGCGACGCGAGAAGGTCCGCGACGCGCGCGCCGTGCTGATCGAACCACGACATCGGGACCTTGCCCCAGCCGCCGCCGGCGAGCGGCACGAGGTCGACGCCGGCCTGCCACGCGCGCAGCGCCGCGCCGATCGAGGCCGTTCGCCCACCCGGCGCGCCGAGCTCGACGTCGAGCTTCGCGCCATCGATCCGGATCGTCGCCTCGAGCGTGACCGCACGCTCCGAGTTCACGGACCGCGCATCCTGGCGCAGCCAGCCCGCGAGCCCGGTCTGCATCGCGAACGCCTCGCGGCCTGCCACCTCGACGCGGCGACCCGGCACCAGATTCAGCTCGTCGCGCAGCCGGTGCGTCAGCCGCCGCTCGGCGTCCTCGTCGCGCAGCGGCATCGAGCCCTGCAGGTGCACGAGCCGCTTGCCATCGATGCGTGCGCGCGGCGGATCGCCGTACACGAGCGTCGGGAACACGAGCAGGCGATCGCCTTCCTGCTCCACCTCGAACGTCATCCGCGGCTCCTCGCGCGTGCCGAGCTTCGGCAGCGAGTGCGCGCGTACGTTGACCTCGATGCGCTGCGCCAGCGCCGGGATGGTCTTCGCGATCAGCTCCGGAAACGCCTGGCGCGGCACGTCGAACACCTGCGGCAGCTTCTCGAGCCGCGCGCCCGCCAGGTCGATCGCGCCGATCGGCCGGAGCACGTTGTCGCTCGTCCGCGCCACGCCGAGCGTCGCGACCTCGCGAATGCTCGGATCGGCCTCGATCTTCACGCGCACGCCGCCCTTGGTGTCCTCGATGAGCGCGCGCGGCAGCACCGCATCGCCGCTCGTCATGATCGGCTCGCCCTTCCACCGGACATCGCGCGCGTCCGCGAGCACCGCGAGCAGGCGGTCCACGCGCTCGCCGGTGACGGGGCCCGCGCGCACGCCGAGCAGCTGGTCCGCGAGCAGGTCCGCCTCGATGCTGGCGACCTGACCGCCCTTGCCCGTGCCGATCAGCGACAGCAGCGAGCCCGGCATCGGCTTCGTGGTGGCCTCACCCGTCACCAGCACGCGCGCCACCTCGAGGCCGCCCGGTGACGGCGTCAGCAGGTAGCGGATCGGGAACCCCGCGCTCGGGGCCGTGGGCAGCGATCCGGCCTGGGCGCCCTCCGCCTGCTCGACCGCGAGCACGCACGCGACGACGTGCGAGCACACATCCTCGCGACTGGTGCAGTCGCACTCCCACTCCTCGTGTGCCGGGTTCAGCGTGACGCCGAACGGCGTGGGCCGCCCGGGGACGCGCACCTCGAGCGTGAGCTCGCCGCTGCCCGACCGCGACCGCCCGGCGACGCGCTTGTCGCGAGCGAGCGCGACCCCCTGCGACCACGTGCGCTCGGTTGCCGCCTCGCGAACTGCCTCTCGCAAGGTCGCAAGCGTTGCCACGCGGGTTTCTACTGCGCCCCTGGGTACCGCGCAACTGCGTGGACCGCCTGGGTTCACTCCAGGGTGCCTCCGCGGCGGGAGCCGCGCGAGAACCGCGCCGGAGGGCCGTGCTACGGTGCCCGGCGATGGGTGCCGGCGAGCCGACCGACGACGCGCTCGATGCGCGCCTCGTCGCCGCGATGGCCGAAGGCGACCGCGACGCCCTCGCCACGCTCTACGGGCGCCACTCGTCGCTCCTCCTCGGGCTCGCGATCCGCATCGTCCGGGACCGCCAGGAAGCCGAGGATCTGCTCCACGACGTCTTCCTCGAAGCGTTTCGGATGGCGAAGTCCTTCGATCCGAACCGCGGTCGGGTTCGTACATGGCTCACGATCCGTATGCGGTCCCGAGCACTCGACCATCAGAAGTCTGCGCGCGTGTCGCGCAGCGCCGGTGATGCCGCGCTCGAGTACCTCGTGGCCGCACCGACCGCGTCGAGCCCGGACCACGCCCGCGTGCGGGATGTGCTCGCCGCGCTCGGCCCCGATCAGCGCCTCGTGCTGGAGCTGGCCTACTTCGAGGGCCTGTCCTGCAGCGAGATCGCGAGCAAGGTCGCGATTCCCATCGGCACCGTGAAGTCGCGTATCGCCGCCGGGCTCGACCGGCTCCGTGTAGGTTTCGCCATCACCCGGGATGAGTCGTGACGATCGTCGACGACATCCGCGACCTGCTCCCGCTCTACGCCATGGGCGTGCTCGACGCCGCGGAGCGTCAGGTGGTCGACCGCGCGGTCGCGACCGATCCGGCGCTCGCGGCCGAGCTCGCCGCGCAGGAGCTGAGCGCGAGCCAGCTGATTCTCCCCGAGGTGCCCTCGCCCGAGGTCAAGGCGCGCCTCCTGGCGTCCGCGGGCGGGGGCCCGTTCGATTCGCACGCGAGCCGCATGGCGGCGATGCTCGATATCTCGCTCGACCGCGCGCGAGAGCTGCTGGGGCTGGTCGAGCGGAAGGCCTCGTGGGAGCCGCAGATTCCCGGCATCTCGCTCGTACACTTCGTCGGCGGGCCGGCGTATCTCGAGGCGGATTGTGGCTTCATCCAGATCGGCGTCGGCGCCACGTTCCCTCCACACACCCACATGGGCGAGGAGCTGTCGCTCGTGCTCTCGGGGCGGATGCGCGACGGCGTGACGGGGCGCGTGTACGGCCCTGGCGATGAGCTGCTCCAGTCGATCTCGACGACGCACCACCTGACGTGCGAAGGCGACGAGCCGTGCGTGTACGTGGCCCGCGCGATGAACGGCATCACCGTGATGGGCACCCCCGTTCGTCCGCACCGCGGCTGACGGATCGCCGCAGCGGTCGTGTACGATGACCTCGTGGCACGCGAGGAAGGCATGCGCGTGACCGGCGTGATTCGCACGATCGAGCTGCACACGCTCGCCGGCAAGTTCAAGGATGTCACCACCCGCCAGGTGGCGCGCCTCGCGCTCGACGTCGAGCGCGCGACCGACGAGGACGGCGAAGAGCTCGACGTCGACAACCTCGCGGGCATGCACTTCCTCGGTCCCGCGGAGCTGGTGCCCCGGTTCTCCGTCGGCGAGCGAGTGCTGATCGTGATGAGCCGCGAGTCGAGCGTGCACATCACGAACATCAAGCTCGCGCCGCTCAGCTGACCGTTCGCCGATCGGCGGGTGGCGACCGGCGCTCACCAGGTCAGCTTGCCCTCGTCGGTGTCCTGGCCGCCGTAGATCGTGATCGCGAGCTCGCGCTTCTTGCCGTGCGGACCCACCGCGCGGATCTTGTGGGGACCGGGCAGCAGCGGCATCCGCTGCAACGGGGTCTCGCCGATCAACCGACCGTCGACCCAGATCGACGTCTTCGCGGCGCTGTCGATGCTGAAGAACCCGAACCGCGACAGGGAGGTGATGTCGTCGCGGGACAGGCCGGAGGGCGCGTCGATCGGCGCTTGTCGCGGACTGGCGGCCCCCGCGTCGCGGACCAGCGCCGCGGCACGCGACTCGGCGTCCTCGGCCTGCTGGCTCCCGCGGCCGCGCATCACGAAGAAGTAGACGCCCAGGACGACGACGCACACCGCGCCGACGGCACCCACCCCGCGGGCGACGCTCTTCCACCGGTGCCGATGCAGCAGATCCGTGTCGGGGTTGGCCATCCACGTGTCGGCCGTGACGTTCCGGGAGAGATCGAGCACGCCGCTGTCCGACGGCGAGGGCAACACGATCGGGCTCGACGACGAGTGCACGATCATCGACGGCACCGCCGCAAACTGCTGGCTGACGTGTCCCACGCGCTGCGAGAGCTCGCCGCTCCGGGCGGCCGTCGCCTGCATCGATGCGGCCGGCGTGGCGCTCGACGCGCCGGAGCCGCCCGTGATCCCACCGAGCAGCGTCGACGACGAGCCGCCGCCGACGGGCGCGGGGGGCCGCATCGGGTACCCGTCCGCCGACATCAGCGCCGGCATCTGCGCGGTGGTGGTGCCACGGTTGGCGGCGGTGGCGGGCGCTGCATTCGGATCGTCGGCGGCGCGCAGGATCTCGTCCCGCGTGGCCATCTCGTCGCCGAAATCCGTGAACAGCAACCGCGCGAGATCGCTTGCCGAGGCCGGACCACCGAGCGTCGCCACGCTGCTCCGGAGCGCTGCGCCGAACGCCGCAGCCGTCGTGAACCGTCCGTTCGGATCGCGCGCCATCGCCTGCACGAGCGCGGCGCGCATCCCCGGCGGGATGTCGGGCCGGCGATCGCGGATGTCCGGAATCGGCTCCTCCGTGATCGCCTTGAACGTCAGGAAGTCGGAGTCGCGATGAAACAGCCGCTTGATCGCGAGCATCTCGTACATCACCGTCGCGAGCGCGAACACGTCGCTCCGACGATCCAGCGGCTTCCCGAGGATCTGCTCGGGGGACATGTATGCGTTCTTGCCCTTCACGGTGCCGGTCCGGGTCCGCGAGTTCGCGCCGCGCGCCTTCGCGATGCCGAAGTCGAGGAGCTTCACCGTGCCGTCCGCGCAGACCATGATGTTCGGGGGCGACACGTCCCGATGCACCACGTGCAGGTCCGAGCCGTCGGCGCCTCTCGCCTCGTGCGCCGCCTGCAGCGCGTCGCACGCCTGCACGATGATGCTCGCGACGACACGGACGTCGAGCATCTTCCCGGCCTTCGAGAGCCGCGTCATCATCCGCGAGAGCGGGACGCCGTGGAGATACTCCATGGCGATGAACCAGGTCCCGGCGTACTCGCCGAAGCCGTGGACCGTGCAGATGTTCTTGTGGTGCAGCTGGCTCGCGAGGTCCGCCTCGTCGCGGAACATCGTGACGAAGTGCTCGTCCTCCGCGAGGTGCGGCAGGATCCGCTTCAGCACGAGCAGCTCGCCCTCGGGACCGGCCGTGGGCCGCGCCAGGAAGATCTCTGCCATCCCACCCGTCGCGAGCTTCGCGATCAGCTGGTAGCTGCCGAACTCCCGCGCGTCGCGCGGGACCAGCGTCCCGGCTGGGATGGTCACGAGCCTAGTATGCCATCAGAGGGCACCCGCGCGGCGAGCCGCCGTCACCCGACGTCAGCCCGCGATGGGCGGCGGGGCGACGATGTAGTCGAAGTACTCGTTCGGGTTGCCGGTCTTGCCGTCCATGGCCGCGCGCGCGCAGTTGAACAGCTCGCGGGCCGTGACGTAGTGCAGCGACGTGCCGGGCTTCATGTAGGTGGCAAGGGCACGGTGGAGCTCGAGGCCGCCCGCGCCGAGCAGTGACTCGGCGGTCTTCTCGATCGCGCCGTGGGTGTGCACCTTGACGAAGATCCACTCGGGGCGACCCTCGATGTGGATCGCCTGATCGATCCACGTCGCGACGCGCTCGGCCGTGGGTGGATCGTTGCCGGTGACGGCCCCGTTCTCGAGGCGCACGCCGAAGCCCTTGCGCGCGAGCGCGAGGGGGCCCGTGATCATCAGCAGACGATCGTCGTGGTGCGCGCCGACGTGCGCGCGCTCGCCGTGCTCGTAGCAGCGCGCCTTCGTCAGATCGCCGGTGGGCCAGTAGATCTGGTTGACCTTGTCGGGCTGGCACGGGTCAGGCGCCGATGGGAACGTCAGGTCGGCGTAGCAGCCGAGGTCGTGGAGCATCACGAGCTCGTCGTCGACGCCGCACCACTTGCCGTCGGGGCGACCGTTCGCGAGGCTCCAGTTGCCGTGGATGAACGCCCACCGGTACTCGTCGCCCTCGCGCGAGAGGTGGCCGTGCTCCGCGAACGTCTTCAGGTGCTCCTTGATGCGAGGCTCGACGGTGGCGCGCGTGTCGCCATCGTGGTGCAGGTGCAATTCGACCTCGCCGAA
>JAYSYE010000548.1:0-3312 GCA_043716635.1 Deltaproteobacteria bacterium | reverse complement strand
AGCTGGCTCGTCTACATCGGCATCCTCGTCGTGTCGGCGAGCATGATGGTGTACGGGCTTGCCGACTTCCTGCGCGAGCTGCACTACACGAAGCTCGGCATCGTCACGGGCCTGCTCGGCGTGATGTCGAACGTGCTGCTCGACACGCTCGTGGGCACGGATGCGATCGTCACGGCGATGGCCTACTTCCGGCGCCGCGGCGTGCCCGATCCGAAGCACGAGGAGCTGCTGCGCAACGCCGAGGCCAAGCTCGACGTGTTCTGCGGGTAAGCGCGCCACGCGATGCCGCCCACGATCATCGACGACCACGCGCGGTCGATCCTGACCGAGAACGACCACGTGCGCCGGAGGCGCCCGGCCCGCAGCTGTCGCTGTTCTAGGAGCGGCGTGTACCGCAGCCTCCATGCCGGCAGCTTCCGCGAGGACTGGGCCCGCTAGGCTCAGCGCTGGATGAGGAGCTTCGCCGTGTGCTCGGCCTTGCACAAGAACACGTAGCCGAGCCCCCCGCCCGTGAAGTTCAGCCCGTCGTGCTCGTTGAGCTGCGCGACGAGCTCCATCGGTTGCTCGCACCTCGTGCAACTCGGCGTCTCGTCACTCTGGAGCCAGCGGGGATAGCCGCGCAGCTTGTCTACCCCCTCCACCGGATCCGCGTTGGGCTCGGTCGTCGCGTCGGGCTCGAACACCTCCCGGTAGCGGATCGCCTCGAACCGCACGACCCGGGTGCTCCTCTCCTCCACCACCGGCGGCGCGGAGAGCGACTTCCGCGCGAGGGAGGCCTTCGTCCGCAGCAGCACGGCGTTCGATCCCGCGTCCGCGTCCCAGACCTCGCAGCTCCCGGCGGTCTCTTCGTTGTCACAGAGGAACACGCTGAGCGCCTCGTACTTCTTGAGCGGCAGCCGCTCGGCAGCCTTCAGGAAGGTCGCGACGTGGCTCATCGGGTGCTTGCACTCGCGGCACATCGGCCACTCCTTGGCACTCACACCCTCCGGGATGCCGCCCCAGTGATCGCTGCTCTTCACCTTGCCCTCGAAGTGCCAGCTCGGCTTCCCGCGGATGACGGCGGTCTGCTCGCCGTCGACGGCGTGCTCGTAGCCGGCCGCCAGCTGCTTGGTCACTGCCTTCTCGTACATGGCCTTCGCCTTGTCCGCGTCGACACAGGCGTGCTCCTTCTCCTTGAGGGGTGCGCCGCGCTGCGCGGAGCGGGTCGTGAACGCGGACCCGTGCAGGCGCGCAAACCACACGTGATCGCGGGTGCCGGCCTGAAAGCGAAGCCAGACCTCGGGCGCGATCGACGCGGCCTCCGGCGCGGGAGGGTCCGCGACCGGCGCCGGGGCAGTCGCCGCGTAGGTGTCGAGCAACGGCCCGAGCGCGACGATCTCGAGCCCACCCGGCCGGGGCGCCGCGAGCGTGCGCGTCACGAGGTCGTACGCGCCCCCGAGGTCCTCGTCGGTGATCTGCCGCCACACACCCTCGCCGGCATAACCGAACGTGCCGGCTTGCTTGTACTCGGCGGTGTACGCGCCGTAGCGAAACGTGGTCCTCGACACCGCATCGTACGCGATGGTGCCGGCCTTGACGGTGGACGGGCCGGCCCCGCCTGGCGCGACGAATACCGACGGGTACATTCGCCACCGCATCTCGTGGAGCTCGAACGTGCTCTCGTTCGTGTGGCCGTGCTTGTCGAGGCCGTCCGCGACGATCCATGCTGCGCGCGTCGGGTCGAAGCAGCCGATCGAGTCCGTGAAGCCCGGGGCGTTGCCCTTGGCCGCGAGCTGAGTCCACGCGCCGTTCGCATGGAGCCACGCGTCCTTCAGGTAGCCGCCCTTCGGTGGTGCGCCGCCCACGAGCAGCAAGCGATCGCCATCGAAGTCGGCGAGCAGCGTTGCCCCGGAGCGGGCGGGGAAGGGTACCGGACCGGCCGTCACGGTCGCGTAGTCCGCCGTGCCCAGCGCGGAGAAGCTGACCGTGCAGTCCCCGGCAACGGCCCAGGTCCCCTGCGAGGTGCACGCGAGCGTCGTGTCACCGGGAGGCGATGGCAGTCGCTCGACGGACAGAGCCGCGTCGAGGGTGAACATGCAGGACACGCGCGCCATCCCCCAGTGCCGCGGCACCGGCTTCTGCGAAGAGAACAGGTGGCCGCGGGCCACGTGGCCTGCCGGGGTCGCGACCACCGTGCCGCCGGGCGCGATGACGCCCCTGTCATATGTGCCGAGCTCGTACTGCAACGTGCCCGGGCCGAACCACGGCCCGAGCACGTACGTCACGTCGCGGTGCGTATCGTGCGCCATGCCACCGAGCGCGAGCAACGTGGTCGCGGGCTGGGGGACGAGGCCGTTCGCATCGAGCTCGTAGATCAGTGCCTCGAAGTCCTCGGTGGAGCGCTGCCCGTGCACGAAGACCATGGCCCGCGTCTTCGGCGCGACGGCAGGGACATAGGGAACCCACGGATAGGTCGTCTCCCTGGCGTGAGCGCGGAATGTGTTGCCATCCCATGCGAGCGAGAATCCGTTCGCATCGATGTAGACCGTCCGCCCGCTGGCGCCGTCGTAGCCTGCCATCGAGTTCGTGCCCACCGGCGCGGGATACGGCTCGCCGATGTCGCGCCACCGGTTGGAACCGTCGAGCTCGCGGACCTGGAGGTAACGAGTATCGCCGTCGACGACGTGGTGGAAGTGGACGAGGCACTCGCGCCCCGGGTCGAACGCGAAGCACTCTGCCGACTCACTCTTCGTCGCATCGGCGAGCACGATCTCGACGAAGCGGTCGCCCTTCCACGCCGCGAGCACGGGCGTCTCGGCACCGGTGTACCCGGTCGCGAAGAACACGGGCGCCTCGCGACCCGGGTCCCAGTAGAAGTAGAAGCCCCACGAGTAGCGGTGCGAGAACGCCGACGGAAAGATCTCGGCGCCACGCGCGAGCATGCACCAGGACTCGTCGCGATAGCGCCACAGCTGATCGGCACCGAACGCGAGCATCCACAGGCACTTCTCGAGGGGGTGGTACATGAGCCCGTAGTCCGAGCTGATCGCGCTCGGAAGCGGCGGGCCCGCACAGCTGAGCACCGGCTTCGTCATGGCGCGATGGTACCTGCAGGCCGCGGCCGCGTGCCCGGGCGGCGGCTACGGCGGACCCGGATCCTCGATCAGGCTGGCCGCGAGGGTTACCGCGTCGGCGGATGGGGCCGACACCTCGACGTGCATCGAGTGGAGCTTCGCGCGGGCGAGGGCGGGGCCGGCGCCGGGGGCGAACCGCTTGTGGCCGGAGGTCTCGTCGAAGCCGTGGCCGGTGTTCTCACGCTCGAGCCACTCGTCG
>JAYSYE010000547.1:0-3314 GCA_043716635.1 Deltaproteobacteria bacterium | reverse complement strand
GCGCATCAGTGCCTCGAACGACGGGGTGCCACTGTGGCCGCGCGCGTCGAGGGTGCCGATCACGGTCTGCAGCGCGAGGCCGTTCATGGTCCCGCTCGCAGCCCACTTCGCGGCGAGCGCCGCCTGCACCTCCGGCCGCCGGATCTCCGCGAGCTCGTGCGCCAGCCGCTCGGGCTCGGCGACCGTCGCGCCGCGGTGGAAGAACGGCGAGATCCGGGCCACGAGCTCGGCGGCGAAGTACAGGTGGCTCGCGAACGAGTGCGCGGTGCTCCGGTCCGCGCACAGGTCGGCGAGCGCATCGCGCACGGTGGCAAACATCGCGAAGTACGGCGGCGCACCGGCACGGCCGAGCCGCGACTGCGGGGTGGCGCGTCCGAACATCGCGGCATCGGTCGGTACCAGCGCACCGTCGTCGGCGAGCAGGACCAGCCGCGCGACCTCGGGACACGACATGAGCCCGGTGAGCTCCAGGCGATCGTCGAGCTGTCGGATCATCCGCGGGTACGTCGCGCACGTGTCGGGCAACGCCCGCTCGCCGTGGTGCGCGTGCAGCTGGCACATGCGGTTGCCGTCGAGCTCGGGACACGCGCCGTCCGGCAACTTGCGCAGCACGGTGAGCATGCCCCCACGGCCGTCGGGCACCTGGGTCACGAGCTGGTCCGCGCGCTTACCCAGCGCACCCCGGAGGCGGGCCTGGTCCGGCGGCGCCACCGGCACCTCCCAGGCGATGCAGCAGGTGTCCTCGCACGCGCCGCCGAGACACTGGAACCGCGTCATGTGGCCCGCGGCGTGGTGGTCCGTCATTCCGTCCACCCGTCCTATCACGTGAACGCACATCCCACCGAGATCGTCGGCGAGTGGGGTTCGTGATGTACTTGTCGAGCGTGAAGCTGCTACTGACGGAGCACCTCCCGTGATCGCGACCCGCGTCTATCACTATCGGGATCCGGCGGCGGTGATCCTGGGGCTCAAGGAGCTGCGCAAGCAGGGGCTGACTCCGCGCGGCCTGCTGTTCGTCGCCCTCGATCCGCGGGGCGAGACATACCTCGCGACCGCAGAGGACTTCGATGCGGTCGACAGCATCCGCGTCGGCGACAAGCTGTCGCTCGTGCCGCCGTGGGAGGGCCGCTATTTCCACTTCGACGCGGTGCACCGCCTCCCCGGGGACACCGTGATGTGGATCGGCGACCGTCGCCTCGGGGACACGGGGAGCGCGCCCGAGGTCGCGGTCTCCATCTCGGAGTGGATGAAGGGCTCGTCTGCGAAGAACGTCTTCCTCGGCTGCACGCCGCACGTGCCAGGTGCATGGTGGACCGTCGATCACCTGTCGACCGTGACGGAGCTGCACTCGCTCGGCTACCTCGACTGCGTGGTCACGAGCGGCGGAATTCTCGCCCGCAAGATCGACTCGCCGCGCCTCTGCTACCTCCCGTTCGCCGCGCTCGCGCAGCACGGCACGCCCACGGCCGGCTGGCTGGAGGTGTTCTCGAGCGAGCTCGGCAACGTGCTGCTGCTCGAGCGCCGGGTGCTGCTGTACCGCCTCGTGCTGACCTGCGAGCGCGGCCTGGTCGAGGTCGAGCTCTCTCACCTGCCCGACCGCGTCGTCGAGACGGCCCGCGTCCCCATGAAGTCTGGCATCGGCGTGGTCGGGCGCGTGTCATCCGCGCCGGGCGTGCAAGGCGGCCAGGGCGGCGCATTCGCCATCACCGCGGGCACGATCGAGCCGTGGGGGTTGACGAACATGCGCCCCGCCATCCTCGTGGGCTCGCCCACCGCCTCGCTGCTCGACCTCCCGCGGACGCTCCGCGCGATGTCCCTCGCCGACGACGGCGGGGTCGACGACGACGCGCTCACGCCCGTCCGCGACTAGGAGGGTGCTGGGCGGAGCCCATCGGGACCCCTTGTGCCGCGCGAACCCACGCGGAGCGTGGACCGCCCGGCCTGACGCTCGGGCCTACGGTGAGCTGTACAGGTTCGCGAGCACGAACAGGCCGAGCAGCAGGAGCATCGCCGCCGTGAGCGGCCACAGCCCGATCGCGACGGCGGCCGCGGACTTCAGCTGCTCGACGAGCATGCTCGGCTCGCGTGACGAGGCGGGCGGCGCGGGCGGGGCGTACTGCTGACCGGCAGCGCGCACGACGCGCGCTTGGGGGAACGAGTCGGTGTGGCCCATGGGCTCCAGTATGGAATGGAAAGTCGGGTGCGGCAGCGGGAGTGTTCGGACGCCGTGATACGTCCGCCAGGACATGCCCGGCCGTGATCTCGAAGCGCTCTCGCGAGGATTCCGCAGCGCTTACCTCGACGACACCCAGCTCACGCAGCAGTTGCGCGCCTGGGCCGATGCGTATCCGGAGCTCTGCCGGCTGACGTCGATCGCGCGCACGCCGGAGGGTCGCGATGTCTGGCGCCTCGCGATCGGGCGCGATCTCGACCAGGTCCGCCCCGCCGTGTGCGTCGACGGCAACCTCCATGCCGCCGAGCTCGCGGGCTCCTCGGTCGCGCTCGCGATCGCCGAGGACGTCCTGCGCGTGCACCTCGCGCCCGAGACGCTCGACCTGCCCGCCCCGATCCTGGAGCGCCTGCGCGACGTGATCGTCTTCGTGATCCCGCGCATCTCGCCCGATGGAGCCGAGACGGTGCTCACCACGGGCCGATCGCTGCGGTCGTTGCCCCGCGATCACCGCGTCGAGCGTGGCAGCCCGCGGTGGCTCCTGCGCGACCTCGACGGCGACGGGCTCTCGCTCGCGATGCGCATCGCCGATCCCGGCGGCGAGCTGGTCGAGTCGCCCGAGTTTCCGGGCCTCCTCGTCGAGCGCACGGTCGACGACGCCGGTCCCTACTACAAGCTCTACCCCGAGGGCGTCATCGAGAACTTCGACGGTCGGACCGTGCCCTCGCCGTTCTTCCTCGGCGACAACCCGATCGATCTCAACCGCAACTTCCCGTGGTCGTGGGTGCCATCGCACGAGCAGGTCGGCGCCGGGCCTTACCCGGCGAGCGAGCCCGAGTCGCGCGGCATCCTCGAGCACGCGACCGCGCACCCGGAGATCTTCGCGTGGCTCGACCTGCACACGTTCGGCGGTGTCTTGATCCGCCCGCTCGGCCACAGCCCCGACGCGAAGATGAATCCCGAGGACCTCGCGATCTTTCGCCAGCTCGAGGCCTGGATGCTCGAGTACACGGGCTACCCGACGGTCTCGGGCCATGACGAGTTTCTCTACGAGCCCGAGAAGCCGCTGCGCGGTGACCTCAGCGACTACACGTACAACCAGCGCGGCGCGATCGGCTACGTGATCGAGCTGTGGGACCTGTTC
>JAYSYE010000546.1:0-10039 GCA_043716635.1 Deltaproteobacteria bacterium | reverse complement strand
CCCGCACGATGTAGGCGACCACCGCGAGGGCGACGAGCAGCGGGAGGGTCGCGACGAGGTACGCGAGGAAGTAGTGCGAGCCGGGCTGGTTCGTCGTGGCCCCGAGAAAGGGCTCGGGCGAGTGCAGCCCCGTGAGCTTCGCGAGCGAAGCGCGCAGCGCGACGATCGGGTGGCCCCACAGCCGCGGCCAGATCACGTACACGGTGACGAGCGCGACGATCGGCATCACGATCGAGGCCCGGAGCAGCGTGATGCGACGCCACGCGGGCGGCGCCACGATGACCGCGATCGCGAGGCCCAGTGGGCCGAGTAGCCCGTTCACGAACCGCGATGCGATCGCGATGCCGATCACGACGCCGACGGCGGCGAGGCGCGCGAGCACCTGGCGGTGCGCACGCGGGTCCGCGAGCGCGGGATCCGGGGGGACCTCGTCGTGGATGCCCAGCGCGAGCAGGATCCCGAGCGCCCACCACAGCACTGTGGGCGACTCGTGCCCGACGATCTGCCCGTGAGCCACGAGCGGCGGCAGCAGCGCCGCGATGATCCCGGACAGGACGCCGACGCGGCGGTTGTAGAGGCGCTCGCCGATGGGGACGAGCAGCGCGCAGCCGAGCGCGAGCCACAGCGCGGACAGGGCGCGCGCGGGGCCGAAGCCATCGGCGAGCTGGGCGCCAATGCCGTCCAGCAGCTTCATCACGGGCGGGTGCTCGTAGTTCCAGCTCCACGACGCGTCGGTGAAGTCGCGCGCGAGCACGTTCGTGACGTCGTTGCGCCCCGCCGCCCAGTTGACGTCCTCGTCCCAGGTCTGCCCCGCGTCGCCAAGCCCGATCAGCCGCGCGGCGAGCGCGAGCGCGAGCACGGCCCCCATCGCGGCGTACAGGCGGCGATCCGCGCGAGCGAGTCGGCGCCGTGCGAGGACGAGCGCGGTCCCGACCACGATCGCGAGCAGCGCGAGCGCGCACAGCCCGTCGGTGATCGCGGTGCCGGGGTGCGCGAACACCGCGCGGTCCGGGGGCTCGGGCGCGAGCGACGACGCGGACACGTATTCGGGATCGCCGCGGCGGCCGACCGGCGACCACACGAGGCGCGCGCCCCGCGGCGCCGCGAACCGGAGCGCGGTGGCGCCGTGCGGGACGACGATCCGCTCCTTCACGAGGCCGGTGCCGACGAGCTCGTGGCCCGCGAACGTCACCCGCGCCGGGGCCGCGCTCTGGAAGCCGATGACCACGGGGCCGCCGCGCGCGATCGCGATCGATCCCGCATAGGCGCGCGTGTGCATGGGGTCCCGCGGGTCGGATGCCGCGGGCGCGAGCCGGTCCAGCGGCTCGACGTGACAGCCGGCGCGCAGCGCGAGGACGAGCGCGATCAGCGCGACGGGCACGAGGCCCCACGCGCGCCCGAGGTGGCGCGTCAGTGCACGCGGTTCGGGCACGTGAACGCTCGCGAGGTCTTGGCGAGGAAGGTGTAGTAGGTGCCGTGCCAGTCACCCTCGTCCTGGAGCTCGGGGACGTGGATCGTGACCTCCTCGTAGCCGCGCGGCTTCCAGAACGGTTCGCAGCCGAGGTGCGGCTGATCGGGCGTGCGCTGGATCGAGTAGCAGCTGAACACGAACGTCGGGTCGTACGAAGCGAGGAGCCGATCATTGCCGAACTTGGTGTGGCCGGCCCGCGCGCGGATCCTCGGCTCGTCGTGCGCGATCGCCTCCGAGACCAGGCCGAACACGTCGATGGCCCGCATGCGTCCGAAGTACGGCTGAGCGCCGGCTCCGCCGACGATGCTCATGTCGTCGGGGCGAAAGCACGGGGCCATCGCGCGGCCGATCGCGGCGCGGTTCTCCGTGTAGATCATCAGAAACGCGGGCGTGTCGATCACGCCGGCATCCGCCCGCGTGTTCGTGCGATCGATCGACTCGCGCGTCAGCCCGACCTGCGATGCGACAAAGCCGACGGCGAGCATGCCCGCGGGCAGGATTGCGACGAAGCGCCACGTACGCGGCAGCGAGCTGTTGATCCACTCGACGCCGAGGATCACCGCGATCGCGGCCGTCACGAACACCGGCATGATGAAGCGGTGGAGGCCCATGAAGTCGCCACCGACGCTGATCGCGTAGGCGAGATAGCCGCCGGAGACGAGCGCGCAGGCGACCGCGAGCAGCCCGCGCGCGGTGGCGGGCCGCGCGAGCGCGGTGCCGACCCCGATCAGCGCGAACGGCACGCCGTAGACGAGCTTCGTCTGCTTGGTCCACACCCACACGTAGTGGAAGCCGTGCTCGAGCATCTGCCTGGCGAGCGCGGGCGGCGTCCACGGGCCGTGCGCCTTCACGTAGTACGTGTTCGGGGCCCAGTAGCCGTAGTAGAGCGCGCGCCACGCGAACCACGGGGCCCACAGCACCAGGAAGCAGCCGATCGCGTACAGCTCCGGGCGCAGCGTCCACTGCTTCGTGCGCCGCGCCTCGACAAACCAGAACACGAGGCGTGCCCCGCCCAGCAGCACGAAGATCAGCACGCCCTCGGGGCGGGTCATCGCGGCGAGGGCGCACAGGATGCCCGCCCGGCGGAGGGCCTTCGGGTGCTCGACCGACGCCACGGTCGCCTCGAGCGCGCCGGTGACGAGCAGGGTGAATAGCTGCGTCTCCAGGCCGCCGGAGGTCCAGCATGCGAAGCCCGACGAGCACGCGAGCACGACGGCGGGCACCGCGCACCACGGCGACTTGCGGCCGAGCGCGTGATCCATCGTGCGCGTCGCGAGGTAGAGCGTCCCGAGCGCGCACGCGGTGCCGAGGACGCGCGACGAGATCTCCGGGGAGACGCCGACGAGCATCAGCAGACCGAGGATCAGCGTCCACAGGAAGTTCGTGTAGCCCTCGACGGGGCTCCCGAGGTTGAACGCGAGCTGGCCGTGCTCCGCGAAGTTTCGCGAGAACACGAAGGAGATGTAGGCGTCGTCGGTGACGAAGTTGTAGCGCAGCGAATGCACGACCAGCACCACGGCCGCCGCCGCGAGCATGAGCCAGCGCACCCGGGTCGGCGACATCGCCGCGAACCTACCGCGGCGCGGGGGTCGGCACGACCGTGGCGCTGCGCGATGATCACCCCTCTGCCACGGCCGTGCGCAGGCCTCCGCCGTCGCCGCGCGTGCGGTGCACGAGATGCTGGCGATCCGGGATCATCCGGGGCGAGCCCTGGGGTTAGATTGGCCGCCGCTCGATGTCGGATGTCTCGCGGTACCCGGAGCCGGGCGAGGTCACGCGGCCCGTCCGTGCGGTCCTCGCCCACGCGGCCGTCGTGGGACTCGTCGTGGGTGCCGCTGCGGGTGCGATCGACGCGGTCTGGTCCTGGCGGGCTGCCGCGCAGTTCGCACCGGGCGCGCTCGGCCGCCTGCGCTTCGTGGCCTTCACCTCGCTGCTGCACGCGGCGGCAGGCCTCGTGGCAGGCGTGGTCATCGCGGCCGCGCTGCTCGTGATCGTGCGAGGGAGCCGACTCGGGGACCTGCTGCGGATCGCCGGGCGCGCGCACGCGGCGCGGCGCGAGCGGGATCCCGCGACCGCACTCGCCGGGCTCGCGATCGCGCTCGTCGCCCTGCCCTGCATCGCGCTCGCACTGGTGCTCGCGTACCGGCTCGCCGTGCCCTACCTCGCCGCGCGCAAGGTGCCGCGGCTGGTCGTCGCGGTGGCGATGGCGGCGGCCGTGGCCGCGCTCGTGGTCGCCGTACCGATCGGGCTCGTGATCGCGCGCGGCGTGGAGGCCGCGCTCGCGGCGCTGGTCCGGCGCGCGCCCCCGCGGATCGCGACCGCGATCGCATCGCCCGTCGCTCCGCTGGTCGCAGGTGGCGTGCTCCTGGCGCTGGCGGTGCTCGCGTGGCTGGCGCGCGACTGGGAGACAGCGCGCGTGCTGCCGCTCCGCGGACCGGCGGTGGGGCTCGTCGCGCTGCTGCTCGTCGCGCCGGCCTGGCGACCGGCCCGGTACGCGAGCGGCTGGCTCGCCGCGCACCGACCGTGGGTCCGGCGCGTCGCGTGGGCGGTGCTCCCGGTGGTCGTGCTGATCCTCGTGCTCGCGACCGGTGGCTCGACGAACGTGATGAAGGCAACGTCGGCCTACACGGGCCTCGGCGGCCCGATCGCCCGCACGCTTCGCCGCGGGTTCGACTGGGATCGCGACGGCTACGCGCGCTACCTCGGCGGCGGCGACTGCGACGATGGCGACCCCACCGTGCACCCCGGCGCAGCCGAGATCCCCGACGACGGCATCGATCAGAACTGCGTCGGCGGAGACCCGACGCTGAAGACCCCGCTCGAGGACACGGCCTTCGCGCCCGTGCCCGCCGCCGTGCCGAAGGACTTCCGCGTCCTCCTCGTCACGATCGATACGGTGCGCGCGGATCACTTCGGCGCCTACGGCTACGCCCGCAAGACCACCCCGAACCTCGACGCGTTGGCCGCCGACGGCACGCTATTCGAGAACGGGTTCGCGCACGCGCCTTCGACCCGCTACTCGATGCCGGCGATCCTCACCGGCCGGCTCCCGCTCGACGTGCGCTACGACACCTCCGTCGAGGGCTGGCCGGGGCTCGCGCCCGCTGCGGTCACGATCGCGGAGGCGCTCCAGCCCTTCGGGTTCATCGGCGGCGGGATCACGAACTACTGGTACTTCGACCGGAGCCGCCACATGGATCAGGGCATGGCCTCGTACGACAACGAGGATGCACGCCTGCACATGGGTGTCGCGGGCGCGGGCCCCGAGCAGACGCGCGGGACGTCGTCGCGCCAGCAGACCGACAAGGCGATCGCCTTCGTGGACGCGCACGCGGCCGACCGGTGGTTCCTGTGGGTCCACTACTACGACCCGCACTACGCATACGAGGCCCATGCGGATGGGCCGAGCTTCGGCAGCGACCGCATGGCGCTCTACGACGGCGAGATCGCGTTCACCGACCAGCAGATCGGCCGCCTCGTCGACACGCTGAAGGCCCGCGGGCTCTACGATCGGACGGTGATCGTCGTGACCGGTGACCACGGCGAGGGCTTCGGCGAGCACCACGTCGAGCTGCACGGCTATCACCTGTACAGCGCGCAGACCAAGGTGCCGCTGATCGTGCGCGTGCCTGGGCTGCCGCCGCGCCGCGCGACGACGCCGGCCGGCCACGTCGACATCCTGCCGACGCTCGTGAACCTCGCGGGCGGCAGCGCGTCGCCGGAGATGATGGGCAGCTCGCTCGTGAGCGTCGTGGCGGGGACGGATCGGCCGCGGGTCGTGTTCCAGCAGCTGTCTTACGAGGGCAACCACGAGATGCGCGCCGGCGCCGACGGCAGGTGCCACGTGATCTACAACGTGAGCCCCGACACGAGCTGGGAGGTCTATCGCACCGACCGCGATCCCGCCGAGCTCGCGGACCTCGCCGGGGATGGCGACGAGTGCGTGGACACGCGCCGCGCGATCGAGCGCTGGTACGACCGCGAGACGGTGCCCGCGGGGGCGGTGGCGGCCCTCCTCCCGGGTCGGCCGCCGATCGCGAATCCGCTCGACGCCGATTTCGGGCCCACGGTGCGGCTGCTCGGCGTGGAGCTGCCGGCGCGCGCGACGCCCGGCCAGGCCGTCACGGTCACGTGGACGTTCGAGGCCCGGGGGCCCGGGCCCACGGGCTGGAAGGTGTTCGCGCACCTGGAGGGGCCCGATCACGCGTTCGTGAATGCCGACCACGTGCCACCGCGACCGTTCGAGTGGTGGCGTGCGGGGCAGTACATCCGGTACACGACCACCGTGGTCATTCCGCGGACAGCCGCCCCTGGTGCGTACTCGCTGAGCGTCGGGCTCTTCCGCGGCACCCAGCGCGCCCACGCGAGCGCGCCGCACGCGCCCGTGGCGGGTGATGCCGTGACCGTCGCGACGATGCAGGTGGGCCCGTGAGCCAGCGAGGCCGGAGATGAGCCAGCGAGGCCGGATCGACGACGAATCGACGCTGACTGGCCCGCCGCTCTCGCGCGATCCCACGCGGACGTCGGTGTGGCGGCTCCTCGTCCGCGTGCTGCCGTGGATCCTGGTCGCGCTCCCCGCGCTCTACCAGCTGGGTCTCCTGACGCAGGCGATCGCGGGCCGCATCACGTATCCGTACGACCTCGAGTGGATGGAGGGCGGCCTGCTCCATCACGCGCTGCGGATCCAGCGTGGCGAGGGGATCTATGTCCCGCCGTCGGTCGACTTCATCCCGTACCTCTACACGCCGCTCTATCCGGGGCTGCTCGCGCTGATCGGCCAGGTCGCGGGGCTCGGGTACACGCTCGGGCGCACGATCTCGGTGCTCGCCCTCGGTGGCATCGCGGTCACCGCGATCGCGCAGCAGGGTGCCGAGCGCCACACGCACGCCGCGCGCGGCCCGGTGCTCGCGGGTGCCGCGCTGGGACTCGGCCTGTTCGCCTCGACGTATCCGTATGTCGAGGGGTGGTTCGACCTGGTCCGCGCCGACACGCTGTTCCTGCTGATGGTGACGGGTGGGCTCTCCGGGCTCACGCGCTGGTCCACCACGGGGAAGCGGCTCGGCGGTCACGCGCGGGTCGCAGCCGGCGGCGCGCTGCTCGCGCTTTCGTTCTTCTGCAAGCAGACCGGTATCATCTACGTCGCGTTCGGCGGGCTCGTGGTGCTCGTGCTCGCGTGGCGCCGCGTCGCCGCGTACGTGGTGGCGGCGGGCGCGGTCGGGCTCGGCGGCGTGTGGGTGCTGAACACCGCGTCGAACGGGTGGTTCTGGATCTACGTCTCGAAGATCCACCGCGCCCACGACTTCAACATGGACCGCTTCAAGGGTGCGTGGGCCATGGCGCTCTGGCACTTCCCGCTCGCGACGGTCGTCATCGCGGCGGCGCTCGTGATCGTGCTCGCGACGACGATCGTCCGCCGCCAGCTCCCGTCCCAGGCGCGACCGCTGCTGCTGTGGTCGGCCACGTACGCCGTGTCGGCGCTCGTGGGCGCGCTTGGCTGGGGCACGGAGTTCGCGCACAAGAACGCGTTCATGCCGGCGCTCCTGCACGGCGCGCTCGCGGCCGGCGCGGCCATCCCCGCGCTCTACGGCTGCCTTCGCCCCGGCGTCGCCGTCGAGCCGCGGCCGTCACGGGTGTGGGATCCGCGGGCGCCGCGCCGGGAGCTGGTGGCCACGGCGGTCGCGCTGCTCGCCGCGGTTCCGCTCGCGTGGCTGTGCGCGCACGACCGGTGGAAGCCGAGCGTGTTCATCCCTCTCGAGCGCGACGTGGCGGCCGGCGATGCGCTGATCGAGCGCATTCGCGGGATCGAGGGACCGGTGTGGATGCCCTCGCATCCCTGGTACGTGGTGATGGCAGGCAAGGCGCCGCACGTGCACCGCATGGGCATCAAGGACGTGACGACGCGGCAGACGCACGTCGTGGAGGGGCTCGTGCCGATGCTCGCGGCGCACGCGTTCGCGGCGATCATCCTCGACGAGCCGCGCGACGTGAACAGCGAGGTCAGCAGCGTGCCGCAGTACTACCGGCCGTCGTTCACGCTCCCCGCGACGGAGCGTCCGCGCGTGTTCACGGGCGCGCCCGTGGTGCCCGCGATGATCTGGGTGCCGCAGGTGCCGGCGGCGCCTCCCCCGGGGGCGCACGCGGTGTTCGACTTCGAGCAGGGCTCGTGGTCGGACTGGCATCGCTCGGGACCGGCATGGGGGAACGGACCCGAGCTACAGCCGCTGCCGGGCGAGGGGCTGCTGCTCGGCACGACGGGCATGCGCTTCGCGACGAGCATGCACGGGGGCGACAAGGCGATCGGGCGCATCACGTCGCCGGGCTTCGTGCTCGACGCGCCGCAGCTCGTGCTGCACCTCGGCGGCGATTCTGACGAGACCACGGTCCGCGCGGAGCTGTGGGTCGACGGCGCGATCGTCGCGACCGCGAGCGCCCCGCGGCCGGGTGGATCGACGCTGAGAGAGGTCGCGATGGACGTCTCGAAGTATCAGGGCAAGGAGGCGACGCTGACGCTCGTGGACGATCTCGAGAGCGGTCACCTGATCATCGACGACGTCTGGCTGCGCCGCTGAGCTCGGTCTGATCTGCGTCTGATCGCGCGCTACGGGTCGGGCGCGGCGACGGGCGACGTGACCGGCGTCGGGCGAGGCGCCGGGCGCTGATAGACGGAGACGATCGGCACGCCGTGCGCACGCAGCACGAAGATCGGCTGCACGGTGCCGTACGCCGCCCACACCATGAAGTCGTGACGGTTGAAGTGGCGCTCGTGGATCACGATCGCGAGCTGGCTCCGGTCGATGCCGGCCTGCTCGTTGCCGGCGTCGGGCAGGTTCGGTGCGCGCAGGCCCAGCTTCGCGTAGTAGTTCCAGGCCGGGGAGGCGTCGTGCGAGTAGACCGGGGCGACCGCAGGACCTGGCGCGGCGCTCGCGAGCACGGGGAGCACGCCCCGCGCGGCCACGCCCCAGAACTGACGATTCATGCCGCGGTCCGCGCCGCCCGCATCCTCGCCCGCGAGGGCGTTGTACCAGGTGAGCGCGTACGGATGCGAGGCGACGACCTCGACGGTGGCGGCGAGCGCGACCACGGCCACGACGCCCGCGAGGACCGCCATGCGCGCGCGACCGCCGAGCTCGTGGGCGAGCGTGCGTGCGGCCCAGGCGGTGCCGACGCCGGCGGCGATGCAGATCGAGGGGAGCGCCGGCATCCAGTGCTTCTCCGCGCCGAAGATCGGCGTGGAGCCGAGAAAGAACGGTGCGATCGAGGCCACCGCGGACAGCCCGAGTAGCAACCCGGGATAGTGTCCGGTCGCCGGACGGCCCGCGAGCGTGACCGCGACGTCACCGCGGCTCCGGACCCAGACCACGGCGCCGATCACCGCAGCCACCAGCGTGGCGACGGGCACCGTGTACAGCGTGGTGACGAGCGCGACGTGCCAGGGGAACGGCGGCGCGTTCCAGTTGTGGCCCAGATACTCGAAGTTGTAGTGCACGTGGGTCGTGTGGAACGTGATCCACTGCCGGACGTGGGCGACGGTGTCGAACCACAGCCATGGCCACACGGCGACGAGCGTCAGCGGCCCCACGACCGCGAGCGACACGATCACGCGCCACCGGTACGCGAGCAGCCCGCGCCACTGCCCCTGGCGGTAGCCCGCGACGAGGTAGTGCACGCCGAGGGCGAACGGCAGCAGCAGCGCGTTGTGCTTCGTCCCGAGCGCGAGGCCGAACAACACGCCGACCTGCCACGGCCAGCGCCGACCATCGAGGCAGCGCCAGTACGCGTAGACCGTCGCGAACCACAGCGTGGTGATCGGCGCGTCGAAGCACGCGAGCGACGCGTGGAACAGCGCGCGCGGCAGCAGCATCAGGAGCAGCGCGGCCGCGACGCCCTCGAGGAGCCCCCACAGGTCGAGGACGAACCAGAACACGAGCAGGACGAGCACGCCGTGGAGGAGCGCCTGCGGGAACCGGTACGACGCGAGCTCGGGCAGCCCGAGCTTGTCGTGGAGGAGCCGGTGCGAGAGCCCCATCAGCGTCTTCACGACCGGCGGATGCTCGCGGTTGTTGTCGGTCGGCTGCGGGCCGCCCCACGACGCGGTGATCGATGCCCTGCTGACGCCGTGCTGGAACGTGACGAGTCCCGTCCACCAGTCGGCGTACTTGTCGGCCGCGCCGAAGTACACCATCTCGTCGCGCGCGATTCCGAGGTCGCGCGAGCTCGCGCAGACGCCGACGACCGTGACGAGCGCCAGCAGCCAGCCGATCGCGCGGGCGCGGCGCGGCGTCATCGCGGACCGCCGGGGGCGCGCACTTCGGCGGCGAAGCAGACCAGGCGATCGCGATCCTGCGCGGTGATCACGACGGTCGCGGGCCCGGGCACGGGGAGCGTGCCCGCGAACCGCACCCAGCCGCTGTCGATGCCGGCGACCGCGGACGCGATGACCTGGCCGTTCGCCTCGACGCCGAGAGTGGCGGGCGTGCGGATCGCGCGGCGCGTGAACACGTCGGCGAGCCCGACGTAGCCCACGAGCTCGCCGGCCGGCAGTGCGGGGATCTCGAGGCGCGCGGCGAC
>JAYSYE010000545.1:0-10064 GCA_043716635.1 Deltaproteobacteria bacterium | reverse complement strand
TCGAAGGCGGCCGCGCCGCGGTGACGCAGCACGCGCCACTCACCACGCTGTTCACCCGGCGCGACTTCATGCCCGACGCGGTGGCCTCGTGATGCGCGCTGCGCTGCTCGCAGTGCTCGTCGGTTCGGCGCTCGCCTCGGCCTGCGGGTCGCGGGTCGCGCCGATCACGCTGACCGAGGACTGGCCGGCGACGATCGCGGACTACGACGACGTGACGTCGCAGTGGACCCGCAGCGCACGCATGCGCGGCGAGTATCAGGAAGCGCTCGAGGTCGTCGCGACGTTCAAGTCATCCGAGTGGCGCGCCGCGCATGCGGAGAAGGACGCCAACTCGCGCGGGCTCGAGGGCAACGCGCGCTCGCAGCAGGTCTCGCAGGCGAGGGCGGACGCTGCCGGCCCGTACGAGTTCGAGGTGATGCTGACCACGTGGGACCGCCGCGAGAACGATCTCGACCGCGGCGTGAAGAGCACGTGGAAGGTGCGCATGATGGACGAGCAAGGGGTCGAGATCGAGCCGCTCGAGGTCGTGAAGGACAAGCGTCCCGCATTCGTCGTGCGCTCGGAGTTCCCGGCGCTCGGCGACTTCGCGACGGCCTACATCGTGCGGTTCCCGCGCACGAAGCCGCTACTGGGCCCCGGCGTGAAGGAGATGCGGATGCACCTCTCGAGCGAGCGCGGCGGCGCCGACCTGCGCTGGACATCGCGATAGAGCACGAGCACGGAGTTCAAGGACAGACCCTCGTCACGAGCTGGCGGGCCGTGGGTCAGCGCTTCTTCTTGGGGCCGAGGAGCCGGCTCCAGAACGTCTGCTTCTCGTAGCCCGCGTCGAGATCGTCGAACGAGTCGCTCGCCTGCTTCGGCACCGCGCCGGTGTCGGCCTGGCCCGCGCGGAAGAAGTCTTCCTCGTCGTCCGAGAACACGGCGGTCGCGTCGGCGGCCCTGGTGGGCTTGAGGGGCGCCGCGGGCTTCGCAGTCGCGACCGGCGCGGCCGCGACCGTGACGGGCTCGGCCAGCGCGCGAGCGACGGGCGCGCTCGCGGTGACCGGCTTGGCGGTGGCTCCGGTCTTGGCTGCCGCCTTGGCTGCCTTCGCGGCGCGCTTCGAGGGGGCGGGCTGTGCTTTGGGCATGATGGCGGGGATCGTCGTGGACTGGACGGAAGGCAGCTCGGTGATGAGGATCGACTCTTCGGTCTGCGCGAGCGCCGGTGGCGTGGAGGGCTTCGCCGCGCGATGTGCGATCTCGCCGGTCTTGGCCTCGGGTCGGTCGTCGTCGACGGGGCTCGGCACGCGGGCGGCGGCGGAGGGATACGGCAGCGGCGCCGTCTCGGCCGTGGTCGCGCCGTCGCGCGGGACGCCGTCGGAGGGGTCGTCGGACAGCGCGGTGGGCGCTCCGCTGGACGGGCGCTTCGCGGGTTCGGTGTCGACCGCTGGCGCCGTCGCGCTGAGGGTCTCGGTGACCGTGGCGGCCGGCTCGGACACGAGGCGCGCAGTCTCCTCGGTGTAGTGCACCGTCATGCGGTCCGAGACCGTGACGGTCGCGCTCGGCGTCTCGGTCGCGACCACCGCGGGAGTCTCCACCTTCGCCGCGAGCGCGCCGGCGGCCTGTGCCGCGTGCGCATCGCGGGTGGCGCGGGCGGCGACCTCTGCCTCGGCCGCCGCGACCGCGTCGCGCTCGAGCCGCCCCTTCGCCGCCAGCACCTTCGCCACCGCGACGGCGTCGGCGTGGTCGCGCGCATCGGACTCCGCCTCGGCGCGCGCCTGCGCTCGCGCGGCATCGTCAGCGACCTTCGCGGGATCCGCGAGCACGACCGACGGCTCCGCGCCGAGGTCGCTCGCAAACATCCGCTCGCGCTTCGCGGTGTTCATCACCGCCTCGAGCCCCTCGCGTGGCTCGTCGCGCGTGGGCGACAGGATCTCACCCGACGCGTTGCTCGCCGGCACCACCCCGGCGAGCGGGCCGACCTCGGCGCCAACCACGCGCGGCACGAGACTCCCCCAGTCGATCTCGCCCGCCGCGCCGCTCGCGCGGACGATCGGCACCGCCACTGGCGTGTTCGCGCGCCGGTGCTTCCGCTTCCGCCGACCACCGCCGCCTGTGTGCCGGTGCGAGTCCAGCCGCTGCGAATCGCGCGACGCCGTCTGCGTCAGCGGGCCCACCTCGGCCGCGCCGGAGAGCCGCTCCGGCGCCTCGCTCCCGACGAGCCACTCCTCGATCGCGAGCACGGCGCGCCACGTCGCCTTCTTGCGCGTCGCGCTCTGCTGCCGCAGCAGGCCCACGTCCATCGCGCGCTGCGCCACGCGCAGCGTCTCGAACACGCGGTAGGGCGAGTCCTCGAGCACGTCGGCGAGCACGCGGTGCCCGTCGAACATTCGCAGCACCCCGTGCACGGCCGTCGGGATCTGCTTCCCGAAGGCCTGCACGCGCTGCACGTCCTGCTCGAGCACCATCGAGGGCGAGAGGGCCCCGCTCGACTCGCGCACGCCCGCGAGGAACCGCTCCGCGTCGGCGAACAGCTCGTCGTGCGACATCGGGATCTGCTGGCGGCGCACCACGTCCTCGTGCCGGTACTCGAACGTCGCATCGGTCCACAGCAGCAGCTGGTGAAGCGCGGCCTGACCGTGGATCAGCCCGACCTGCGCAGACGTGATCTCGCCGCGAAAGAAGCGCACCTCGCCACGCCGCAGGCCACGCATCATCGTCAGCGCGGCGCTGCGCCCGAGCGCGGACAGCGCGCGCAACAGCGTGAGCACGCCGGTCAGCTCGGCCAGGCTCCCGCCCAGCTTCGTCAACGCCGCGGGCGTCCGGTTCTGCACCAGGCGCCCGACGGTCACCACATCGCGCAGATACGCCGGCACGAGCAGCACCTCGTGTGCGCCCGCCATCTCGACATCCGCCCGCCGGACGCCGCGCCCGGCGAACACGATGGGGACCGCTTGCTGACGCTCCGCGAGCACCTCGCTCACCCGCTTCACCACGGCGAGGACGCGATCATCGCTGCCGCCGACGATCACGGCGCCCGGAGGCACGTCGTCCACGGGCAGCTCGAGCCGTGCGGGATCGGCGGGGACAGCCACGCTGGCCGTGCGGACGCCCTCGCGGGCGAACCCGAGACCCAGCTGATGTCGAGCCCGGGCGTCGGCGTCGATCACGATGACTTTCGAGAGTCCCCCCATGCGTCCCGAAACTGACTGCAGTATAAACGGCGCCTGGGAGCCGGCCTAGCCTCCCTGTCCACGTTCCGTGATCGTCCTCGAGATCCTCCAGGGCACTGCCATCCAGCGAGTGCATCGCTTACTCGCCTCGGGCGGGTCGGGGGGCATGATCACGCTCGGTCGCTCGCCCACGAGCACGGTCGAGATCTCCGACTTTCACCTGTCGGGTGATCACGCGCAGATCACGCAGGTCGGCGATCACTTCGTGTTCCGCGATCTGCGCTCGACGAACGGCTCCGCGGTGGAGCGTGCGGGTCGGCGTGTCCCGGTCGATGCGGCTTCGCGCTGGGAGCTCGCGCTCGCCGACGGCGACGTGCTGCTGCTGGGCAATGCCGGCAACCCCGTGCGCGTGGCCGTGCGCATCGGGGACGAGGCGGACGACGAGCTCGGTGATCGCCTCATCGCGTCGCGATCCATCATGGATCTGCCGGCGGTCGTCGATCAGCTCGAGGGCGATCCGGTCGACGCGCTGCGCGTCTACAAGGCGCTGCAGCCGCTCGGCACGCGCCTCGAATCCGTGGATGTCGTGGATGCCGTCGCCGCGGCGACGTTCGTGCTGCTGCCCCGCGCCACCCACGTCGCGATCCTGCTGCGCAGCGAGGCGGACCGCGACCGGTTCGCGCTCGCGCTGTCGCGCAGCGCCCCGGGCTCGCCGGCCGCGATCTCGGGGGGGCCCGACCCGGTGCGGGCCAGTCGCGCGGTGCTCCGGCGCGTGCTGCAGGACCGGGCCGCGGTGCTCACCGCGAACGCGCAGGAGGTGCTCTCGAGCGAATCGATCATGGGCGGGCAGCTCCTGTCGGTGCTCGCGGTGCCGCTGTGGCGCGGCGACGACATCATCGGGATCATCCAGGCCGACAACCGCGCGGCCTCGGGCATGTTCCGCGAGAGCGATCTCGAGGTCGCGCTCCTGCTCGCCTCGCAGGCGTCGCTCGCGATCGACAACGCCACGCTCGTCTCGCGGATCCGCCTCGCCGAGGAGCGGGCGCGCGGCGAGAACGTGTACCTGAAGCGCAAGGAGCAGAAGCTCAACTTCTCGAACATCATCGGCGACTCGCCCGCGATGAAGTCCGTGTTCGCGCAGCTCGAGCGCGTGATCGATACCCGCGCGACGGTCTGCATCGAGGGCGAGACGGGGACCGGCAAGGAGCTGATCGCGTCGGCGATCCATCACCAGTCGCAGCGCGCCGACAAGATGTTCGTCGCGCAGAACTGCGCGGCGATGCCGGAGAACCTGCTCGAGTCCGAGCTGTTCGGCCACAAGCGCGGCGCCTTCACGAGCGCAGACAGCGACAAGAAGGGCCTGTTCGAGATCGCCGACGGCGGGACGCTGTTCCTCGACGAGATGGGGGAGATGCCGCTGACGCTCCAGGCCAAGCTCCTGCGCGTGCTCCAGGAGGGCACGATCCGCGCGGTGGGCGCGACGAGCGAGAAGCAGGTCGACGTCCGGATCATCTGCGCGACGAACCGCGACCTCGCCGCCGAGGTGGAGAAGCAGCACTTCCGGCAGGACCTCTACTACCGGCTGATGGTGTTCCCCATCAAGTTGCCGACGCTGCGCGAGCGCCGCGAGGACATCCCGCTCCTCGCCGCGCACTTCCTGAAGCGATACGCTGGCGAGTATCGCGTGGAGCTGCCCGGCTTCTCGCAGGATGCGCTCGATGCACTCGCGTCCTACAACTGGCCGGGGAACATCCGCGAGCTCGAGAACGAGGTGCAGCGCCTCGTGATCCAGGCCGAGAGCGGGCACTGGATCGAGAGCACCGACCTGTCGCCGCGCCTGCGCAAGATTGAGGGCACGGTCACGCGCATCGCGCCGAAGCAGGGGACCCTCAAGGAGATGATGGATCAGGTCGAGCGCTGGCTGCTCACCGAGGCGCTGCGCGACCACAACAACAACAAGACGAAGACGGCTGTCACGCTCGGGATCACGCGCGAGGGTCTGCACAAGAAGCTCGCGAAGTTCAACGTGTGAGCCCGCGCCGCGCGCGCAGGTGAGCTCACCGCGCGAGCAGCAGGACCGCGAGCAGCAGGACCGCGACCGCCACGACCGCGAGCGCCAGCACGCGGCGGCGCGCGAGCGTCGCTACCACGAAGCCGATGAGGTCGCCGCCCGCGAACGCGACGAGGCCGTCGAAGAGGCCGAGCGCGCGGGACCGGGGCGTGACCAGAAACACCGGCTCCCAGCTGTCGGGTCGCAGCTTGCGCTTGAAGCTGTGCAGCCCGCGAAAATCGTACAGCGGGCGCGACAGCGCGCGCGCGAGCCGCAGCACGGGGGTGATGCTGCCTGCGAGGGGAGCCAGGCCGAGCGTCACGGCCGCGTCGCCCCGCTCGAGCGCGACGCGCGTCACGGCATCGAACAGCAGCTCGTTCGTCCCGTTGGGCGCGGTGCGTGCGCGCAGCAGATGCTCCACGAACAGGCGGCGCCGCGCATACACGGGCGCCGCGGACAGGAACCCGACGATCTCGCCGCCCGCGCGCTCCGCGACGAGCATCACGCGCTCGCTACCGAATGCGATCGGCTCGAGCGCGACGAGAAATCCCATCGGGGCCATGCGGCGGCTCGCGAGCCACTCCGCGCCGAGCGCCTCGACCGCGGCGCGGAGCGGACCCGCGGGATCCGCGACCTCGGCGGCGGTCACGCGACGGATCGAGACCCCCTTGCTGCGCGCACGCTTGAGCTGGTAGCGCAGCGAGGCAGCGCCGGCGCTGGCGAGCGACTCGCTCCACTGCGCCGGCTCCCACACCGGCTGGACTCCGATCTGGAGCGTGTGCGCGCTGGTCGCCACCGCCGTGGCGAAGCGTTGCTCGCACCCGAAGAAGCTCGGTCTCCGTCCCGCCTCGCGCGCGGCCATGCAGAACTGCGCGGCGACCTCGGCGAGCCTGGCCTCGGGTGCGACCGGTGCGCCGCCGGCGACCCAGGCGCCGCCCGTGTCGACGTAGGCGACGAAGGCATCGTCGCCCTCGAACCAGTACCGGAAGGGGCTCTCGAGCAGCTGGAAGGAGACGGTGGTCCAGCCGTGTCGCATCAGGATCGCGAGGGCGCGCTGGCGCTCGTCGAGGTCGATCCCTGCAGCAGCACCGGACACCGAGGGGGTGTACCAGCAAGGGGCCGCGTGGCGCCTGCGGCGTCGCGCCGCGAGTGCTAGCGTCTCCCCGCATGGGCCTCGTCCTGCACGTCGGAAACCGACGGATCTCGTCCTGGTCGCTGCGCGCGTACCTCGCGCTCGCGCACTCGGGATTGCCGTTCGAGACCACCACGATCCTGCTCGATCAGAGTGCGACGCGGACGGAGATCGCGAAGGTCTCGCCCGCCGGCCGGGTGCCCGTGCTCCAGCACGACGGCTTCACGGTGTGGGACTCGCTGGCAATCTGCGAGTACGTCAACGAGCTCGCGCCGGCGGCGCTGCTGTGGCCCGCCGACCCGCACACGCGCGCGCGCGCTCGCACCATCAGCGCGGAGATGCACTCCGGGTTTCCCGCGCTCCGGCGCGACATGCCGATGGACCTCGTCGCGGACCGCACCGGGGAGGGCCACACCCCGGACGCTCTCGCCGACGCCCGCCGGATCTTCGCGATCTGGCGCGACGCCCTCGCGGCGAGCGGCGGACCGTTCCTGTTCGGTTCGTTCGGGATCGCGGATGCGATGTTCGCGCCCGTCACGACGCGATTCACCACGTACGGCGTGGAGCTCGACGCGCAGGCGCGAACGTATGTCGAGGCGGTCGCCGCGCTGCCGGCGATGCAGGCGTGGCGCGAGGGTGCGCGCGGCGAGCCCGAGCGTCCGGACCACGCGTAATCCCGGATCGTCCGTGAGCGCCCCCGGCCCCATCCCCGCTCTCGCGATGCCCTCTCAGCCCTCGGAGCCCGCGCGGATCGCGCAGCTCTCGGTCTCGGCCGGCGGCGTGCCGAAGCGCGCCATCGCATCGGCCCGCGTCGGCACGCTCGGGCTCGTCGGCGATCAGCAGCGCGAGGTCGCCTTCCACGGCGGTCCGGATCGAGCGCTCTGCCTCTACTCGCTCGAGGTGATCGCGGCGCTGCAGCGCGAAGGGCACCACGTGGCTCCCGGCACGCTCGGCGAGAACATCACGATCGCGGGCCTCGACTGGGCCGCGATCCAGCCCGGGATGCGCCTCCAGCTGGGCGCCGAGGTCATCGTCGAGCTGACCCGCGACACCACGCCGTGTCGGACGATCATGCGGCAGTTCGCCGACTGGAAGTTCTCGCGCATCTCGCACCGCAAGCACCCGGGCTGGTCGCGCTTCTACGCGCGCGTCGAGCACACGGGCGAGCTCCGCGTCGGCGACGCCGTCGTGATCCTGGCGTGACGGCCTACTCGCCGTCGTCGTCGGACGCGGTGCTGGTGGCGACCGGCGCGATGTAGCGCGTGTCGGAGAGCTGCGCGATCGCGGTGGCGAGGTTCGCCACGGTCACCGACGGCGGCGCGTTGCGCGCGAGCATGTGCGTGCAGGTCGCGCACGAGGTCACGACCATGCCCCCGCCCGCCGCGTGGACCTCGGCGAGCCGACGCTTGGCCATCTGATCCGCGATCGCCGGCATCGTCTTGGGCAGCAGCCCGCCACCGCCGCAGCACTCGGTGTCGCCCTTGTTCCACGACAGCTCGCGCACCTCCGCGAGCTGCGAGAGCGCGCGCCTGGGCTCCTCGACCACGCCGTTGTAGCGCGCGTGATAGCAGGGGTCGTGATAGTAGACGCTCTTGCGCTGCAGCGAGGACGCGAGCGAGGCCGTCGCGGGCGCGAGCAACTCGGCGACGGACACGATCTCGGTGCGCATCCCGACGCCCTCCGCCGGGTACTGCTCCTTCATCGCGTAGAGGCATGCCGAGCAGTTGATCGCGACCTTCTTGAAGCCGCGCAGCGAGCGCGCGACGCGGCCCGCATGCCAGCGGAAGAGATCGCGATGGCCCGCCGCGAGCAAGGGATACCCGGCGCAGGCCTGCGGGGCGTCCACGATCCGGACGGCCCCGAGGCCTGTGCGCTCGAACACCGCGAGCGTCGCGGCGATGTCCGCCGAGCCCTTGTCGATCGCATCACAGCCGGGCCAGTAGCCGATGTCGCCCTCGGTGGCGAGCCACGTGGAGGGCGGCGTCTCGGACTCGGTGACGGCCGCGGCGCCCTCGCCGAACATCGCGTCCCGGGCCGCCACGAGGCGCTGCTCGCGCGCGCGGAACCGCTCGCTGTAGTTCGCGAGCGCCGGATGCTGGAGCCCGCGCTTCACGGCCTCCGCGCGACCCGCCAGCAGCACGAGGCCTGGCTCGTTCGCGTGATCGCAGTACATCGTGCAGTGCCGGCAGCCCGTGCATGCCCACAGCGGATCCGTGGTCTCGGTCGTCCACTCGCGGTGGCCCAGCCGGAGCTGGTTCAGCGAGTCCATCTTCACCTGCGGGATGTACGTCTCCTTGCCGCTCGCCGTCGAGACGGGGCAGGCGTGCCGACACATCTTCGGGCAGAACGTGCAGTAGTCGAGTTGCCGGGCCACGGCAGCCTCGGAGAATGGTTCGCGCGCGCCTGGGTCGGACACCGTCGGCAGTATAGCGGCTCGGACGCGGCTCGGCTCGGACCGGCCGTGCCGCGTTCAGTTCAGGCCATCGACGCGGCCGCGCAGCTGCTCGAGGTCCCGGGCGATCCGCGGGTTGCTCGGCTCGAGGACGGCGAGGCGCTCGAGCACGTCGAGCGAGCGGGGGAGGTCGCCGTTGCGCCCGTAGATGCCCGCGAGGTTCACGAGCATGCGCGCGAGGATCTGCCGCTTGCTCGCGGCGGCGATCACGGCCGGCTCGAGCACGGCATCCGGTGAGGTGGTCTTCTTCAGCAGCGCTTCCAGATCCGCAGGCGTGAGCGCCCGCCCGCCCGTGAAGGGATCGAGGAACAGCCAGGCATCCTCGATCGCGACGCGCACCAGGAAGTGACCGGGGAAGTTCACGCCCTGCGCGATGATCCCGACGCGCCGTGCCACCTCGAGATACAGCACCGAGAGCGAGATCGGGATGCCGGTGCGGCGGTCGAGCACGTCCGCGAGGAAGCTGTTGCGCGGGTCGTAATAGTCGTCCGTGTTGCCGTGGAACCCGAGCCGCTCGAACAGGCAGTCGCTGATCGCGCGGGCGCGGCCGATTCCGTTCACGGCGCGGGCGACCTCGGGCGCGGAGAAGGCCGCGATCGCATCGAGCTGCGCGCGGTACTGATCCAGATCGCGGCCGGGATGGTCCCAATCACCGACCAGCAGGGCGGCGTGGTCGAGCGCGAAGTCGTCGTGCATGACGAGCTCGGAGAACCGGACGAGCCCCAGGCTCTGCTCCATTTCAGGAACAGCGTAGCACCCGGGGCCCGCGCAATCGTTGGCGATCCTCTCGGGGATTACCGGATTTATGCGATGATCGAAGCGAGCGATGTCGGACGCGCCGCGTGCAGGACTGATCGTCGGGGGGCGCTACGAGCTGATCGAGGTCGCCGGTCGCGGCGGCATGGCGGATGTGTGGCGAGGTCGGGTGCGCGGCGACTCGGGCTTCGTCCGGGATGTCGCCGTGAAGCAGATGCACCCCAACCTCGCATCGCAGCCGAACTACGTCGCGATGTTCGTGGAGGAGTCGCGCGTCGGGTCGCTGCTGCAATCCCCGAACATCTCCGAGGTGCACGACTTCGTGCACGATCGGGGCAACTACTACATGGTGCTCGAGTGGATCGAGGGGATCGACCTCGGCAGCTGGGTGAAGTGGCACGTGTCGCGGAACGAGCCCACGCGGTGGGAGCTCGTCGCGGCGATCGCGGTGGGCATGCTGCGCGGGCTGGCAGCCGCTCACGAGCGCGTCGGCATCGACGGGCAGCCGCTGCCGGTCGTGCA
>JAYSYE010000544.1:0-10080 GCA_043716635.1 Deltaproteobacteria bacterium | reverse complement strand
AGGGTGAGGCGCGTAGCGCCTCGGGACCCTCCTTGTGCCGGGACGGCCTAGGAGGGTGAGGCGCGTAGCGCCTCGGGACCCTCCTTGTGCCGGAACGGCCTGGGTCCAGCCCACCACTCACTGCGTCGGTTGACAGCCACCCACCGCGGGTGGCTGTCGCGCGTTTCGGGCGACGCGCGCGACCGGGAGGTTGCCGGCGCGCACCAGGCTCGCGTGCTCCGTCTCCCAGAGCGCGGTGACGGCGGCGAGCGCGGTCTCGACGCCCACCCACACGACGAAGCCGACGATCAGCGCGAGCGACGCGAGGTGGAATGGCGGCCACTCGGCACCGAGCGCGGCGGTGAGCTGCACGAAGGCGAGCGGCGACACGACGGCAGCGGCGGCGATGGCGACGGCCCGGCGATACCGATCCAGCCAGCGCACGCGGGCGAACAGGTGGTCGCCGCGTCGGGTGGTCAGGGCCGCCGTCGCGGGCGGTTCGGTCGGGTGCTCCGGCACGGCTCCCGATTCTAGCGCAGATCGTTCGCGCGCCCGCTCACTGGCCGAGGTCCTGGATGCACTCGAGCTGGGCCTGGGCGCTGGCCGGCGTGGCGTGGCCCGTCGCGGGGTCGCAGGTGAAGTGGTCGGTCACGCATGCGTAGGTCTGCTGGTTGACCGAGGTCCGGGCGACGTTCTGATCATCGACGCGCACGATCTGCGACACGCACTGGGTGCGCGCGTCACCCGAGAGGTGCTCGCAGCAGTCGCCCTGGACGTCCTCCGCCTTCGCGTAGGTGTCACCGCCGCTGTGCTTGCTGCCACCGCAGGCGCCAGCGGCCAGTGCGGAGGCGAGGGTGGCGAGCAGCGCGAACCAGGCCCGTGCCGGACGAACCACTGTGGCAGCGGGAGTCGTGACTGCCCGTTCACGAATGGCGTGGGCGAGGATCGTGCGGGCTCGTGCGTCCGTCTGCAACTGGGCGTCACTACATGCGAGGCGAGTCTTCATGGAGAGAGCCCTTCGCAAGGCCGGGGCCAGCCCGCGGTGGCGCCGGGCCGATGCTTTGCACTGGGCTCGGCAGCCATGGCTCGTCTCCTCCCGCTCGCTCGCTTCGCTCACCTCGCTCACCTCCCTCGCCTCGGGCCCATCGTCCTGCCGGCCCTCGCGCTCGCCGCGTGCGGCGGGGCCAGGTACCGGGCCGAGATCGTCGGTCACGGGACCGGGGTCGTCGCGGCGCGCATGGACAGGGCGGCGGACCCGTACGCGACGCCCGGTGTGACCGACGCGGTGGCGGCGCCCGGTGCAGGTGGGATGCAGCTCGCAGCGGGCTCGTACGACATCGCGATGCGCTTCGACCTGCCGCGCGCGCAGGTGGTCGAGTGGCGGCTCGAGTGTCCCCAGGCCACGGTGACGGCCGCGGGAACGGTCGGGGAGTCGCTCGCCAGCTACCGGCGGCGGCGTGCCGACGAGCTCGTCGCCGAACAGCAGCGGGTCGCGTCCGTGACGTCGTCGATCGTCGGGGCCATCGTCCCGCAACCGACGGTGCAGACACAGGCGAGTGCTCGGACGCCGGCCGGCGGGGCGAGGGTCGAGGGCACCGCCACCGTCCCCGTCGGTGCAGTCGCGGGCGCCGCAGCGGGCGCCACCGTGGATACGATCGTCCCTGCGTGGGATGTCGGTGGCGGCGCGGTGCTCGCGCGGACTCACGTCGAGCTGACGCAGGCCGCGGTGTGCTCGCTCCGCGCGGTGACGGATGACCCGGCGGTCGTCGCGTCGTACCAGGTGTCGCTGATCCATGATCTCGCGGTCGAGGCGCGCGAGCGCAGCCGCGTGGCCGATGCGGGCGCGATCGAGGTGCGCGGCCGGGTGCACGCGCAGCTCGTCGCGCTCGGGGCCGACGAGACCGCACGCGACCGGCGGCGCGCCGAGCAGGCCGCGCGCGAGGCTGCGCACCAGGCCGAGGTGACGGCGCGCCGCGAGGCCCGCGACGCGGAGACCCGGGCGGCGGATGCGCAGATCGTGGCCGCGCACGCCGTAGTCCGGGGCCACGTCGAGCTCGAGCAGCAGGCGCAGCGCGCCGAGCGCGATCGCCAGGCGCGAGTTCACGCCGAGGCGGCGGCGAAGCTCGCGTGGGAGCGCGAAGCCCCCGCGCGCGCGCGGATCGCTCTCGAGGCGAGCTGGACGGTGACGGCGCGCCAGACGCGCAGCATGCTCGTCACCTGGTTGATCCGCATCGGCGCGAACGCGCACCGCCGCGAGGAGCTCGAGGCCCAGCGGGTCGCGACGCTCGAGCTGCGCGTGCGCGGAGAGCAGGATCGGGCGCGGCTCGCGGCCGCGCTGGAGCAGTCGCGGGTCGACGTGGCCCTGCGGATCCGGATCCAGCTACGCGGCCAGCTGGTCGCGATGGGAGCCGTTGCTCGCCCGCCGATGCCGGCCTTGCTCGTGGAGGCGTCAGGGACGCGACCGTTCGATGGGGCCGTATGGAGCGCGGGCCACTGGAGCTGGGTCGGCCTGCGCTGGCAGTGGACCGCAGGTAGCTGGGCCGACTCCATCGCGTTCGGAGACGCGGGCGGCGCCGACAACGGCGCGCGCCCGACGGTGGGCGAGGTGCCCGCGTACGGGGCCGGGAGCACGGCCGCGGTCGTCGTCGAGACGCCGGCCGCGGGGATGGAGACGTCTGGCTCGGTGGGCGTGAGCGCCTCGGGGTCGGCGTCGGGCTCGGGCTCGGGCTTGACGATCCCCGTCGGCGTGTCGGTGTCGATCCCCACGATCCACGTCGGCGCCCCGTCACCGCGCCGTCTGCAGCCGCTGCGACGCGACCACCGGCGCTGATCCGCGGAGCGCTCGCGCGCCTACTCGGAATTCTTGTCTGCGAGCTTCGCGCACTTGAGCGCGGCCGGGGCGGTCTTCGCGTCGATCATGCAGTCGACCATCTTCTCGTTCCCGGCGGACACGCACTGCGACGTGATGCTGTCGATGTTGGCCTCGACCTCGGTCTCGTACGCCGTGTTCAGCTTAGAACGCGCATTCGCTCGCTCACCCGCTGGCAACAAGGCGAGCGCCTTCTCCGTCTTGTCCCAGTACACGAGCGCCGCGTAGTTCCGCGCCGCCTTCTCGCACTTCACGGGGTCGCCCTTGCAAGCGCCCAGCGCGAGCCCGACCCAGACGACGACGGCGGCGATGCGCATGGCGGGTGCGTACCACGCCCGATGCGTCGGCGTGGCGTTCGTGCGAGGCTGCGGCGATGCGTCGCGTCGCCGTGACCGCCCTGGTCGGGGTGTGCAGCGCGCCGCTCGGCGCCCGCGCCGCGCCCACGACCGTCACCGTCACCGCGGAGGGTGGTGGCGAGGCGGACACCAACGTCGAACGGGTCGAGACCGGGCCCGGCCTCGACACGGCGCGGCGAGCGGCGCCCGTGGTCCGGCTCGGGGCCCGCCTCGACGTGCGCGGCCACGCCGGCAAGGGCGCGTTCGCGGCGCTCGGCTCGGCGCTCGCGCGGGTCGTGGGCACGGGGGTGACGCCGGCGGAGAACGTCGTGCTCGTCGCCGCGGACCTTCGCTACCTGCATCCGCTCGGTGCCAGGCCCGTGTCGGCCGGGGTCGCGCTCGCCGGAGCCGACGCCCTGCCCGTCTCCGTGCCCGTCGGCGCGCGCACGTTCGCGACGGCCGGCGCCGATGCGCTGCTGGTGCTGCGCGACGGGCGCGATCCCGAGCCCGCTCGCGCCCTCACGCTCACGGCAGGGCCACGCGCGTTTCGGTACCAGCCGAACCACGACTTCGACTGGGTGGGTCTCGCGGTCGCCGCGCGGCTAGACCTCACGCTCTGGCAGAGCGCGGATGCCACGCGCAGCCTCGAGCTCGCGTCGACGGCCGGCTTCGAGGCACGCCGCTACGCCTCGACCGCGTTCGCGAATGCGTGCGCGAGTGACGCGATGCCCACGCTCGATTGCTTCGCGCCGACCACGACGACGCGTCACGATCGCTACGAGCACGCTGGCGCCGACCTCACGTACTCCGGGGCGATCGTCGCGGCCGTTGGCTATCAGGCGACGGTGATCGACTCGAACAGCTTCGGTCAGTCCATCGTGCGGCACCGCATCACGGCGTCGGCCACGACGGGTCTGCCGGGCCACTTCATCGGCACGGCCCTCGCGACGCTGCAGCTCGACAGCTACCTCGATGGCCTACTGCTCCAGAAGGACCTCCAGTTCCAGGAGCTCACGAGCCTCGACGATGTGAACCGCTCGTCGCTGCAGCTCCGGATCTCCCGCGGCCTCTCGCGAGCGTGGTCGGCCGAGGGGCGCGCTGCGATCTGGCGCGACGTGGGCACTGACACCCGCTTTACCGAGTACCGCCGAGAGCTCCTCTACCTCGGCGCCGTGTACTCGCATTGACCTCGCGCGGACTGCGCGGTCGCTCAGCGGCGCAGGGACTTCGCGCGGGCCTCGACCTCGAGGCGCTTCGTCTTCAGCATCTGCAGGCGCGCCGCCACCGCGTCCCGCGTGGCGCGAGCCGCCGCCGCCCGCTGCGCCGGATCCCCGGAGCGCTGGGCGCGAGCGAGCGTGTCGATGGTCGTCGCGTCGACGACATCCGCGAGCGCGACGCGCGCCTCGGACTCGAACGTGCCGCCTCCGCCGAGCGTGGTCCCCGTCGGCGACTGCGCCGGAGTGGGATCGCTCCCCCGCGGTCCCGAAGCATCGCCGACCGTGGCGCTCTCGCCGCCGCTGTGCCCGGTCGTGCGTCGGGTCTGGTTATCGTCGCGCCGGTCCATCTCGATGGTGCGGTCGTGCTCCTTGCGCAGCTCGGCCACATGCTCGAGCTGCTTCTCCTGGGAGTCGAGGCTCAGCACCTGTCGCTGGAGCTCGGCCTCGCTCTCGCGCAGCGCGGCCGCTTGCTGATCGAGCTCCTCGGGATCGGCGAGGGGATCGATCGCGGTCTCGGCCAGCACGATGCGCCGCACCGCGCGGTTGGGCAGCGCGAGCTTCGTCTTCACGCCCGCGAGCTGCGCGCTCCGTGCGGGCGTGGTCCCTGCGGCGAGCTCCGCGTCGATCGCCGTCACCAGCGTGCGGTGCGCGGCCGCGAGCTGCGCCTGCGCGGCGGTGAGGTCCCGCGTGGCGACCGCGAGCTGCCGCGCCGTCTCGTTCGCGGTGGAGAGCTGGTCGCGCAGCTCGCGATCGCGGCGCCACGAGGCGCGCTGCTGCTTGAGGCGGTCGATCGCGCGCAGCTCGCTGTCGTACGTACCCTGGAGCGTGGTGCGGGCGGTGGCGAGCTGGCCGACGCGCTGCTCGGCGGTGACGGACTGGTTCCAGGCGACCGTGGTCACCGGCGCGGTCTGGGCACGCGCCGTCGCCGGCGCGATCGCCAGTGCCAGTGCCAGTGCCCATCGCAGCTTCACGAGCCCAGGAATAGCAGCCCCCGTGCCACGTGGAAGTGCTCGACGGCAAGGGCGACAGGCACGTGCACCGGCCGCTACCCCACCGAAAGTGTGCTCCCGAGCGTCCACCGCCTCAGTTTCCTGAGGGCCCGACCACGCCAGCGAGGCGCAGCACGAGGTAGCGCAGGGCCGCGGTGACCATCGTGGCGATCGCGGCCAGTGGCTCCCCGTCGGGGCGCTCCCACACCAGGTAGTCGCGGCCCTCGGCGTCGACGATGGCGTGAAATCGCATCCGTCGGAGCCGGTAGCCGCCAGGCAGGTCCAGCGCGTCGCTGGCGCGGGTCTCCATCGGCATCGGGTCCGGCATCGGGGCCTCCAGCGCGCGGCCGTAGCGCACCATCACCCGGTCGAGCGCGGCCACCGACAGCAGGCCTCGCGCGCCGTCCTCGTCCCGGACCTCGACGCGGTCGCCGGCGAGGCTCGCGAAGGCCCGCACGTGGGTACCGTCGTCGCGGATTCGCTCGTCGAGCAGCAGCATCGCCGCATCCTACGCGGCGGGCGGCCATCGCACACGCTTCCGCGGTAGGGTGTGGCCGATGCGCCTGGTCGCCGGCTTGCTCGTCGCGCTCGTGACCGCGTGCGGCGGCTCGCAGGTCACGGGCCCCACGCCCGCGGAGCTGGCGAGCCACCTGCCCGCCACGCTCGAGACCGCGACGCCGCGGACCGGAGAACCCCGGCCGCTGAAGCTCCGCGCGTACGCCGATCCCGCGGTCCGCACGAGCGCCACGTGGAAGGCGGACCTCGGCGACGAGATCGACTACGCGAACCAGCTGTTGACCCCGCTCCTCGGCGTGAAGCTGGTGCTCGAGAGCGCGAAGGACTGGGACCCGGGGCTGCCGCCGGCGACCGCCCTGCCCGCGCTCGTCGAGCTCGATGAGGGCCGCGACGTCGCGTGGGTGCTCGGACTCGTCGGCGCGGACGAGCAGGCCAGCAAAGCGTTCTCCGAGCTGGAGGCCGCCGAGCCGCTCGGCCATCACCTCGTGATGCGCGTGTGGGCGGACGAGCCCGAGACGGCCGCGGTGGCCGCGACGCTGCCCGATCTGTCCGAGGCGCAGCGCGCGGAGGTGATCGGGGCCCACCATCGTCACAAGCAGACGGTGGTGCTGCTCCACGCGCTCGCGGCCTCGCTCGGCGCGGTCGCCGAGGTCGACACCGAGTCGATCCAGAACCCGACGTACTCGCCCCGGGCCCACGGCGTGGGCGATCGCACCCGCGCGCTGCTCCAGCTCGCGATCGACGCGCGCCTCACCGACGTCGCACCGGACGTGATCGCCGGCTCGCTGCTGACCGCCATCGAGGCCGCCCCGTGGGCGGGGTGGATCCCCGCGGACGTGGGCGAGGTGACCGCGAAGCTCCACGCGACGATCGACGCCAGGGCGTCGGGCAAGACCGCCGTGGGCGTGCCCGCGTCGGCGGCAGCGCAGTTCGCGCGCATCGAGGAGCTGGCGAAGCGGCAGGACCTGTACAACGCGGGGGCCGAGCTCGACAACCTGCTCGCCGCGTACCCGGGGAACGCCGCGATGCACCAGCTGAAGTGCAAGCTGCTACTCGCGGGCTCGGGAGTGCCCCCGACCGCGCCCGGGATCACGGCACCCGCCACGCGCGCGGCGTGCACGCGGGCCACGGAGCTCGCGCCCGGGGACCCGGAGCCGCACCTGCTCGTCGGCGAGGCGCTCGCGGGCGTCGGTGATCTGCCAGGGGCCCGGGCCGAGCTCGAGCTCGCGGCGGCGAAGATCACGAATCTCCCGGGCGGAGCCCCCGAGGCGTGGCATCGCATCGTGGCCGTCTACTCGGCGATGGGTGCGCTCACGTGGTCCGAGGAGGCGCTGCTCGCCGCGGGGCTCGCGACCGACCCGGCGGCGGCGGACATCGCGCAGAAGCGCGCGCGCTACGGCATCCCGAAAGGCGCCCCGGTCCCACCGGCGCAGGAGGGCGCGCTGGTCGCTGCGATCCGCGGCGCGCTCGATCTCGTGTACGCGTCGAAGTTTCCCGAGGCCGAGGCCGCGCTCGCCGCGGCCGCGAAGCAGTGGCCACGCGCGGCCGGCGTTGCGGCGGCGCGGTGCGACCTGGGGCTGCGCGCGGGTCACGTGCCCGAGGCGCGCACGCAGTGCAGCAAGGCGCTCGCGCTCGATCCGCACGACTCGTGGGCCCTCTATCTCGCGGCCGTGATCGCGCTGCAGGACCCGAGCGGCGCATCGACGCGGGCCGGCATCGCGAAGCTCGTCGCGGCCCTCGCCGTCGATCCGGATCTCCAGCAGGCATGGCGCACGCTCGGCAAGGCGTACGAGCGCGGCCGGAACGCGGCGGCCCTCGCGAAGCTGCGCGTGGACTACGCAGCGAAGTTCGGCCAGAACCTGCCATGAGCTTCCTGCGGCGGATGTTCAACTCGGACTATCGCGCGGCGCTCGCCGCCGAGGCGGCCGGGAATGTCGACGCCGCGGCCGAGCACTACGGGCTCGCGGGCGAGCTCGCCGCCGCGGTCCGGATGCACCTCGCGCGCGCGGCGCGGGCGCCCCATCGCAACGCCGAGCTCGGCGCGCTGCGCGATGCGATCCGGTGGGCGGGCGACGAACCGGACCTCAAGCGGCAGGCGTCGGCTGCGCTCGGACGCGCGCTGTGGGAGGCGGCCAAGGCGGAGGGCATCGCGACGGAGCGCGACCGCCAGCGGGTGCGGGAGGCGGCCGAGCTGCTCGTGGTGGGCGAGGATCATGTCGCCGCCGGGCAGGCACTCGAGTCCATCAGCGACCACCTCGCGGCCGCGAACGCGTACTCCGCGGGAGGGCTCGTCGAGGCGATGGAGACGGCGCTCGCCGCGGACGACGCGGCGCAGAGCAAGGTGCGCGAGGAGGCCGATGCGTTCGCGGGGTACCAGACGGCGATGCGCGTTGGCAATCGCGACGAGGCCCGGACCGAGCTCGTGCGCGCGGTCGCGGCGACGTCCACCGCCGGCGAGTATCGCCGCCTGCTCGATCAGCTCGACACGGCGCTTCTCGCGGGCGGGCGGGTCGAGCTCCGGCGGCGCGGCAAGCCCGTGATCGTCGCGTGCGCGGTGACGAAGCTCGTCCTGGGCCGTGACCCGCTGTGCGACCTCGCGCTGCGAACGGGCGGCGTGTCCCGCCAGCACGCGGAGATCGAGGTGACGGCATCGGCATACGTGCTGCGCGACCTCGATTCCCGCAACGGGACGTCGCTCGCGGGCATGCCGCTCGCCGGGCGCGTCCCGCTCGCGGCGTCCGGGCGCTTCTGTCTCGGCGAGGACTGCCAGCTCGACTTCGAGGTCGCCGGGACCGCACTGGTGATCCGCGCCGCCAACGGGCTCGATCGCGGCATCACGCTGCTGGCGGATCGGGAGGGTATCGCACTCGCGCTCGCGCCCGCGGGGCTCGCGCTCGACGTGATCTTCCAGCGTGGTCGTCCGCTGCTCGGCCGCGGCACCTCCAAGGTCGTCACGTTCAACGACGAGCCGCTCGGCGACGTGCGCGTGCAGCTGATCCGCGGCGACCGACTCACCGTCGACGGCGACGAGATCGACATCGGCTGATGGCGAGCTTCTTCAAACGCCTCTTGTTCGGCCGGCGCAGCCCGCTGATGCCGCTGCCGCCGACGGTACCAGCGGTGGAGCCTCAGCACCTCGGCTCGGAGGACGAGGTCTTCCTGGCGACGCTCGTGGACTCGCTCGCCGCCGGCAAGCGCCGCGACGAGATCGGGAGCGCGGATGTGCTCCGGCGCATCGACAGCGTGTGGAAGTCCGGGCACGAGCGGCTCGCGATCGAGTGGATGGAGAAGCTGCTGAGCGTGCCCGAGGTGCCGAGCGCGGCCACGTCCATGCTCCGCGCGTCGCTCGTGGAGCGGTACGAGCAGCGCGGCGAGCTCGACACGGCCGAGCGCCACCTCGAGCTGCTCGTGGGCGAGGAGCCGTACGCGCTGCGGGCTCACTACCTGCTCGCGGAGCAGGCGCGGCGGCGCGGCAATCACGAGGGCGCGCTGCGCCACTACGAGGCCGTGCTCGGGCGCGATGTCGACTACCCGAACGTGCGCGTGCGCGTCGATCGCCTGCGTCACATCGTCGGCCGCGCCGCGCCGGTCGCCGGCGAGACGATCGCGTCCGGCGACGTGGCCGGCGTGCAAGCGGGCGCGCGCTACCGGCTGGTGCGCGAGCTCGGCCGCGGCGCCACCGGCGTGGTCTATCTCGCGCGAGACGCCGAGCTCGATCGCGAGGTGGCCGTGAAGCTGCTGCACCCGCACCTCGCGAGCGCGGAGCGAGCAGAGTCGCTCGCGCGCTTCTTCCACGAGGCCCGAGTGATGGCCTCGCTGCGGCACCCGAACGTCGTCGCGGTGCTGGACCTGGACGAGGCGTCCCGCCGGATCGTGATGGAGCTCGCGGCCGGCGGCACGTTGAAGGACGTGCTGCGCGAGCGTGGACCGCGGCCGATGCGGCGCGCGATCGAGCGCCATGGTCAGGTGCTCTCGGCGCTCGCGGCGGCGCACCGGCGCGGCATCGTGCACTGCGACCTGAAGCCAGCGAACCTCATGTTCCGGCGCGACGTCGACGTGCCCGGCGTGGAGGTGATGCTCGGCGATTTCGGCGTCGCGCACCTGGCGGACGCAGAGGGGCTCGCGTCGGCGGCGGGCAAGCGCCCCGAGGCCGTGGGGACGCTCGCGTACATGGC
>JAYSYE010000543.1:0-3334 GCA_043716635.1 Deltaproteobacteria bacterium | reverse complement strand
CTGTTTATGCTGAGGATCACCTCGCTACCCGGTGTAACCTTCCACCCCCCAGCCATCACGATGCCGGTCGCTGCCTTCACCGAATCGGACGCCCCCTGCTGTGCCGCGCGACCGGGGCCAATTGCAATGGAAAGCGAAACGTCGGGTGCTGCGAGAGCGTAACCAGCAGGAGCCAATACAAGCGACAACGCCGCAATTCCCAGAAAAGTGCTCAAAGATTGCATTTTAGCACCTCGTCGGTTGTACATCGCATGATCACTGTCGCCATCCGAACAACAGTCCAGTCATGGGACATCGTGCACGACTCGGACGCGGCCGCTGCACCCGTTTCGCGATCGCCTGCTCGTCGTGGAGGGGCTCTCGAATACCGTCAATCTCGCGAACATCGCCGATGCGGTTCGCGACCACACGGATGGCAACAACCACTCGATCGCCGTCGCCGGTCTGCTCACGGGCAATCGCGTGCGCCAGCAAGCGGGGATTCCGTGCACGGGCGGCGCGCGGTCGATCGACCAGGAGCTCGCGCTGCGAACGGGAGCCCCGGGCCGCTTCGGGTCGCGCGTGTACGGGTTCGACTACGTCCCGAACCTGAGCGTCGCGCCGTTCTCGTTCCTCGGTCCCGGTCAGTCGACACCGAGCATCTCCGCGCCGGATCTCGCGTACCAGGATCTGCTCGGTGGTTATGTCCCGCCCACGTCCGGACAGCCACCAGATCGCGCGCAGCTCATCGCCGCGCTCCGCCCGTCCGTGCTCGACCAGGTGGGCCGCGAGTATGCGGCGCTCGGCGCACGCCTCGACAGCGAGGGACCGCAGCGGCTGGAATCCCATCGAGCCCTGATCCGTGACCTCGAGCGGAGTCTGGGTGCCGGTCCGTCCGCGCTGTGCGACAACACCTTCTCGGCCACCGGCCATCAAGTCACGCAGTTCATGCGGCTGATCAGGCTCGCGTTTGCGTGTGACCTGACGCGGGTCGCGACGTTCGTGGCGCCCGTACCGCAGTGCCCCGAGTTCGGGTATCCGGCCGATGCCCAGGTGCACCCGTACGAGCATCAATCCATGCCGGGCGGCAGCTCGTGCGGTGCGATGTACGTCCCACTGGCGGAGCGAGCCATCCACGACCTCGGGGTCTGGTACGCGAACCACTTCGTGTACCTCCTCGAGCAGCTCGACGCCGTCGAGGAGGGCAACGGCACCGTGCTCGACAACACGATGGTCGTCTGGATGACGGAGCTCGCCACCCCGCACCACTTCCACAACGACACCTTCACGGTGATCGCGGGCGGCAGCAATCTCGGGCTGAAGACCGGTCGATACGTCCGCTACCCACGCACGTTCACGAGCCCACAACGGAACCACGTTCGGCTCGGGCCCGCGACCAACCGGCTGCATGCGAGCGTGCTCCGTGCGATGGGCCAGCCGGACGACTCCTTCGGACTGACCTCGGTTCCTGACTGCGCCGGCGGCACCATCCCGCTCGTCGGCGCCCTGACCGAGCTGTTCGCCTAGCGACCACCCCTCGCTGTCGGGCGTGCAACGCGCGAGCGCCCCGTGGCGTCAGGGCCCGCAGCGGCCGAGCAGGATGCTGACGGTGTCGTCACCCAGGTTCGCGACCGCGAGGTCGGCCGTGCCATCGGAGTCGAGGTCACCGGTCGCCACCGAGCTGGGAGCGCGCCCCGTGGCATAGGTGACCTGCGGCGCGAACGTACCCGCGCTGGTGCCGCGGAGGACGCTGACCGAGTTCGAGATCGAGTTCGCCACCGCGACGTCCGGGTGGCCGTCGCGGTCGAGGTCCGCGACGACGAGCGACATCGGCGTGGCCTGGGTCGGGTACGCGATCGGAAGGCCGAATCCGCCGGTCCCGGTGCCGAGCAGGACGTCGACCGCAGCGTCGTTGCCAGCGGCCACGACCAGGTCGGGACGCATATCACCGTCGACGTCGGCGACCGCGATCGCCGTGGGGCCGCTTCCGGTCGGGAACGCGATCTGGGGTGCCAGCACTCCCCCGCCCGTGCCGCGCAGGATGCTCACGGTGCTGGCATCGCGGTTCACCACCGCGACATCGAGCCGGGCGTCCCCGTCGAGGTCTGCGATCGCCACCCCCTCCGGTCCCGCGCCGCACGGATACCCGCGCTGGCCACCCAACGTGCCGTCCCGGTTGTTGACCAGCGTGTCCACGCCGCCCGCCACGGCAACCGCCACATCTGGGTCGCCGTCGCCGTCGAGGTCCGCCGCGGCGAGCGCGTGCGCCATCGTGCCCACGGGATACGAGCGTCGCGGCAGGAACGCGCCGGCTCCGGTTCCGAGCAACAGCGATGCGGTACCGTTACCGGCGTCGGCAACTACCACATCGCGCCGACCATCCAGGTCGACGTCGACGACGACCAGTGCTTGCGGGACAAATCCCGTCGAGTACGTCAGCTCGGCACCGAACGTCCCGTCGCCCGCGCCAAGCAGCACGCCGAGCGTGCTGGTATTGTTGCTGACCACGAGGAGATCGAGGATCCCGTCGCCGCTGACGTCGGCGATCGCGAGCGCCGCCGGGACGTTACCGGCCGGGACGAGCCCGCTGGATACGAAGTGGAGCCCGGGACATGCGGCCGACGCATCTGCCCCCGCGCCGTCCCCGGTTGCCGCGTCGTCAGCGAACGCGTCGCGGTCCCGGGCGTCACCGGCGACATTGACGTCGAACCCGATGCGTCCGCATCCGGCGAGGCCGATGAGCCCGATTGCGACGAGACCCGCAGGGGACACCACGGGACGCATCCAGCATGATAGCCCGGCCATCGACGCGCGAGAAGCGCGGCTGGAGCGTCCGCGCATTGCATCCCTAGCGGCCGGGGCGCCAGCCGGCGAGGAAGCGGTGGAAGTCGGCGCGGGCGACGGGGTAGAGAGCGCGCCACTCGCGCTCGAGGTCGGCGCCGTCGAGCGGGGCGGCGTCGCCACGGATGGCGAGCGCGGCGCGGAGCGCGGTGAAGTACGTATCGAGGCGCGGCGCGTCGATGCCATCGGCGGGCGCATCCGAGCGGCCGTGCAAGAGGTACGCGACGTCGGTCATCCCGCAGCCTCGCCCGACGTACTGGAAGTCCACGGCGGCGACGTGCGTGCCCGTGGCGTCGAAGCAGAAGTTCGCCTCCTTCGGATCGCCGTGGACGAGCGTCTGGTAACGAGCGTTCGCGAGCCGCGCGGCGTGCTCGGGCGCGGCCCGGCGCACGGCCGGATCGCGGACCGCAGCGAGCTCGTCCTGGCGCGTCGCGAGATTCCAGTAGTTACCGACCGGCCACAGCGACGGGAACGACTCGCCGCAGAACCGCGCGTGAAAGCTCGCGAGCCAGCG
>JAYSYE010000542.1:0-10101 GCA_043716635.1 Deltaproteobacteria bacterium | reverse complement strand
CGCCGTTCCGGTGTGCGATCACGTCGCTGACCGTCAAGTACACGGTGTTCTCGACGCACGGCGTGCCGCTCCGCGCGCTGGTCACCGTGATGCTGAAGGAGGTCGCGGTGGTCGAGCTCGGCACGTCGGCTCGGACGGTGCTCGCGGCCTCGAATGCCGCGGCGCGCTTGCTCGCGGGGCGCGACTTCGCGGCGCCGATCTCGTCGATCGCGGCGCGGATCTCGGGCGGCGTGCGACTCGACGCCCTCGCGCTGCTGGACCGCGCCCGCCGGGCCGTGTGAGCCCCGAGCGGCCCGAGCGCGCTACGAGCAAAAGTTGACGCGCTCCCCCGCGTGAGCGATTCACGTGAGGATGGAAGCCGCGATGCAGGACCTGGCTCGTGACCGGGTGCCGTTCGAGGTGGTGGGGTACGCGACCGCATCCGGCGCGCTCACCGGCAATGCCTGGGACGATGCCTGGGCCCGGGCCGCGGACGTTGCCGGGGCCGATGGCGGCGACGATGCCGGGGACCACTACGAGGCCTTCGAGGTCAGCAAGTCGGTGCTGGCCGTCGCAGCCCCGGCAGCCCACGCGGCCGCGCCCGCTGGGGATCGCTGCGACGCGTGGGACGAGTGGTTCGCCGACGACTCCGACCCCGTGCGCGCGGCCGAAACCATCGCCCTGATCGCGGATCGCGACGAGCCGGTGGCGGCCTCGCACCGGCCGTTCGGGATCGCGGTGCTCGGCGCCTCCGCCGTCGCGGCTCTGCTCGTCGCGCTCGCGGCTCAGTAGAACAGTCGGTATTCGGCCGGGATGTGGTCTGGCGTCTCGACAGGCTCGCCCTGCGTGCGAATGAGGCCGTCGGCGAGCGAATAGATCCAGCCATGGACGCTGAGGCGCTGCCTCCGGCGCCACGCGTCCTGGACGATCGTCGTGTGGCAGACGTTCGCGACCTGCGCGACGACGTTCATCTCCGCGAGCCGATCGGTGCGCGCCGCCGGGTCGGCGATCGCCGCGAGCTCCTCGCGATTCCACAGATGGACATCGCGGATGTGCCGCAGCCAGTTGTCGATCAGTCCGAGCGGCCGCGAGGCCATCGCCGCCCGCACGCCGCCGCAGCCGTAGTGCCCGCACACGATCACGTGCTTCACCTGCAGGACATCCACCGCATACTGGAGGACCGACAGGCAGTTCACGTCGGTGTGCTCGACCACGTTCGCGACGTTGCGATGCACGAACAGCTCGCCCGGTGCCCGCCCGATGATCTCGTTCGGCGGCAGCCGGCTGTCCGAGCATCCGATCCACAGCAAGTCGGGCTGCTGCAGCGACTCGAGGCGCTTGAAGAACATCGGGTCCTCCGCGACCGTCTGCGCCGCCCAACGCTTGTTCGCTTCCAAGCAGTCGTCGATCACGCTCACGGCGAGTGGGGTATCACACTTACTTTCAGAGGCCCATGTCGCGGCCGAGCCCGCGGCCACGCGATGCGTTCATGTGGGTTCCGGATCGCGATCGGAACGAGCCGTCGGTGCGGCACGGCGTTGCAACCGTGGTCTGCCCTCGCTAGCCTCGCGGCATGCACGTGTCGTCGAAGCGGGTGATCGCGGACCTCGAGGAGCTCGCCGCGCTGACCACGGACGCGCGCGGTGCGCAGCGGGTGGCGTGGGGACCGATCTGGCGCAAGACCCGCGCGTGGTTCAGCGCCAAGGTGAAGGCCGAGCTCGGCGTGACGACGGAGCGGGACGGCGCCGCGAACCTGTGGGCAACGCTGCCGGGGGCATCGCCGGCGAGCCTCGTGATCGGCAGCCATCTCGACTCGGTGCCGGGTGGCGGCTGGCTCGACGGGTGCCTCGGCGTGCTCGCCGGGCTCGAGGTGCTGCGCCGCGCGAAGGCGGCGGGGACGCCACCCCTGACGCTCCACCTGGTCGACTGGGCCGACGAGGAAGGTGCACGCTTCGGGCGCAGCCTCACCGGCTCGGCGGCCTCCGCGGGGGCGCTCGACGCGCACGGCGAGCTCGCGCACCTGGTCGATCGCGCGGGCGTGAAGCTGCCCGATGCGCTCGCCGAGAACGGGGTCACGCTCGATGGTATGGGCACGGCACGCGCGTACTTCGATGCGCTGCAGGCGCGCGCGTATCTCGAGCTGCACATCGAGCAGGGGCCAGTGCTCCAGGAGCTGAAGGAGCCGGTCGGCGTGGTGCTGGGCACCATGGGCGTCGAGCGCCACATGCTGCGGTTCGTCGGGCAGGCGGCCCACTCGGGTGCGGCGCCGATTCACTTGCGGAAGGACGCGTTCCTCGCGGCCGCGCAGTTCGCGCTGGCCTGTCGCGAGATCAGCGTCAAGTACTCGGGCAGGACGCCGAGGTCGCGCGTGGTCGCGACGTGCGGCGTGGTGAAGGTCGAGCCGAACTTCGTGACGGCGGTGCCGGGCACGACGGAGATCTCGATCGATCTGCGGGCGCTCGACGGCAAGGTGCTGAAGCAGATGCTCGCGGACGCGAAGCGCGCGTCGCTGAAGGCGGCGAAGACGCACCTCGTGACGGTGGCGTGGAGCCCGCTGCTACACATCGAGCCGCGCCCGTTCGACCCGACGCTCCTGAAGCTCGTGCGCACCGCGGTGAAGGCCGTCACGGGGACGGCGCCGGAGCTGCCGTCGGGGCCGCTGCACGACGCGGCGGAGATGGCAGCGCTCGTGCCGACGGCGATGGTGTTCGCGATGAGCAGCCCGGGCGTGTCACACACGCGGATCGAGGACACGCCGAAGTCCGCGCTCGACAAGTCGATCCGTGCGTTCCTCGGGACCGTGGACCTGACGCTCGCCCACTTCGCCCGCGGGCTCTGATCGCCCGCTGCGGTGGAGATCAGTCGCTACCGCCGGTGCGCGTGGGCTCGTCGCTGCCCGGCGCGACGTCGCTGCCCGGCGCTGCGTCCGCGCTGCCCGGCGCTGCGTCGCCCTTGACCACGTACGAGAGCGGCTTGCCATCGGGATCGCACTTGACCGTCGCGACGGCAGTCTCGCCCTTCGAGCCCTTCACGGTGCATGTCTCCTCGGGCTTGGGCTTGCGGACGAGGCCGCAGTCCACCGTCACGTCGAGGTTGTTCTTCGTCTTCAGCTCGGAGACGAGGTAGGCCGCCATCGGGAGGGGGTCGAAGATCGGATCGCTGATCTTGAAATCGAAGTGACCGCCATCGCTCTCCACGGCGTTGATCGTCGCCGCGACATTCACCGTGTCGCTGCCCGCGAAGGTGATCGCGCAGTCGAACTTCACGTCCTTCTTCAGCTTGATGCTGCCGGGACACTTCACCGCGCTGACCTTGTAGTTCTTGCTGAAATGGTCGCCGATGGCCTTCTCGGCCTGATCGTTGTCGAGGCGCTTCTCGCACCCGACGAGGGCCAGCACCGCGACCGCACTGCACGCGAGATGGATTCGCTTCATGGTGCGCGGAGCATACAGGCCGAGGCCAGCGCGAGTGTGGCGAGGGCGAGCAGACCGCCGGCGGCACCGGCCGGTGAGGCCGCGAGCGCGAGGAGGTAGGGTGTCGCGAATCCGAGGTACGTGAGCGTGTAGTACAGGCCGGTCAGCCCGCCCCGCGCGTCTGGCCGCGCGAGATGCTCGACGATGCGCAAGCCCGAGGTCATCGCGATGCCGTACCCCGCGCCGAGGAGGGGCGATACGAGCAGGAGCAGTCCCGACCGGTCGAGGTGAACCACGAGGGCGGCGAGTGCGAGTCCCGCGGCGCCGAGCGTGATCCCGATGCGCGCACCCGTGGTGGGCGTCGCCCCACGCGTGAGGGGCTGCGCGAGGACGGCCGCGGACATCGTGATGCAGCCGAGGAGGCCCGTGAACGCGATCGGAGCGTGGCCGAGCGCGCCCGGACCGAAGATCGCAGGGAGCGCCGCGAACGCGATCGATGGGAACGCGAACACGAACGGCGCCATGATCGCGGCGCCGAGGACGAAGCGGCGGCGATTCGTGGCATCGAGGCCGATGCGCAGGAGCGGTGCGCGCTCGCGGGTCGGAGCTGGGCGCGCGGGTACAGGCGCCGCGATCACGAGGAGCAGCGCGGCCAGGAGCGCCGTCGCGTGCACGAGATACGGCGTCAGCGTGGGCGCGGGCGCGTACTGCGCGAGAAGCCCGCTGATGAGCGGGCCCATCGCGAATCCCGACGATAGTGCGATGGTCGCGCGCCGGGCGCCCACCCCGGTGCGGGTCCGGGCGTCCTCTCCACTCGACAGCTCGATCAGCCACACCGCGCCGGGCCCCATCACCGTGCCGGCGGCGAGCCCGTAGCAGAAGCGGCCCACCAGAAGCACGGCGAGGTGCGTCCCGCCGACGCCGAGGAGCAAGCTCGCCGCGAGCGCACCCGCGGCCGCGGGCACGACGAGCGCGCGCCGGCCATGGCGATCGGAGAGCGGGCCCGCCAGCAAGAACGCCGGGATGATCCCGAGTGCGTAGATGCCGAACAGCAAGGCGGGCGCCGCGGGCTCGAGGTGGAGTCGCTCGCGGTAGACGAGCAATAGCGACCCGAAGTGATTGGCACCCCAGCCGATCGTGAACAGCAGCAGCGCGACCCGGTGCCAGCTCGCACGCATGACGTCAGTCTGGGATCGGGGGGAGCGACGGGATTGGCTCGCCTGGCGGCGGCGCGTGGCGACGGTGCATGGCAGCGGCGTTCGCGCGCAGCGACTCGCGCCAGCTCGCGGGTGCCACGAGCTCGGCGAACGCGCCGAAGCTCTGCACCCAGGGGACCACCTCCCACTGGGCACTGGACCGCACGCAGTAGTGGAGCTTGCCGTCGGGCCGGCGCGCCTTGGACTCGTCGGGGTGGAACGTGCGCTCCTCGATGCGCCACGCGACCTCGGGATCGAACAGGATCTCGACCTGCTCCTCCTGGTCGTTGACGAAGATCCCGAATGCCTTGTGGACGTGAGCATTCACGTCGAGCGCCGGCACGGGGAACGTGTCGGCGGTCACCACGAGCGCGCGAATGCGCTGCACCGCGAGCGTGGTGATGCGCTGGTGCTCCCCGAGGCACGCCATCAGGTACAGCGCCGAGTCGTGCCAGACGAGCTTCAGCGGGCGGGTCGCGTGCGTGCGCGGGGTGCCCTTCTGCGCGGCGTCGTAGGTGATGGTGCAGCGCTTGCGACGGGCGATCGCGTCGACGAGATCGTCGATGAGCTCGCGCTGGGGCGCATAGTCGACGCTGGCGCGCGCGTGCGGCGCGAAGACGCGCGTCATGGCGTCGAGGCCGCCGTTGTGGCGGGGGCTCAGGAACCCGCGGAGCTTCATCTGCACGGAGCGCAGGTCGTCGTGCAGCGGCGTGCCGGCGAGGCTCGAGAGGGCGGCGATGGCCGCGTACACCGCGAGGAGCTCGCTGGTTCCGAACGTGATCGACTCGAGGACCCGGATCGTCTGATCGATCCGATAGGCCTTCTTCTGCTTGCCGACGTGCTCCTCGATGAGCGCGAAGTCGCGCTCGAGCGTGGCGAGGTCGCGCTCGATCGTGGCCTTGCTGACCTGGAGCTGATCGGCGAGCTCCTTGACGGCCCACGAGCGCTGCGAATCGGCCAGCAGCTTCAGGAGCGACCACTGCCGCGCGAGCTGCAACGAATCGGGACGGCGCTCGGCCAGCTTCACCTCGGGAGCCACGGCGAGCACACTGCGCGACTCGCGTTCGCCACGCAAGCGGTCTGCGATCCGGTCAAAACCGCACCGCGGGCTGGCGCGGTTGACGCCCAGAGTCGCTTACGATGGTCGACTCGATGGGAGCGTGCGCGAAGTGACCACGGATGGAGTGCGCATCGTGTGGGACGTCGCGATCGACCGCGGCGCCTGGCCCGGCCCGCTCGGGGCCACGGCCGGGACGGGCACCCGGACGGCGACCGCCGGCGAGCTGTGGCTCGGGCCGATCGGCCTGCTCGCGCGCCTCGAGACGGAGCTCGGGCTCGGCCGCATTCACGCCACGTCGCTCGAGCGCGCGGGGGTAGTCGCCGCGCAGCTGGCCACGCGCACCAAGGAGTCCGCGTGGTGGCGCGCGTCGTACGAGTCCGATCGCATCGGGACGTGCCAGCGGCTGCTGCGCGACCGCGACCTGCTCGCGCTGGACGGCTGGCGCGGGGAGCGAGGGAGTGCGCGGCTGGCCGAGCTATGGACCGCGACGTGCCAGGCGCCGCCGGGGCTGCCGGATCGGCTCGCCGCGGTGTGCGCGGCGCTCGCCGGTGGTCGCCGCGTCGACATCGCGCGCCTCGAGCTCCGCACGACCGCGGCATCCCTGTCCGCGGCGTGGCGGGCCGTACTCGCGGCGCTGGCGACGGCCGGGGTAAAGGTCGTCGAGGTCGCGAGCCCGTGCGGCACCAGGCTCGCGCCGCAGAGTGACCTCGCGCGGGCGACCGCGAAGGCCTTCGTGCCGACGGGCGATGGCTCGCTGACGCTGCTCCGACCGCAGGGCCCGCTCGCCGCGGCGGACGAGGTCGCGGCGGCGCTCGCGGCCCTGCCCTCGCTCGCGGGCGTGCTGGTGATCGGCGCGGACGACGTGCTCGATGCCGCGCTCGCGCGTCACGGGCTGCCGTGCGTGGGTGCGGCCGGGCGGGCGCCGGCGTCGGTCGCGCTCGTGCGACTGCTCGTGGAGGCGGCGTTCGAGCCGATGGATGCCGCGGTTCTCCACGCGCTGCTGGCGATCGCGCCGGGACCGATTCCGCGCGGGGTCGCGAGCCGCCTCGTCGATGCGATCTCGCGCTTCCCGGCGCGCGGCACCGCCGAGTGGACCGAGGCGCTCGACGCGGGGATCGACGCGCTCGACGAGGCTCGCCGGCCTCGGGTGCGAGCGCGGGTCGAGACGCTGCTGCTGCCGGCCGCGCGCGCGTCCGCGACGATCGCCACCGTCGAGGTGGACCGTCGGCTCGCCACCCTCGCGGCGTGGGCGGCCGGGCGGGTCGAGGGCGAGCCGAGCCTCGGCGCCGTGCTCGGAGTGGCGACCGAGCTACGCGCGCTGCTGCGGCGCCTCGGCGTCGAGGCAGTCTCGCAGGTGGAGCTGCGGCGGCTGTGCGATGACATCGAGACGAGCCAGGGGCTCGGGCGGGGCGCGCAGTACGGGCTCGCTGCGGTCGCGGAGCCCGGGGCGGTGCTCGCGCCTGCGCCCATGATCGTGTGGTGGAACTTCACGCGCGACTCCGCGCCGCGCGTGCCCCGGGTGCGGCTCTCGAACGCCGAGCGCGTGGCACTGCTGCGCGAGGGCGTGTCGGCGCCCGACGCGGGGCCTGCGATGGAAGGGGAGGCCCAGCGCTGGCGGCGGCCGCTCGACCACGCGACCGGTGCGCTCGTCCTGGTGTGCCCGGCCACGAGTGCCGCGGGCGAGACGTGCTCGCCGCATCCGCTGTGGGACGAGCTGTGCGCCTCGATGGCGCAGCCCCGCGATGCCGCGCTGCTCGAGGTCACGCGGCTGACGCAGCCGATGCGAGCCGTGCGGCGAGCGGTCGCGGCGCGGGCGTTGCCGCGGGCGGCGATCGCGGTGAAGGTGAGCCGCGCGCTGGCCGTTCGCCCGCGCGAATCGGCCACGAGCGTCGACAAGCTGCTCGGCTGCTCGCTCGCGTGGGCCCTCGAGTATCACGGCAAGCTGAGCGGCGGCCTCGCCGACGGGCCCTCGGCGCCCTCGCCGCTCCTGTACGGCCAGCTCGCGCATCACCTGCTCGCGCTGGTGTTCGCGGATGGCGCTCTCGACGAGGCCGCGGCCAGCGCGAAGGCGCGCGAGCTGGTCGATCGCGAGCTGCCGCTGCTCGCAGAGACGCTCGCGCTGCCGCGCTACCAGGTCGAGCTGACGTCGGTGCGGCAGGCGGTGCTCGCGTCGGCGCCGGCGCTCGCGGCGCTGATCGCGGAGAGTGGCGCAGCGGTGCGCGGGGTCGAGGTGAGCGCGACCGGCGAGCACGGCGGGTTCGCGTTCACCGGCACGGCGGACCTGATCCTCGAGCATCCGGACGTGGTGCTCGATCTCAAGTGGGGCAAGACTTCGCATCGCGCGAAGCTCGAGAGCGGGACGGCGCTCCAGCTCGCGCTGTATGCCGCGCTGTTCCGCAGGACCGGGGATCCGGCCCCCGCGGTCGGGTACTTCTCGCTCACGAGCCGCGAGCTGTTCACCCCCGCGGGGAGCACGCTGCCGCGCGCGAAGCCCGTCGGCACCGCCCAGGCCGGCGACACGTGGACGGCCGCGCTCGCGGCGCTGGGGACTCGCCGGGACCAGCTGGCGGTGGGCGAGCTGCACGCGCCCGCGGCGGACGGAGCCGCGATCGAGTCGAGCCTCGACGACGGCGCTCTCGTGATCGCGCCGGGGTGCAAGTACTGCAGCTTCAGCGCGCTGTGTGGAGCCGGAGGCTGCACGTGAGCATCACGATCATCACGGCGAGCGCCGGCACGGGCAAGACCACGCGGCTATCGCAGGTGCTCGACGACGCGATCGCGAGTGGCGCAGTCCGGCCCGAGGCAATTATCGCGACCACGTTCACGCGCCACGCCGCCGCCGAGCTCGTCGAACGGGCGCGCAGTCGCCTGCTCGCGAGTGGCCACGGCCGGGAGGCGCACCAGCTGCTGGCCGCGCGCATCGGGACGGTGAACTCGGTGTGCGGCTCGTTCGTCACGGACTTCGCGTTCGAGCTGGGGCTGTCCCCGGCGCTGCGCGTGCTCGACGAGGGTGCGGCCGAGCTCGAGCTGCAGCGCGCGCTCGCGACGGTGGTCTCCCCGCTTCTCTCCGACGAGCTGTTCGGGTTCAAGCAGCGCTTCGACGGCCAGCTCGACTGGCGGCTCGAGGTGCGGCGGATCGTCGATGCCGCGCGGTCGAACGCCATCGATGCGGACGGGCTGCGGAGGTGTGCGGCCCGGTCGATGGCGGGCGTGGATCGGTGCCTCGGACCGGTCGCGGTCGACGGAGAGGCCATCGACGCGGCGCTGCTCGCGGCGATCGAGGCGGCGCTCGGGGCGATCGATCTCGACCGCGACAAGACGAAGTCCACGCGCGCGTACGTCGAGCTCCTGCGCGACGCGCGGGTCGCGCTCGCCGACGCGCAGCTGCGCTGGGGGGACTGGGCGAAGCTGTCGAAGTGCGCGCCGGCCAAGACGTCGGAGGCGCACGCGGGGGCGGTGCAGGCGGCGGCGAGCCGTCACGTCGAGCACCCGCGCCTGCGTCGCGAGATGCACCGGCTGACCGAGCTGCTGTTCGCGGTGGCGGCGGACGGGCTCGTCGCGTACCAGGCGCACAAGCGCGGACGGGGGCTGATCGATTTCGTCGATCAGGAGGCGCTCGCGCTCGGGCTGCTGCGGCGACCCGACGTGCGCGAGGCGCTGGCGGGGCAGATCGACCTCGTCCTCGTCGACGAGTTCCAGGACACGAGCCCGCTCCAGCTCGCGATCTTCCTCGAGCTCGCGTCGCTCGCCACGGAGGCGGTCTGGGTCGGCGATCAGAAGCAGGCGATCTACGGGTTCCGGGGGACTGACCCGGCGCTGATGGACGCGATGATCGAGTCGCTCACGGCGACGACGACCGACCCCGATCTCGTGAGCGCGGCCGTCGCGGCGCTCGGCCACACGGGTCAGACCGAGACGCTGACCACCTCGTATCGCAGCCGGCCGGCGCTGGTGGAGATCACGAGCGAGCTGTTCGCGCGTGCGTTCCGCGAGCACGGCATTCCCGACGAGCGCACGCGCCTCACCGCCGCGCTCGCGGTGGATCCGGCCCCGCTCGGACCGGTCCTCGAGTACTGGCCGATCGTGCTCGAGGTGCGCGAGAACAAGGCTGTCCTCGCCGCCGCAGTTGCCGCGGGCGTGCAGACGCTGCTGGCGGACCGGCCTGCCGTGCGGGACCGGCGCACCGGTGCCGTGCGGGTCGGGACGGCGAGCGACGTGGCGGTGCTGTGTCGCACGAACGATCAATGCCAGCTCGTCGCGACCGCGCTCGCCACGCTCGGCATCGGCGCCGTGGTGCCGCGGCTGCACCTGCTCGAGACGGCGGAGGGCGAGCTCGTGCTTGCCGGGCTCGCGCTGTGGGTCGACGGCGGCGACGCGCTCGCGGGGGCGCGGATCGCGCGCCTCGTCGAGTACGCCGCCGACCTCGATGCGTTCGTCGCGCGGGTGCTCGAGG
>JAYSYE010000541.1:0-3352 GCA_043716635.1 Deltaproteobacteria bacterium | reverse complement strand
TGCCGGACGCGCACTTGTCGTTCATCGACGTCTGGGCGGTCTTGTCGCCCGTGTCCTTGTTCTCGCGGAACATGATGATCTTGGCGTCCTGGCCGCCGAGCTCGATCACGCTGCCGACGTCGGGGTGAAGCTTCTCGACGGCCATCGTGACCGCGTTCACTTCCTGCACGAACTTGGCGCCGAGGTGCGGCGCGATCGGGCCGCCGCCGGAGCCCGTGATGAAGACGCGGATGTCGTCATTCCCGATGGTCGGGAACGCGGCGTGGATCTCCTTCAGCATGTCCCGGGTGAACTCGGGCTGGCGCGTCTCGTGGCGAAGGTACTTCGACCACAGGATCTCCCTCGTGCCGGGGTCGACGACGGTCATCTTGACCGTGGTGGATCCGACATCGATGCCGATGACGATTTTCTCCGGTGCTGCGTTCATGCTGGGTGACTCCTGGCGCGGACTATAGCTAGACTGACGCGTCAGTCTAGAACTAGAATGACGTGTCAGTCTATTTCTAAGCCCGCGTGGCTACAGATCTCTTTGGAGGCGTCACGTGCGTACGCTCCTACGCGGCAAGTGTAAGCCCTGCTACCACGCTTACACGGAGCCGCGTAACGCGCGACGCGGCCAGCCCGCGCACAGGCGGCGTCTGGGACACGGCGCGCCGGCATCGCGCCACGCCTCCGCGACGAGGGTGCCAAACGACTCGTGGACGGCGAGGCCGCGCGCCCGCCCTGCCCCGGCGGCTCACCCCAGCCCGCCCTGGCGGCGCGAGCTGCAGCGCTGCGGTGAACCGCAGCTTGCCTCCGAGCAGCTTCAGACGATACGCGAGCGGATCGGCTCCCGCTGCGTGCGCGAGCTCGTCGAGCATGCACTCCAACGCGCGCCGCCGCGCCCTGGTCCACGGTCACGTGCGTTCGACGGATCCGTCACTGCCGAAGCCGGGGTGATCGTGTCACAACCGAGCCGGTGTCAGTCGCAGCGCGAGCGCGGGGGACGATCGGCGTCGCTGCATGCGTGCTCCTCCTCGCGGCGCGCGTCGCGACGGGCGAGCCGCGCGAGCCGCGCGTGCGCGTGGTGGTCGCGGACCGCGATCCCGCGCTGCGTCGCGCGATCGTCGAGACGCTGGCGCCGTGGCCGATCGACGTCGTGTTCGAGGCCGTGGCGCCCGCGTCCACGGCCGTCGCGGTCACGCGCGCGCACGCGGAGTATGCCCGGTACGTGGTCTGGCGGCGCGACGGGGATCTGTTCGTGTACGACGCGGACCGCGGCGCGGCGGAGCTGCGCGAGAGCGTGCGCGGTCACCTCGACGACGCGAACGCGACCGCCGCCGCGCTGAGCGTGAAGTCGCTGCTCCGGCTCCGGCCGATCGCGAGCACGCCGCCGCCGCCGATCACGACCTCGACACCACTCGTCGCCCCGACTTCACCGCCGGCGGTCCACGGGACCACCGCACCCGCCCCCGTCGCTCACCCCCGGTGGCGCGGGCAAGTCGGGGCCGCGGGTCGCATCGCACGGGGATCCGAGACCGCCCTCGGAGGTCGCGTCACGGTCGCGGCCGCGACCCGCCCCATCGCGTCGCTTCCATGGTGGGTCGGGCTCGAGGGCGAGGTCGGCACACCCGCCACGATCGACGCCCCGAGCTTCAAGGGCCACTGGACCGACGCGACCGCGCGCGTCGTCACCAGTGGAGTGGCGGCGCTCGGCTCGCTCGCGATCGAGCCACACGTAGGCCTCGGGCTCACGAGCTCGCACGTCACCGCCACGCGGGCGGGAGCTCGCCTCGACGATCGAGTCGCGGTCGCGACGGTTCGCGTCGGGCTCGCGGTGCGGTGGTCGCGCGGCGCCCTCAGCGCGGGCCTCGATGTGAGCGCCGACGCCTGGCTCGGTACCGCGACCTACACCAAGCCCATGGGCTCGGGGATCCTGTACGAGGTGCCCGGCTTCGCGCTCTCCGTGGGGGGATTCCTCGCCCTCGCCGTGCCCGCGAAATAGTTGCAACGATCGGCGGGCCAGGCCCCACTGATCTCCTCGTGGTGGACGTCGCGCGCGCAGCATCCCGTGGGGAGGACCTCGCGCTCGCGCGCCGGGCCGCCGACGGCGATCGCGAGGCCCAGCGTGCGGTGTTCCACGCGCAGCGGCGCGGCATCCACCACGCGCTCTTCCGCGTGCTCGGCTCGAATCGCGATCTCGAGGACGCGCTCCAGGACTCGTTCGTCGCGATCTTTCGCGCCCTGCCCAGCTTTCGTGGCGAGAGCTCGCTCGCGCGCTGGTGCCAGACGATCGCGATTCGCACCGCTTACGCGACCATCCGGCACCGGCCGCCGCAGGCCGTGGAGCTCGCCCTGATCGCCGACCCGGCCGATGTGGACGTCGACGTGTACCGCACCGTGCGGCTACGCGAGGGCATGCGCCGCCTGTACGCGGCCCTCGACCGCATCGAGACCGGGCGGCGCGTCGCGTTCGCGTTGCACGTGATCGATGGCCGTCCACTCGAGGAGGTCGCCGATCTGATGGACTCGACGCGCCTGGCGGTGAAGACGCGGGCGTGGCGTGCTCGCCGCGAGCTGCTCGCGCGCGCAGGCAAGGACTCGCTGCTCGCGGAGCTGCTGGCGGAGATGAGGGGGGTGTCGCGATGATCAAGGCGAGCTCGTCACCGGTGCCGCCCGTCGAGGATCTCGACGAGCTGGCGTGGAGCCGCGTCGAGCGCGGCGTGTGGTCCCGGCTCGATGGCGGCGCCGCGGCGCGCGCGCCCGAACGTCGGCGGTCGTGGGTCACACCGGCCCTCCTCGTGGCGGCCGCCGCGGCGGCGGTAATCGTCGCGCTGCTCGCGTGGCCGCAGCGCCCACCCGCGCAGGCCCTCGCGATCGCGCCGGATCGGTTCGTGTCGGGTGCCGCGAGCTCGTCGGTCTCCGCGGGCGACGTGTTCGTGGTGCTCGATGCCGCGAGCGCGGTCACGATCGCGCGGGACCCGAGCCCGCAGCTGGCGGTCGTCGAGTCAGGAGCGGTCTCGTTCACCGTCGCGCCGCGGCCCCGGACGCGCCCGTTCCTCGTCAGTGCTGGCGACGTCACCGTGCGCGTGGTCGGTACGCAGTTCCGTGTCGCCCACAGCGGCGAGGTGGTCGCGGTGACGGTCGAGCGCGGGGTCGTCGAGGTCACCTATCGTGGCACCCACGCGACGCTGCGCGCCGGGGCGAGCTGGCGAACGCCGCAGGTGGCCAGCGCGGGCCCGCTGGCTCCGCTTGCACCGTCACTGTCACCGTCGGTGCCCACAGCACCGCCGCACGTGCCCGTTCCGACGGCCCCGACCGCCCCGACCGCCCCGACCGCGCCCACCGAACAGGCGCGCTTCCGGCGACTGAC
>JAYSYE010000055.1:0-2405 GCA_043716635.1 Deltaproteobacteria bacterium | reverse complement strand
GGTGTCAGCTCACTGCAGAACGGCAGCTCTCGACCAGTACGGCGAGATGTTGTTCGCGGCCGTCGACTGGCCCGGCAGCCACATCGGCGCCGCGCTCGGATCGACCATGCCCGAGAGCTTGGACTTCGCGATCGCGGCGAGCCAGATCTGCTTGCACTGCTTCACGCCGTTGGCCTTGCACGACGCCGGGCTCGAGCCCTGCGTGGTGCGATGCCCGTAGTCGCGCTCGCTCGAGAACACGACCCAGTAGTACTCGTCGGTCACGGTCGGAGCCCAGTGCGCCCACGTGATGCTCTGGTCGACGTTGCCGCCGTTCAGCACGGACAGGTCGACGGCCCACGCGCCACTGGAATCGGCGAGCACGAGGCGCGAGCCGGTGGACCGTGCATCGGTCGAGTTGCGCCACGCCGTGCGTGCCGCATTCGCGACCACGAGGGCGCCATCGGGCGAGAAGCTCGGGAAGAAGAAGTTCGTGTACGTGCCGCTCGCGAGCGTCATCGGATTCGCGATGATCGTCGTCGGTGTCCCGAACACGTGATCGGTGCCGGTGCTCGTGTGGGTCATGGTCTGGATCGACCCGTTCGCGAGATCGATGTAGTAGCCGGGGGTCGGGACCGAGGCCATCACGACCTTCGAGCCGTCCGCCGACCAGTCGGGCATGAGCGCCGAGCGAGTTCCGCCTGCCGTCGCGATGTCGAGGTTCGAGGCGAGCTCCGCGCCGGTATCGGGGTCGTGCAGGTGCAGCGTGCCGCCCCGATGCGTCACCATCGAGACCGAGCCGTCGGGCGAGAACGTGGTGTACGAGCCGAGGATCGCGCGCTGGTTCGCGTTGACGGTCTCCTCCCACGCGTTGGTGTTCGGATCGAACTTCAGGAACCCGACCGCGAGGAAATCGCCGCCGCAGTTGTTACCCGAGCCATCGTTCACGCACCGGCTGTAGCCGACGCGATTGCCGCTGCGGTTCACCGAGTGACACGACGTGCAGTCGTTCTTCACGAGCGAGGGCGCATCGGGCTCGCCGAACGTCTGGCTCATGATGTTCCCCTGCGACGAGGCCCAGTACAGGATCGCCGTCTCGTCGATGTTGTCGTGCGTCATCACGATCGCGACGGGCGCACTCGCGAACTTCGAAGTCGGCGCGGCCTGCGCGAGCGCCTCGACGACGAAGCTCAAGCGCTCGCCCGCGGCGGTGCCGGCCAGCGTCTGCCACTGCTCCGAGGCCAGCAGCCCCTCGAGCGTGGTCGTGTACAGGTCGACCGTGGCATACGAGGACACGATCCTCAGGTGATAGAGGTCGTTGCCGCCGCCGCCCGTCCACTGCGTCTCGATCGAGGGGATGTTGCGCGGCGAGACCGCACCGTCGATCGGGTACTCGATCGTCGGCGTGCGGGCCGCATCGGTACCGAGGGTGGCCCCACCGAACAGGTCCGAAGAGTTGGAGGGCGCGTTGCCCGCGAGCACGATGCCGGTGAGGTTGATGATCAGCTGGGCCTGGCCCTGCTGCTCGCCACACACCGCGGTCACCGTCGCCTTGCCGCCGAACGTGCCGACCGTCGCGGTCGCCGCGGCGAAGGATCCGAACGGATCCTGCATGACGAACGAGCAGTGCGTCGTGATCGCGGTCCGCGTGCCATCGTCGGCCACGCCGAAGGCCTGGTACTCCTGCGTCATCGTCTCACCGAGCCGGACGGAGAGCGTGGCGGCCGCGGGCTCGACCGCGATCGAGGCGTAGTCGGCGACGGTGCCGTCCTTGGTGCCATCACCGGGCGCGCCCCCACAGGCGGCCGCAGTGAGCGCGCTCACGACGAGGAAGGCAACGCAGAGTCGGCGGGTTCCGGAGACCATGGTCGGCATCCTAGCCCGAGGCTCCCGGCCCATCGATGTAGGATGTAGGGCGCTACTTCACGACCACGACGAGTCCGGCCGTGCGCCCGAACGTCTCGGGCGAGTGCATCTCCTCCGCCCGGGCGGGAGCCGCGTCGAACGTGCCGGGGGTCCTCGCCCGGGCACGGCCGGAGGTTTCGATAAGTTTCAGCAGAACAGGGGCCCGGCGGGATGCGGCGCCGGATCGCTGCGCCTGGTCACGCTCGACGTGGTGGTGATGCAACGCTGGCGGCGGCCTTCGGCATCCGCGCTCGCGGCGTGTAGTGGGCTCGCGCCTCGCCCGCGCGACCGGGTTCGGGATCTGCCAGCGGGTTGCGCGTGCGCAGGTCCTGGAAGCGAGAGAAGTCGCGGTCATGTGTCCACAGCTCGGTCACGCCATGCTGGAGGCACACCGCGGCAATGCGGGCGTCGTACGCGATCGAGCCCGTGGTTCCCGTTGCGGCGAGGAGCTCGGCGGTGACGGCCCACGTCGCCGCGCTCTCGGTGAGCACGCTCACCGTCGGTGCGCCGAGCCACGCCTC
>JAYSYE010000540.1:0-3357 GCA_043716635.1 Deltaproteobacteria bacterium | reverse complement strand
TGACGGGTTCGAACGGGTCCCGCTCTCGACACCGGTGCTGTGGCTCACGCGCGAGGGCTGGAAGCGCGGCGGCGAGATCAGCGTGTTCACCGTTCCGGACTGACAGGCCGGCCCGTTCGCTGAGAAGTGAGCGACGGCCGACGGTAGGGCCAGCAGGACCACGTCGCATCCCGATGCCGCACGCTGGCGGGCCCGGTGGCCCTCCAGCCCATGCTTCGAACGTTCGCAGGCCCCGCGGGCCTGACCGGGTGCCGGCCTCTCCCGAGCTGTCGCTCGACGCGGCCGCGCGAGCACTCCGCCGCGCGGAACTGTCCGAGCGGGCGGCCGTGCGAGCGCCTCTCGAATCCGGCACCGACTCGGGCGGGCTGCCGCCGCCAGTCGCGTCCTTCCGTCCGGCACGAGGGGGCCGAGGGGCCACGCCCTTCCGTCTGAGCCGCTCCTAGTCCGCGGTCGCGTCCGCGTCGGCCGTCGCGTCCGCGCGATCCTCGGCGGCGTCGGCTTCGGCGGTCGTGTAGTGGGCGGCCACGGCGTCGAGCTCGTCAGCGACGCGGGCGCGGAGGCGGTCGCCACGCAGCACCGTGATCGCGCCCTTCGCGGCGAGCACGCGCGTCGCCGCGAACTCGAGGTTCGTGCAGTCGAACGTGATGTAGACGAGCTCGCCTTCGTGACGCTTCACGGCAGAGGCGCCGAAGTCCTCGTTGCCGACCTCCGCCGCGGCCGGGGCGAGCGCGAGCTGCACCTCCTCGGAGAGATCCGTCGTGAACGTCCACGGCGAGCGCTGGGCGTAGGCCTTCACGTCGAAGTCCGCGGGGCGCTCGAAGTCGGGTGACTTCGGCTTGGGCGCCTGCACGATCTCGCTGATGCGATCGACGCGGAACGACCGCACCTCGGTTCGCAGGTGGCACCAGCCGACGGCGAGCCACGCGCCCTCGCGGTACACGAGCGCGTACGGATCGAGGTCGCGCTTGCTGATCATCCCCGTCGCGGCTGCCTGGTACGTGAGCGTCACGCGCTTGCGCAGGCGCGTCGCACCCTCGAGCGTCGCGTAGATCTCGCCGAGATCGACATTGCCGGGGCGCGCGATCGAGCTGCGATCCGGGAAGTGCACGAGCACGGGCGCCGGCCGCGGGAACTGCGTCGGCGTGTCGGGGAGCTCGGGCAGGTCGAACGCGAGCTTCTTGAGCGCGAGGTCGACGATCTTCGGATACGTGCCGCCCGGGATCGCGTGCGCCACCGACGCCGCGAGCACGAGCGCGCTGATCTCGTCGGGCGTCAGCCGGACCTCGGGCATCTTGAAGCGCTTCAGGTCGATGACGTAGCCGCCGTCCTCGAGCGAGTCGTCCTCGTCGGGCGTGATGTAGCGAATCGGGACGCCGAGGTCGAGCAGGTCGGCCTTGTCGCGCTCGAAGGCGCGCAGCCCCGCTTCGGTGTTCACGGTCTGGTAGCCGGGGAACTGCTCGCGGATCTCGCGATAGGTCACGGGCGTGCGGGCGCCGAGCAGGATCATCACGAGGTCGAGCAGCCGCTTGCTGCGGTCGCCTCGCGTCTCCTCCTTGCCACCCTTCTTCGCCGACACGACGGCCGGTTCTAGCAGGCGCTCACGCCAGGCGAAACAGACAAACCTGCAGGTAGCGATCGGCGGGCTGCGCCGGGAGCGTGGGGTACTCGGGCGGGAGCCCGCCTTGCTCGAGGAGCGCGGCCGTGCGACCCGCCAACCGGAGCCCCTTGTGCGCGAGCTTCGCCAGCGAGCCCAGCTCGTGCGTGTTCGCGGCGAGCCACAGCAGCCCGTCGGCCGGGATCACGGCCGCGGCCTTGGCGATCAGCGCGGGATAGTCGCGGCCCAGCGCCCACGAGCCGCCACCGGCCGACGACGTGCTCGGCGGATCGACCAGCACCAGATCGTAGCGCTCGCTGTCGCGCGCCGCACGCGCGAGGTACCGCGCGGCATCGCCCGTCTCGAACTTGTAGCGCGCGTCGCCCGCGAGGCCGGAGCGTCCGAAGTTCCCCGACGCCCAGGCGTTCACGCCCGCGGACGTATCGACCGACGTGACGGTCGCAGCCCCCGCGCGCGCGCACGCAACGGAGAGGGCCCCGGTGTACGAAAATAGATTCAGGACGCGCGCGCCCGCGGCGAAGCGCGCGAGCCCTTTGCGGTGCTCGCGCATGTCGGTGAACAGCCCGTGGTTGAGGCCGCCGAGCGGGTGCACCTCGAACGGGATGCCGTGCTCGGTGACCACCATGCGCTCGTCCGGCGCCATGCCGACGATGTCCTGCGCGACGTCATCCGCGCTGCCGCGCTGGCGGAGCTTCACGACGGCGCCCTTCAGCCGCGCGAAGCCGACCACCGCCTCCGCGAGCTGCTTGCCGAGCGGCCGCAGCGCCTCGCCGTACGCGTACACGACGGCCGTCGAGCCGAGCACGTCGCACGCGAAGCCGGGCAGCCCGTCGCCGGCGCCATGGATGAGCCGGTACGCGTGGTCGCCGCCGTCCGGCGGTGCGATGCCCAGGCGCTTGCGCCACTTGATCGCACGCTCGACTCGCCAGCCGAGCAGCGCGCCGCTGATCGTCGGGAACCCGTCGGCCGCGGTCGCGATCATCCGCAGCTTGCCGTTCTCCGGATCTGCGATCGCGATCCCGAGCTCCTCGCCATCGGGATCGGTGAGCCGGAGCTGGGCGCCCGGGGCGACCGGCGGCTGGATCGCGTTGGCGGCGAGCTCGATGTCGCGGCCACCGCCCACGACGAAGCTCGCCGCGGAGGCGCCAAGTGCAAGCGTCTGCATACGAGTCCCGGTCCGATCAGTCTTCGCGCTTGCGAGGGCGCGCGATGCCATATTCGTCGAGCCGGTTGATCAGCGTGCGGCGCGAGATCCCGAGCACCTCGGCGGCGCGCGTCTGGTTGCCCGCACACGTGTCGAGGGCCTCGAGGATGCGCTGCTTCTCGAGCTCGGCCACGGTCGCGCGCACCTGGCTCGGCATGTCCGCGGCGCTCGGAGCCGGGGGGAACGGCAGGCCGAGCGGCGGCGGGATCGTTGGCGAGTTGCGAAACCGCTGGCCGGGCGGCCGGCGGGCCGGATCGTCGACGGTGAGGTGATGCCGCTCGATCACGGCGCCCGTCGACAGCAGCACGGCGCGCTCGCACGCATTGCGCAGCTCGCGGATGTTGCCGGGCCAGTCGTGCGACTGCAGCCACTGCTTCGCGTCCTCGGCGAGCACGAACGATCGGCCCAGCGGCCCCGAGGCAGAGGCCACGAACTGCTCCGCGAGCGGCAGCACCTCGTCCTTGCGCTCGCGCAGCGGGGGCACCGTGAACGTCGAGCCGGCGAGGCGGAAGTAGAGGTCGCGCCGGAACTGGTCGGC
>JAYSYE010000539.1:0-30160 GCA_043716635.1 Deltaproteobacteria bacterium | reverse complement strand
CGCGCGGACCCGTCACGACGATCGTCCCGACCGTGGCCGCGAGCGCATACGAGACCGTCTTGCCCTTGTCCTTCTTGCCGACGACCAGCTCCTCGAGCACGGTCTCGTGGCCCGCCAGCTCGAGGATGATGGGCGTGGTGCCCACCGGCGCCTGGATGTCGCACGGCGTCTCGGGGCACACGGGCCCGTCCTCCTTGACGTTCAGGTAGACGGTCGCCCCGCTCGGCTCGGACTCGACGTGGACGGTCCTCGTCGCCCCGGAGCCCCTGCCACCCGCGTGAGCGACGCCTCCGGCGAGCATGCACGCGCATGCCGCGACGACAGCACCGGCCGCGCCCCGAACCATAGCGGGATCATAGCGCGTTCGATTAAGATTACGCACGAGCGATGGAGCGTACGGTCAAGGACTTGCTCGGCGGGTCGCTCAAGCCGAACGATCCACGCCGGTTCCTCATCGAGGCGATGATCGGAGCCATGAACGCGGACGGTAACGTCGATCCGCGCGAGCTGGCGGTCATGGAGCGCCAGGTCGAGCAGCACCCGCTGTTCCACGGGCTCTCGGCCTCCACGTCCCGCACCCTCATCGAGCTGTCGAGCGACGCGATCAAGTTCGCGGGGAGCTCGATCGCGCGCGCGCCCGCGATCGCGAAGGGCCTGCCGGCCCGCATCCACCGGCTCGCCGCGTACGGGATGGCCGCGGAGGTCGTGGTCGCCGACGAGCGCGTGTTGCAGAGCGAGGTCCAGTTCCTCGAGGCGCTGCGCGTGGCGCTGCGCATCGCGCCGATGGAGAGCGAGCAGATCATCGGCTACGCGCACGCGGGAGCCCTCGCGCCGTACCTCGACGATCGCTACCTGCGCATCAAGAACATGATCCCCATCGCGTGCGAGGTGTTCGCGCTGCGCGCGCTCGCCCGCGGGGTCGCCACCGACGAGCATCGCTTCCGCCTGCGCGACTTCTTCGCGGCGATGCCGGACCTCTCGCTCACCGCCCAGGAGCTCGACGCGGAGCTGTTCCGATCGTTCCGCCGGCCGCGAGGTCCAGATGCGCAGGTGTTCGGCGAGCTCGCGCGGGTCGCGGCGGGGATGCCGGACCCGGTCGACCGGTACTGGATGATCGTGTACGCGCTGGTCGCGGAGACGCCGTCACAGGTCGCGAGCTGGCGCGTGATCCCGTTCCTCGGCGTCCTGCAGACCGCATTTCAGATCACCGACACCGACATGCAGCTCGCGGTCGTGGACGCGCTGACGTTTCCGCCCGCGATGCCGCGCCCGGGCGAGTGAGCATTCGTGTACAACCAAACCACGATGACGTCCGACACCATCGAGCTCGTCGAACGCGTCCGTCAGCGGCTCAGCGATCACGACGATTCGTGCGCGATCGCGGGCCCCGCGGGTGAGCCCGCGATCATCGCCGCAGAGCTCGCGCTCGGCGTGACGTTTCCGCCGTCGTACCGCACCTTCTTGCGCACGTTTGGCGGCATCACGATCCCGAAGCACCTCGGGATCGTCCACGACTTCGTGGGCCTCGAGACGCAGCAGAGGACGCTCGATGGCCGCGCGCATCACAAGCTCGGCACGAACCTGGTCGTCGTCGGGATGGGCGCCGGCGATCAGGAGTGGTTCTGCCTCGATTCGAGCCGGCCGACGCCCTCCGGCGAGTATCCGGTGCTGCTGTTCGACGCGCGCGACAACGCGCTCGATCAACAGTTCTACGACGACTTCGGGCAGATGCTGACACAGGTCATGGGCTTCGTCGCCGACAGCCTCGATCATCCTTTGGATTGAGTTTGCGTCGGTGTAGGGTCCGCGCCGATGCGCACCCGTCCTCTTGGCCTTGCATTCGTGATCGCGCTCACGGTCGGCGCATTCGCCACCGCGTGCGGTGACGACGGCAACAACACGAACCCAGATGCCGCCGTCGTCGACGCTCCGCCGACGAGCCCCGATGGCCCTCCCGTCGTGGAAGAGGTCTGCGAGGTCCTGCCGCCCGTAACGTCGGGCGCCGCCTGCGCGGTGACGGCGGGCGACACGCGCCTGCTCATCAAGGGCAACATCCTCACGCCCACGAAGGTCTTCAAGGGTGGCGGCGTCGCGGTCGATGCGAGCGGCATCATCACGTGCGCGGGTTGCGGCTGCGATGCGGCCGGCGCCACCACGGTGGTGTGCCCCGATGCGGCCATCTCGCCGGGACTCATCAACACGCACGACCACATCACGTTCACGCAGAACAGCCCGTACACCGACCAGGGCTTCCGGTACGAGCACCGTCACCAGTGGCGCCAGGGCGCGGGGCCTACGCACCCGAAGATCCCCGCGGCCGGTAGCGCCACCGACGCGGAGATCAGCTGGGGCGAGCTGCGGTTCGTGATGGGTGGCGCGACCTCGATCGTCGGCTCCGGCGGCGCCAATGGCCTGCTGCGGAACCTCGACCGCGCGCCGCAGCAGGAAGGCCTCGCGCAGACCGCCGTGAAATTCGACACGTTCCCGCTCGGCGACTCCGATGGGACGACGCGCACGGCGGACTGCAACTACGGCACGGCGACGACGGCGGCGAGCATCATGTCGGTCGACGCCTACGAGCCCCACACCTCGGAGGGCATCGACCGCGAGGCTCACAACGAGTTCCTGTGCGAGAGCGACCCGAGCTACGACACGATGGCCCCGGGCGTCGCGAACGATCTCGTGATCCCGAAGACGGCCATGATCCACGCGGTCGGTCTCCTGCCGGCGGACATGGCGCTCATGGCCGGTGACGGCACCGGGATGATCTGGTCGCCGCGCTCCAACATCACGCTCTATGGCGACACGGCCCGCGTCTCGATCGCGGACCGGCTCGGCGTGGAGATCGCGCTCGGCACCGACTGGATGCCCACGGGCTCGATGAACCTGCTGCGCGAGCTGAAGTGCGCGGACGGTTTCAACAGCACGTACCTCGACCACCACTTCACCGACGAGCAGCTGTGGGCGATGGTCACGAAGAACGCGGCCGCGCTCACCGCGACCGACGACGTGATCGGGACCCTCGCGGTCGGCAAGGTCGCCGACATCGCGGTGTTCAAGGGCCACGGCGGTGCGTATCGCGCGGTCATCGATGCGGAGCCGCAGGATGTGGTGCTCGTGGTCCGCGGCGGCAAGGCGCTCTACGGCGATGACACGGTCGTGGCGGCACTGGGGACCGCCTGCGATGCGGTGGACGTCTGCGGCACGGCGAAGCGGGTCTGCGCGATGAGCGAGGTCGGCAAGACGTACGACGCGCTCCGCACGGCGGCGGGCGGCGACGCGATCTACCCGGCGTTCCAGTGTGGCGTGCCGATGAACGAGCCGTCCTGCACGCCGAAGCGGCCGCTGTCGGTCTCGATGTCGACGGTGTACACGGGCATGCCGACGGCCGATGACAGCGACGGCGATGGCCTCCCGAACCAGATGGACAAGTGCCCGATGGTGTTCGACCCGGCGCGTCCGCTGGACAACGGAGCCGAGGGCGACGCGGATGGCGACGGCGTGGGCGACGCCTGCGACCCGTGCCCGTTCGATGCAAACACGACGACGTGCACCTCGGCCGATCCCAATGACCGCGACCACGACATGGTCCCGAACGCGACGGACAACTGCCCCGACAACGCGAACACGAACCAGGCGGATGCCGACATGGATGGCAAGGGTGACGTGTGCGACGCGTGCCCGACCCAGGCGAACCCCGGCGCGGCCGGATGCTCGGTGACGATCTACTCGATCAAGAACGGCACCACGCCCGTCGGCGCGGCCGTGCGCATCTCCGACGCGCTCGTCACCGGCAAGGGTGCCAACGGCTTCTTCGTCCAGGTCAAGCCGGGCGACGTCGGCTACATCGACGCGGACTACAGCGGCCTGTTCGTCTTCGACACCACGCCGGCGCACCTCGCGCTCGCGTCGGTCGGCGCGCGCGTGACGATCGACGGTTCCGTCGCGAGCTTCCAGGGGCAGATCGAGCTCGCCAGCGTGACCACGGTCACCCAGGTGACGCTCGGCCCGGACGCGCCGCCCGCGCCGGTCGTGGCGACCTACGACGAGGTGAAGACGGGCGGCACGCGGGCCGCGAAGCTCGAGGGCGTGCTCGTGACGCTCGGCCCCGCCACGGTGACCGCGGTCGACACGGCGTTCGGCGAGTTCACGCTGACGGACGCGGCCATGACCAAGCTGGTGGTCGATGACTTCCTGTACGCGACGCCGAACCCGACGGTCGGGATGGCCTACACGGCCGCGACGGGCATCCTGTCGCTGCGCTCGGCGGGCGGCGGCGTGAGCGCGATGAAGCTGCTGCCGCGCTCGGCGGCCGATCTCTCCTCGGGGGCACCGGCGCTGCAGTCGATCGGCCCGACGTCGACCTTCACGCGCGTGGGCGCGGTCGCGGCGCCGACGTTTCCCGCGCCGCTGACGGTGACACTCACGGGGCCCGCGCAAGGCGACACCGTGGTGACGGTGACGTCGGGTGATGCGGCCTCGCTGGTGACGATGAATGTCACGGTGCCGAACGGCGCCACGAGCGCGACGGTGCCGGTGACGGGGCTCGCGCAGGCCGCGACGGTGGGCGTCATGGCCACGCTCGGCGGCACCACGCTCGCGACAACGGTCCGCGTGCTCGGTGCGACCGAGGCCCCCACCGCGGTGACGCTGACGCCGACCGACGCCACGGTGGCGCCCGCGGGCACCGTCGTGCTGACGGCGACGCTCGACATCCCCGCGCCGATGGGTGGCACGGCCGTCACGGTGACGGTGACGCCGAGCTCGGCGGGGACGGTCACCTCGCCCGTCACGGTGCCGGCGAACCAGATCTCGGCGATGTTCACGTACCAGCAGGTCGCCTCCACCGGCACGGCGACGGTCAGCGCGCAGTTCGGCGCGAGCGCGGCGAGCACGTCGACGATCACGGTCGCGAGCGGCGCGATGCACCTCGTCATCAACGAGCTCGAGTACAACGAGGTCATGGCGGACACGATGGAGTACGCCGAGATCTACAACCCGACGGCGGCGGCGATCAGCCTCGCGGGCAAGGCACTCGTCCTCGTGAACGGCGCGACCAGCACCACCTATGCGACGGTGGACCTGGCGCCGGGCACGTCGATCGCGGCGGGCGGCTACCTCGTGATCGGTCCCGCGGGCGTGATCTCGACGGTGCCGGCGGGGACCGCGACGGTCACGACCACCTGGAACAACTTCGTGCAGAACGGCGCGCCGGATGGTGTCGCCCTGATCGACTCGACGGCGCACACGCTGATCGACGCGGTCTCGTACCAGGGCAGCATCACCGCGGTGACGCTGCCGGGCTTCTCGGCGCCCAGCTCGCTGGTGGAGCCGCCCGAGATGGCCGCGACGGTGCTCGACAGCAACGTCGTCGCGCAGTCGATCTGCCGGCTTCCGAACGGGGCCGACACGGACCACGCGGCGACGGACTGGGCGAACTGCACGAACTCGCCCGGCGCCGCCAACGCCACCCTGTAGGCCGTCCCGGCATAAGGAGGGTCCCGAAGCGCTACGCGCTTCACCCTCCTAATCCTCACGAGACGGGCCGCGGTTGCCCTGGTATAACGCCGCCTTTCAAACTCACCCGGTCGCGGAGTCCCCTCATGACGTTTTCACTCGAAAAACAAGGTATTTCCGTCCACGAGATCCATCGCAACGCGTCGCCGGCGTTCCTCTACGAGGCCGCCCTGCGCTTCGAGAAGGGGTCGACCATCTCGTCGACCGGCGCGCTGATCGCGTACTCCGGCAAGAAGACGGGCCGTAGCCCGACGGACAAGCGCGTCGTCGAGGAGCCGGAGTCGCGGGAAGACGTGTGGTGGGGCAACGTCAACATCAAGCTCGATCAGCAGAGCTTCGTGATCAACCGCGAGCGCGCGATCGACTACCTCAACACCCGCGAGCGGCTCTACGTGGTGGACGGGTACGCGGGCTGGGATCCGAAGCACCAGCAGAAGATCCGCGTCGTGTGCGCGCGCGCGTACCACGCGCTGTTCATGCACAACATGCTGATCCGCCCGACCGCGGACCAGCTCGCGAGCTTCGGCGAGCCGGACTACTGCATCTACAACGCCGGTGGGTTCCCCGCGAACCGCCACACCGCGGGCATGACCTCGTCGACCTCGATCGATCTGTCGCTCACGCGCCGCGAGTTCGTGATCCTCGGCACCGAGTACGCCGGCGAGATGAAGAAGGGTGTGTTCACGATCATGAACTACCTGATGCCCAAGCGCGGCGTGCTGTCGATGCACTGCTCCGCGACGGAGGCACGCGACGGGTCGGACACGTCCATCCTGTTCGGGCTCTCCGGCACGGGAAAGACCACGCTGTCCGCGGATCCGAAGCGCCTGCTCATCGGCGACGACGAGCACTGCTGGTCCGACGACGGTGTGTTCAACATCGAGGGCGGCTGCTACGCGAAGGTCATCAAGCTCTCGAAGGAGCAGGAGCCGGACATCTGGAACTCCCTGGCATTCGGCGCCGTGCTCGAGAACGTGAAGTACGAGGACACCTCGCACCTCGTGGACTACGACAACACGTCGATCACCGAGAACACGCGCGGCAGCTACATCCTCGACACGATCCCGAACGTGAAGCTGCCGGCGCTCGGCGGTCACCCGAAGAACGTCATCTTCCTCACGGCTGATGCGTTCGGCGTCCTGCCCCCGGTCGCGAAGTTGACGCCAGCGCAGGCGATGTATCACTACATCTCGGGCTACACGGCGAAGGTCGCGGGCACCGAGGTCGGCGTGAAGGATCCCGAGCCGACGTTCTCGCCGTGCTTCGGCGGGCCGTTCCTCGTCTGGCACCCCACGAAGTACGCGGAGATGCTCGCCGCCAAGCTGAAGCAGCACGGCGCCACGACGTGGCTCGTGAACACGGGCTGGTCGGGCGGCGCGTACGGCGTGGGCTCGCGCATCAAGCTGAAGTACACGCGCGCGATCGTGGATGCGATCCACTCGGGGGCGCTCGACGCCGCGGCCACGCAGGTGGATCCGGTGTTCGGCTTCGCGGTGCCGACGACGTGCCCGGAGGTGCCGCCGGAGTTGCTGATGCCACGCAACACGTGGAGCGACAAGGCGGCGTACGACGAGAAGGCGAAGAAGGTCGCGTCGCTGTTCCGCGAGAACTTCAAGAAGTACGAAGGCCAGGCGTCGGCCGACATCCGGTCGGCCGGTCCGAAGCTGTAGCACCGCGGTCGCGTCGCTGTGACAGCGACGCTCGCGTGCGAGCACGGCTGCGAGCCAGGAGTCGAGTCACGTACGCTCACCGGGGCGTGTGCGGCCGACGGGCGTGGCATGACGACTGCAGAGTGGTCGGGGATGGCACACATTGCATTCGTCCTCGCGGACGACTTCGAAGACAGCGAGTTCCGCACGCCGTACGACGGGCTCAAGGCAAAGGGGCACACCATCGACATCGTCGGCGCCAAGGCGGGCGTGACGGTGAAGGGCAAGAAGCAGCAGGAGTCGGTGAAGATCGAGAAGGCGGCCGCCGACGTGAAGGCGGAGAGCTACGACGCCGTCGTGATCCCCGGCGGGTACTCTCCCGACCACCTCCGCACGGAGAAGGCCGTCGTCGACCTCGTGCAGACGATCCAGCGCGCCGGCAAAGTGACCGCGGCGGTGTGCCACGGGCCGCAGCTGCTCATCGAGGCCGAGGGCGTCAAGGGCCGCGTGGTGACGTCGTGGCCGTCCGTGAAGATGGACCTCGAGAACGCAGGCGCCACGTGGGTCGACGAGGAGGTGCACGTGGATGGCAAGCTGATCACGTCGCGCAAGCCGGCCGACCTGCCCGCATTCACCGCCGCGATCGCCGCGCAGCTACAGTAGCGGCTTGCGACGCAGGGCCCCGTGACCACCGAGCCGCGGGTGCTCGCGTACGTGTATCCCGGGTGGCATCCCATTCCGGAGCGCGACGCGACGTTCTATCCGGGGTTCACGGAGTGGGACCTCGTGGTCGAATCGAGGCCGCGCTTCGAGGGTCACGTGCAGCCCCGGCTCCCGCTGTGGGGGTGCTACGACGACCGCGACCCGGTCGCCGTCGAGCGCCGGCTGGCGGCGGCCCGGGCGCATGGCATCGACGGCTTCGTGGTCGGGTTCTTCTGGTGTCGCGGCAAGCGCGTGTTCCAGGACGCACTCGACCTCGGGCACCTGGGGTGCGAGCAGGGCAGGACGAGCCCGTTCGCGGTGATGTGGGCGAACCGGATGCCGCGCCGCGTGCTGCCCGTGCGACGGACCGACACGCCGGTCATCGATCCCGATCGGCTCGTGCCGACCGATGTCGATGACTTCGTGGCGTTCGTGAAGTACGTCGCCGAGCGGTACTTCGTGCGCGCCAACTACCTGCGTGTGGACGGGCGCGCGTACCTGTCGATCTACGACTCCACGTTCTTCCTCGCCGAGCTCGGCCGGGACGGCGCGCGCGAGGCCGTGTCACGCGCGCGGGCGATGCTGCGCAGCGCCAGCCTCGGCGAGCTGCATCTCGCGGCGATCGAGCCGGCCGCCCACGTGGTCGGCGACGTGCGCGAGGTCGGCTTCGACAGCGTCACGAACTACGTGCTGCTCCCCGACTGGAAGGGCGACTTCGTCCAGGATTACGCGACGCGGGCCGCGGTCCGCGCCGACGAGTGGCCCGCGATCGCCGTGGCTGCCGCACTGCCGTATCACCCCGCCGTTGCCCCGGGCTGGGATGCCTCCCCGCGCGCGGCGGACTTCGGCCAGCTCGGACCGGAGCGTCCGCGCAAGTACCCGTGGTCTCCCGTGATCACCGGCGAGTCGCCAGCCGCATTCCAGGTCGCGCTCGAACGCGCTCTTGCCTACGCGCAGGACACCGCGGCGCCGCTCGCGTTCATCGCGTCGCTGAACGAGTGGTCGGAGGGCCACTACCTCGAGCCCGACACGCGGTTCGGGCTCGGCTGGCTCGAGGCGGTCCGTGCCGCGCGCGCGTCGCTGGCGGGCTATCATCCGGCCGAGCGCGATGGTTGACACGCAGGACGCCCTCATCGGGCAGCGGCTCGGCGACAAGTATCGCGTGATCCGCCAGATCGGGCGGGGCGGCATGGGCGTCGTGTACGAGGCCGAGCACGTCGAGCTAGGCAAGCGCGTCGCGATCAAGCTGATGCTCGAGAAGTACGCCGCGGACAGCGACGCGATCACCCGGTTCAAGCGCGAGGCGCTCGCGGCGAGCCGCATCGGCAACCCGCACATCATCGACATCAGCGATATCGGCACCGCGGCGGATGGGCGGCTGTACGTGGTGATGGAGCTCCTGCACGGCCAGCCGCTCGCGGACGCGATCAAGCGCGATGGCCCGCTCGAGCTCCCGCGGGCGATGAAGATCATGCGGCAGACGCTGCGCGCGGTCGGCGCGGCCCACGGCAAGCAGATCATCCATCGCGATCTGAAACCCGACAACATCTTCCTCGTCGGCGAGGAGGACCACGTCAAGCTGCTCGACTTCGGCATCTCGAAGGTCATAGCGGGTTCGGCCGAGACCGCGGCGACCGCGCTGACGTCCACGGGCGCGGTCATCGGCACGCCGCTGTACATGGCGCCCGAGCAGGCGATGGGCGAGCCGACCGATGCGCGCGCGGACATCTACGCCCTCGGCGTGATCCTGTACGAGATGCTGACGGGCAGGCCACCGTTCATCGGCCCGACGTTCGCGGCGCTCGTGATGAAGGTGCTCACGACCGACGCCGAGCTCGTGTCGACCCTGCGACCGGATGTGCCGGGCAACGTGGTCGCCGCCGTGCATCGCGCGCTCGAAAAGGAACCCGCGCGGCGGTTCGAGTCCTGCGATGCGTTCGCGGCCGCGCTCTCGGGCCGCACGGGCACCGCGTCGGTTTCGCCCGCGTTGGTCGGCGGGCCCGGCTCGGTCTCGGATGCGGGCGGAGACGCGAGGCGGCTCGCGTCGGGACTCGACCAGACGGCGCCCAGCGGCGAGGTCCCGGCCGCGGTGACGGCATCCGCGCGCCGCTCGAAGACGCCCGTCCTCGTCGGCGTGGTCGGCTCCGTCCTCGTCGCCGCCGTCGGAGCATTTCTGATCTTGGACCGCGGATCGTCGTCGCCGCCACCGCGGTCGGCTGCGCCGCCGGCCATCGCGCCGGCGGGTATGCCCACGCAGCTGTCACCCGTCGCGGAGGCGGACGCGCTGGTCGTCGCGGACCCCGTGCCGCAGCCCATGGATCCCGTCCTGCCCGACGCGGTGCCGCCCCCGGTCCCGGTCACCCGGCCGCCGACCACGCTGCCCACGCCTGCACCCACGCCGGCGCTGCCCGCTCCCGCGCCCGCCGCGCCGCTGAAGCCCGCGACCTTGAAGGACGTCACCGCCGCCATCGATCACCATGATGGCAAGCGGTGTCGCGCGGCGCTCGCACGGCTCTCCGACCCACCGCCCACGAGCGAGCGGTACCGTTCGCTCCACGCGATCTGCGAGATGATCGCCGGCAACTGCGCGGGCGGCACCGCCGAGCAGCGCGTCATCGACGCGAAGCACCACATGGGGCCGGAGAGCACCGCCGTCACGGCAAACCTCTACTGCCCGCCAGACTCCGATCCGGCGCTGAAGCTGAAGCGCCTGGGCATGCAGATCTCGACGCGGACCCACTTCGACTGCACCTACTACTACAAGCTCACCCACACCGCGGGGGCGAGCGCGTCGAGCGAACAGGACCGGCGGACGATCGGCAGTCTGCTCGCGTCGATCGCGAAGTGCTACTCGACCACCGACCCACCGGACTGCGCGCGGGCCCGTACGGTCCTCGCCGAGGCCCAGACGTACATCCCGGCACTCGACGAGTACGAGCTCGGGATGGGCTGCCGGGACTGACGCGACCCTGGCGGCGAGCTACTTCGTCGCCGTCTTCGACGAGTCGCCCGCATCGATCACGATCAGCTTGCTCGGCGACAGCCGGGCCGCCGCCACGCGCGCGACATCCGCGATCGTGACCGCCTGCACCTTGGCGCGCAGCTGCTTCCTGTACTCGAGCGTCCGGCTGTCGTACAGCGCCTCGTTCAGCGACGACGCCACGTAGCCGTCATCCGACAGCTGCGTGTCCATCGACTGGATCCAGGCGGACTTCGCCTTCGCGAGCTCGTCGGCCGTCGGCGCGGACGATGCCATCCGCGTGATCTCCTCCATGATCGACGCCTTCGCCTTCGCGAGGTTCTGCGGTGCGACCATCGCGTACAGCCCGAAGCTGCCCGCCTCGTCCAGCGCATCCGCGGACGTCCACGCCCCGACGCCATACGACAGGCCCTCGTGCTCGCGCACGCGCATCCACAGCCGCGAGCTCGCGTCGCCACCGAGGATCTGGCCGACCATCAGCCACGCCGCGTAGTCGGGATCCGAGTCCTTCATCGCGAGATCGTGGCCCCCGAAGACCATCGTCATCTCCTTGTCCTTGATCTGGACCGACTTCTGCTGCGCGGCGATGCCGAACGGCTTCGACGCGAGCCGCGTGTACGGCTTCTTCGAGGTCCAGCCGCCGAACAGCTTCTCGATCTGCGCGGGCACCGCCGACGCATCGAAGTCGCCGACCACGGAGAGCTCGGCGTGGCCCGCGCCCGCGAACGTCTTGTAGTACGCGCGCAGCTGCGCGGCGGTGACCTTCTGCGTGAGCACGATCCGCTCCGCGGGCGTCAGCGTCGCGCGTGGGTCCGACTTGGGCCACGGGCTCATGATCTGCTGCGCCGTCGCGACCGCGATCGCCTGCGGGTCGGACTGCGCCTGCTCGAGCTTGGCGATGCGGTCCGCCTTCAGCGTCGCGAGCTCCTTGTCGCTGAACGCCGGCATCGTCATCATCTCCGCGCCGAGATCGATCGCGGACGCGAGCTGGTCGCGCACGGTCTCGATCGTCAGCGTGAACCCATCCGCGCTACCGCTCACGACCACGCGCGCCGTGTACTGGTCCTGGAGGTCCTGTAGCTCCTGGTACGAGTGCTTGGTCGTTCCGCGCGCGAGCATGGCCGAGGCGAGCGACGCGATGGTGCCCGTGTTCTGGAGGTCGTGCTCGTTGCCCCAGTGAAACTGGAGCTGGAGCTGCACCTTGCCGCCGCGCGTCTTCTTCGGCAGCAGCGCCGCCTTGATGCCGCCCTTGAGCTCCTTGCGCGTCGTCCGGGCCTCGATGTTGTCGAGGGTCGCTGCGAACGCCTCGCCCTGCGTCTCCGCGTCACCCCCCTCGATGGACTTCACGATCGCCGCGACATCCGGGGTCTCGGTGAACGGCGCGCGGTCGATCTCCTTCGAGGGCACGAAGCGACCCAGCGTCCGGTTCGACTGCTTGAAGTACATCGCGGCCACGCGCTGGACGTCGGCGACCGTCACCGCCTTCACGCTGTTGCGGTACGCGAAGAGCGTGCGCCAGTCGCCGAGTCCCGCGAACTCCGAGAGAAAGACCGCGATCGACGTGCTGTCCGCGAACGCGAGCTTGAGGTCCTTCAGCGTGGAGGCCCGCCAGCGCTCGAGCTCCTTCGGATCGATCTTCGACTTGCCGAGGCCCTCGACCTGCGCGAGCAGCAGCGGCTCGACCTTCGCGACAGTCTTCGGATCGCGAATCTCGACGCCGATCTGCGCGAGGAACGGGTCCTTGAAGAGGTTGCTCGAGGACGACACGCTGGTGGCGAGCTTGCTCTCGACCAGCTGCTTGTACAGCCGGCCGGATGGCTTGCGCGTCAGCACGTCCATCGCCGCGTCGCACGCCGCATAGTCGGGCGAGGCCGCGCCGACCGTGTGGTAGGCCAGGGCGAGGAGGTTCACGTCGCCGTTGCGGCGCAGGGTGACCTCGCGCTCACCGTCCTGCACGGGCTCGACCGTGTAGCTCGCCGCCAGCACGCGGGTGGGCCGCGGGATCGCGCCAAACGTCTTCTCGATCGCGGCCTTCGCGGCCGCGTCGTCGAACTTGCCGGCGAGGATCAGCACCGCGTTGTCGGGCTGGTAGTACTTCTCGTAGAACGCTCGCAGCGCCGGCACCGGGACCTTCTCGATATCCGCGCGCGAGCCGATCGTGCTCTTGCCGTAGTTGTGCCAGAGGAACGCCGTCGACACGACGCGCTCGTCGAGGATCGACTGCGGGTTGTTCTCCCCGATCTCGAACTCGTTGCGCACGACGGAGAACTCGGTCTTGAGGTCATCCGCGGAGATCGACGCGTTGACCATGCGGTCCGACTCGAGGTCGAGCGCGTAGTCGAGGTTGTCCTGCGTCGCGGGCAGCGTCTCGTAGTAGTTCGTGCGGTCGTTCCACGTGCTGCCGTTCAGCTGCGCGCCGCGCTCGCCGAGGAGCTTCAGCACGTTGCGGTGGCGCGGCGAGCCCTTGAACATCATGTGCTCGAGGAGGTGCGCCATGCCGGTCTCGCCGTAGCCCTCCACGCGCGAGCCGACGAGGTACGTGACGTTGACGGTCAGCGTCGACTGCGAGTCGTCCGGGAACATCAGCACCTGCATGCCGTTGTCCATGCGGTACTCGGTGATGCCCTCGACGGTGCGGACCTTCGTCAGCTTCGCGTGGGTCGCGGCGGCTGGTGCCGGCGGCGGAGTCGGCGCGCGGTCCGCGACCGGCGCAGGCTCCGGAGGCTGGGAGGCGACCGTGGTCGCCGGGTGAGCTCCGCCGCCGCACGCGGCGAGCAGGATGGTGACGAGCAGCGCGCTACGTTTCATGGACGTTCCGATAACACGGGCTCGTGCTTGGCGCCGCACGTCGCAGGCCGTCGCAGGCCGTCGCGCCCACCCACGACTGCTGACGGCTGCTGACCTCAGAACTCGAAATCGATGCCCGCGAACCACGTGGTGTCGCCGAGCGACAGCTTCTGCGCCGACCCGAAGCCGTCGACCTTTGCGAGTGAGAGCTCCGCGTAGAAGCCCGCGTGCTGGAGACCGGTCTCGCGCATCGAGCGCGCCGAGTCACGGTCGATATCCTCCGCGCGGACCGCGAGGCCGATCGAGCCGACGAGCCCGAGCGATGCGCCCTTCGCGGCGTTCGCGTTGCTGTCGGTCTCGCAGCCGTGGGTCCCGTCCGCACATACGCGTGAGAGGTTCCCGCCCGGAGACTTGATGAGCCACGCGTAGTACGCGAGCCCGCCGCGGAAGTACGGCACGACGGGGATGCCGAAGCGATCGTCGAGGTACGTGAACCGGTAGCCCGCCTCGAGCGAGAGCGGCAGCAGCCGGAACGTATTCTCGTTGCCAGGCTGCCGTAGCCGCTTCGGGTCGTCGGCCGAGGTGCCCTGCGCGTATGCGAGCGCCGTCTTCTTCATGTAGCCGATGCTGCCGCCGATCGTGACCTGGCCGAACCCGTTCCACAGCACGCGGTCGACATCGAGCGTGGGCAGGATCTGCCAGACGTGGTGCTGGTTCAGCTTGCCGTCTGCCGTGGTGTACGCGTCGCCGAACATGGCCGCGTAGGGCCCGAGTCCCGTCGTCGCGTTCACGCCGGCCTGACCGTCGATGTCGGGCGTGTACGGCCCGACCCGGATCCCCATGTGCCAGTGGACGTTGTCCTCCACGTTCTTGAGGGTGCCGTCGTCGGGAATGGGCTCGTCCCAGTACGGCTGGAACTTGTCAGCCTGCGCCACACCGGCCGCGGTCACGATCGCGGCCACGATCGCGACCTGGCGTCGGCGCCGCCACAGCAGCGCGCCGCCGACGAGCCCTGCGAGCGCCATCCCACCCATCAGGCCGCCCATCGGCCCGCTGTCACCGGGGAGCGTGGTGCCGAGGCATCCACCCTGGACCTCGCTGCCGCGGTCGTGCAGGTCCTCCCACAGGTCGGTCACCGGCTTCGGCGCGACGGTGCTCGAGAAGTACGTGCCCGTCACGTTGCCGTAGAGGTCGTAGACGAGCAGCGCGACCTTGTACTGCTTGCCGTTCTCGAGCCCCGTGACGGTGAGGCTCGTCGCGGTCCCCGAGGCCTCGGTGCCGCACAGGAACGCGTTGTCGAGCTGGTCGAACTCACCGGGCTGCGCTTCGACGGGGTCGCCCGCGTCCGTGGCCGCGACCGTCGAAGCCGTCAGCGTGAACTTCTGCGGCGCGTCGCAGAGGCTCGTCGTGGTCTCGTACTGCGGCGAGTCCGCCGTGCCGTCCGTGCGGACCGGCGCGCCGTCGAGCGAGCAGAGTGCCTGATAGCCGTAGATGTCGGCGGCCCGGCCGGTGGGGATGGTCCACGACATCTTCACCGAGGCCTCGCCCGCCGTGGCCGTGATGTCCGTGGGCAGCGGCGGCGGCTGCGTGTCGATTCCCTTCACGTCGGTCGTCGCGCCGACCGACTTGTTCGTCGTGTAGTCGTAGACGTTGTCGCCGTTGGAGTCGACGAGGATCCACACGTACGCATCGCCCTCGCGCTCCTGGCACGCGTCCGTATTCTTGGGCCCGTTGATCACGTCGTAGAGCGAGAGGTCGATCCGCGTCGACGCGATCGCGAGGGCGTCGATGTCGGGGATCGACTGGTCGGTGATCTGACGGCACGTGGTCGCGCGGAGCAGTTCGCTGTCGCACTGCGTGCCGACCCACACCTCGCCGGGCCGCCTCGTGCCGGTGGACGTGCTGAGCTTCACCTCGTACTGGAAGCTCGTCTCCGCGCCCTTGCCCTCCTGGGCGCACGTGCAGTGCGCGAGGTTCAGGTAGCTACGGCGCAGGGCCGGGTCGCTCGGTTCGATCAGGTCGCCGCCCGACTCGTTGATGAAGAAGCGGGGCCACGTGATCACGGCGCCGTTGGGCAGCATCCCCGTGTCGGCGTGGGAGGTCGTGCCGGTGGCGGTGGCCAGCGCCACCGTCAGCGCGCCGGTGGACAGCACCATCGCAAGAGCTCGGGACATCTGCGCCGCCATGTTGCAAGGAGTAGGCGAGGCGTCACGCAGCCTCGGATATCGAGATTGCGAGATATCACGCGGGGTTCGGGGCAGCAACGTTCGGTGTGCGAGCCCCCCGCGCTGACACATTGGCACGCGCGTGCAGGGGCCCGTGTCACCCGGTCCGGCGCGCGGCCGCCAGTGCCGTCTCGACTGCGGCCGCCAGCACGCGGGCGGCCTGCTCGGACGCGGGCGCGCTCTGGCCGCCCCACTCGGCAGCGTAGTACAGCTCCGTGAGCTCGCCGAGCGCCGGCGCGGCGCGATGCTGCGTGCGCGCGAGCCGCGCCGCGAGCTCCCGCGGGGTCTCGCCCGCTGTGCCCGGCGTCACGAGGCCGGCCCGTGCGAGGCGCGCCCGGACCCCGCCGTAGACCTCGCCGATCACGGACCGACGCCGCCCCACTCGCGCCGCGGGGCCGCGATCGCGGGCGCCACCCCGCCGCCTCCGCCGCCGCCACGCCGCGAGACCCATCGCGATCGCGAGGCCGCCGACCGCGACCGGGATCAGCGCTCGCGCCCGCGCCTTGAGCCAGCGTCCCACGTCGCCGAGCCCGCTGCCGATCGACTTGAACAGCGAGATCTGCGAGACGAGGTCGTACTCGATCACCCACTTGCTCCACTGGAAGCGGAGCGTGTCCATGTACCGCGCGAGGCGGTCTTGCCAGCCCGTCCCACCGCGCCCCATCTCGTCGGCGGCGGGCGTCGGATCGAACGTGACCCATGCGCCCGTACCGTTCACACCCGGGAAGAACACCTCGTCCCACGAGTGCGCGTCGCCGGCGCGCACCGCCACGTAGCCCTGGTACTCGTTCCACTCCCCGCCGAGGAAGCCATTCACGTCGCGCACCGCGATCGGCGGCTCGGCGGCGCGCGCCAGGATCGCGAATGCGGAGGCGAAGTACTCGCAGTGCCCGCGCTTGCGATCGAACAGGAAGAAGTCGACGGGCTCCTGCCGGCCGGGGTCCGCCAGCGTCAGCGTGTACGTGAGGTTCGACTGGAGCCAGTCCCGGATCGCGACCGCCTTGTCGTAGGTGGTGGGCCGGCCCGCCGTGATCGTGCGCGCGAGCTGGCGCGTGCGCGCCGTGATCTCGGGTGGGAGCTGGGTGTACGCCTCGAACCCGGTCGGCAGCGGACCACTCGAGGTGCGCAGCGCGGCGGGCGGCGGCACGTCGAGATCCGAGTACACCGTGTAGTGGATCGTGCTGCCGTGCTCGAGGCGCACCTCGTCGTTGCGCTCGAACGCCGGCTTGCGGCGCAGCGCGTGCGAGTACTCGACGATGCGCGGATTGCTCGCGCCGAACAGCACGTCGGAGTCGAGCGGGTCGAGCCAGATCGATTGCTTCACCAAGGCGGCCGCGAGGTCGTCGATGGCGGGCGAGGGGACCGGGCGCCCCGTCCACAGCAGCACGCGGCGATCGCGAACGGTGGTCTCCTCGATCGTCTCCAGGGTCCGCGGCGAGCGGGTGCCCCGGGTCCAGCGGCCCGACTCGTAGCGATCGAACGCGACGCCGCGCCAGTGGATCTCGGGCGCGGCGCGGCCGCCGTACTTGCCGTCGATCTCGACGCGCATCACCACGGTGCGGTCGTCCTTGATCACGCCGTGACCGCCCAGGCGCACGCCATCGGAGAACCCCGCGAGCGTGAGCCCGCCCCGCGTCTTCAAGAAGAAGCCAAAGCCCACGCGCGGCAGCGCCAGGAAGATCACGGCGGCGACGAGGAACGCGCCGAACGACAGGAGCCCGGTGCCGGCGAGGAACGACCCGCCGACGATGCGCCGCGACTCGAGGATGCGCTTGATCTCGACGCGCTCGCTGCGCTGGTCGGCGGCGTGCTTCACGAGCAGGTTGTCCTCGACCTCGCGCCGCAGGTGCGCCAGCGTCAGCGCCCACGTCGCGGTGATCACGAACCCGAGGAACGACACGCCGTACGTGAGCTCGGGGTTCAGTACCGAGCCCGCGACGAGCATCAGGAACGAGAGCAAGTACAGCTGCTGCCAGTCCTTCGCCGCGCGCCGGTTGAACAGCTTGGTGATCATCAGCGCGATGAGGAACTGCCCGCCGACGCCGAGGAAATCGCCCGTGGCGAACGCGGTGGCACCGCTGTACAGGAGCGCGAGCAGGGTCAGCACGGTCCACGTGCGGGTCCATGCGGGACGCTCGAAGCGCACGCGCGGGGGCTCGGCCCACCACGACAGCGCGATGCCGGCGAGGCCCGCGAGCGCGACCATCGGCGCGATGCCGCCGCCGCCGGCCATGGCGACATACGCGAACAGGACCATCAGATACGTGGTGGTCTTGTGGACGACGGCGAACCTCATACGTCCATCACCGTCGCGGCCTGCGGGCGGCCGTGGGCGGAGACGCCGCGCCCCGTCACGAGCACGCTCTCGACCCGCACCGACACCGGGGGAAACTCGCTCTCCTCACCGACATACTCGAGCAGCGCGAGGGCGCGTGCGATCGCGGCCTCGTGGGTGCGGCCCATGCCCGCGGGGACGTGGAGACCGCGCCCGACGACCTCGACGCTCCAGCCGGCGTGCAGGTAGCTCGCGGCCAGGCTCGCGGCCGTGCTGATCGCGCGCTCCACGGCCGCGACCTGAGCGTCCATCGCCGGTGTGGGCATCCCATCCGTGATCGCCTCGCGCACCACGGCGGGGAGCGCGTGGTCCACCGCCAGCACCACGCGGCGGGCGCGCTCGTCCTCGTACTCGCGCACGAGCAGCCGTCCCGTGCGCGCGCTCGACCGCCAGTGCACGTCGCGACGGTCATCGCCCGTGCGGCGCTCGCGGAGCCCGTGGAACTCGCCGCGCCGACCGACGCGATCCGCGGTGGTCTCGCCGCGGCTCGTGGTGCGCGCTGGCGGCCGCGTCACGGGTACCCGCGCGGGGTAGACGAGGATCTCGAGCGGCGCCTCGACATCGCGCGACTTGCGAAACAGCGAGAACGGGAACCGCGTGGCGAGCCGGTAGCCGTCGAGCGTGTGGCGGCCGCGCCGCACGAACGTGTGGCGGTAGCTCGTGCGCTGCGTCCGGGCGGGCGGGATCTTGAGGAAGTAGCAGCGCTTGTCGAGCGGGGTCGGGCCCAGCAGGTCCTCGACCTCGATCGAGTACGACGCCCGCTTCGGCTTCGTGTTCTCGATCAGCACCTCCATCAGGAACGGCTCGCCCGCGAACACGCGCGCGGGTGGCCGGCGCTCGACGCGCAGCCCGCGCAGCACGCGCTCCGACAGCACGCCCGACGCGATGATGAACGCGAGCAGCCACCCGAGCAGCAGGTACAGCTGGTTGTTGCCGGTGTTCACGGCCGCGAAGCCCACGCTGATCGCCAGCACCACGACGAGCCGGCCCTCGCGGGTGAACGTCAGCCGGCGGGGCGGCCGCAACCGGCGGCGGACGCGCGCGAAGAAGCCGGGCGTCATGGTGGGCCCTGGAGTCAGGTGGGGACCGGGACGCGGGCCGCGATCTCGCCGACGACGCGCTCCGCATCGGCGCGCGCGCGGCCGAGCGAGTCGTACGCCTGGGCGAGGACCAGCCGGTGCGCGAGGCACGGTACGGCGAGGCCCTTCACGTCGTCGGGGATCACGAACTCGCGCCCGGCCGCCAGCGCGGACGCTTGCGCCGCGCGATACCAGGCGAGCGCACCGCGCGTGGAGACGCCGACGCTGATGGCCGGATGGCGCCGCGTCTCCTCCACGAGCGTCATGGCGTAGTCGAGCAGCGCGTCGTCGAAGCGCACCGCCTCGACGCCCGCCTGCAGCGCGCGCACGGTCGCGAGATCGACCACGGGCTGCAGCCGCGCGACCGGGTCGCCACCGGCCCGCTCGCGGAGCAGCTCGCGCTCGATCGCGCGGGCCGGGTAGCCGAGCGAGATCCGCATCAGGAACCGGTCCATCTGCGATTCGGGGAGCGGGTAGGTGCCGTAGTGCTCCGCCGGATTCTGCGTCGCGAGCACCATGAACGGCGTGTCGAGCGGGTGCGTGGTGTCATCGATCGACACCTGGCCCTCGCTCATCGCCTCGAGCAGCGCGGACTGCGTGCGCGGCGTGGTCCGGTTGATCTCGTCCGCGAGCACGATGTTCGCGAAGATCGGGCCCTTCTTCAGCTCGAAGACCTTCCCGCTCTGGTCGTAGATCGAGACGCCGACGATATCCGACGGCAGCAGATCGCTCGTGAACTGGATGCGCCGGAACGTGCCACCCAGCGCCGCCGCGAGGGCACGGGCGAGCGTCGTCTTGCCGACGCCCGGGATGTCCTCGATCAGGAGGTGGCCACGCGCGAGCAGGGCGACCACCGCTGCGCGGATGGCTTCCGGCTTGCCGCGGACCACCGTGGCGACGGCATCCTCGAGCTTCTTGACCGACGCGATGTCCACGGCTGACGAGCGCAGGAGCGCTGTTAGTTGCGGCGGCTCATCAGCAGACGAAGCACGTACCAGAACAGCGTCGCGATCGTCGAGAACAGCATCAGCGCGGCGGCCACGTAGGCGCGCGGCGGGAAGTCACGCAGCACCGCGCTCGTCTGGAACAGGATGTACCCGCCCATGAGCAGGATCATGAAGCCGGTGAACAGCGAGCCCAGCGAGAAGCCGAAGATCATCGACGCGACGATCACGCCGAGCGCGCCGAAGCTGCACATCATGAGGACGCCACGCATGAAGGAGAAGTCCTTCTTGGTGATGAACACCGTGAGCGTCAGGCCGATGAAGATCGACAGCGTGATGACCGTCGCCTGCATGATGATCGAGATCGCGTCCGTCGCGCCGAACTTGAGGAACGCCAGCCACAGCATCGGCTGGAGGAGGATGGCCTCCGCGACCACCGCGATCCCGAGCCCCACGAACTGCAGGCCGCGCGACGAATCGGACGTGGCGAGCTTCTGGGCGACGACGCCGGTCACCATGAAGAGCCCGAGCACCATCAGCCAGTTGAACTGACCGCCGAACGCCCACATCGTGAAGCTCTGGCTGAACGAGGTGCGCATCAGCATCCCGGTCAGCGCGGCGAACACCACCAGGGAAACTCCCAGCAGCCCGTAGGTCTTGCGGAGAAAATCGACCCGATCGCTGACCCCGATCGTGGCGACCGCGCCTTCGATCGGACGACGTGAAGTTTGTGCGAATGCCATGACGGACCTGCTCCTGTAGTTAGTGCAGGTCTAGCATCTCACACGTCCGGCGCCATGGGAGCCAGCGCGGACGATTCGCCAGTCCGCCGGCCTGGCAGCGGCGCTACCGGCTTCCGCACGTTCTGGGTTCGCTCGGCGCGGCTGATAGGGACGGGCTTCTCGCCGCTGCGGGGGCATCCACCACGGCCGTACACGCCGACGTCGCGACTCGAGCAGCGTCGCTAGCGTCCGACTGGAACACGTTCCGAGTGCACGGAGTGCTTGGCCGTCCCAGCGGGGACGTCGCGCATCCCTCCCGGCGGCGCGGTCGCGCTGCGACAACCGCATGCGGGTGGCTCACGGTCGCCAGGGTCCTCGCCGCCCTCGCGGTGGTCGCGGTGGTCGCGGTGGTCGCGGTCTTCGCGGTCGTCGCAGTCATCGCGGTGAAACGTGAACGTGAGCGCGGGCGCGGAGCCGGAGATCGTGAGCCTGCGGTCGTGGCAGGCGCGGTGGTGCGACGAGCACACGAGGCAGATATTTTCGAGCTCGTGACGTCCCCCGTGGGACTGGAACTTCACGTGGTGAAGGTCGAGGTTGCGCGCCGACCGGCAGCCCGGCACCACGCAGCGGTAGTGATCGCGCGCGAATACGCGGCGACGACAGGCCGGCGTCACCGTCGCGGTCACGCGCGCACCGGCGACGAGCACCTCCGCGTCGCAGCGCGCCCGCTCTGCCTCGGCAGCCGTCAGATCTCGCTCGACGCCGCTGCCGTTCTGCGTGCTCCGCTCGCAGTCGGGGCATCGGGTGATCGCCACCTGATACGCAGGCCGGGTTCCGCTCGGATCCACCGCGTCGGCGCGCTCCAGCGAGGTCCGGCAGAGCGACTCCAGCACCGCGCCGTCGTCGAGGCGCTCGCCGCGTTCTTCCTCCAGGGCCGCCCGTGCCTGGCGCAGCAGCGCCGCCTGCGCTGGCGTGACCTCGAACCAAACCCGCTCCTTCGTGGTCTCGGGCCGCCGCGGGTCATCTGGTCGGTCGCCGCGTACGCGCCCTGAGACGGCGCGTTGCACCTGGTGCGCGGTGTGACCGCTGGTGCGGTCGAGCCACTCTGCTTCCGTCTCGGGCGTGACCACCCGGGTCAACTCGCGCACGTGACCGAACGCGAGCTCGCCGCGGGCCAGCGCGGACTCCACGAGCGGTAACTCCTCGAGGGCGCGCGCGACGCGGAGCCGCTCCGTCGCGGCGTGAACGCCAATGCCGAACCGCGCTTCCACGTACGCGGCCAGGCTCACCATCCCGAGCCAGTGCCACAGCCGCGACTCCTCTACTTCACGTAACAGCCGTGCCTCCTCGGCGTGGATGCCCGCCATCCGCGCGGCGAACCGCTTCACCCGGTGGTCGAGCTCCCGCATGTCCTCCGCCACCTGCTCGCTCGTGCGCATATCCACCGATATCACGATGTTTTTCGAGCTCTCCTGCTTCGTTCTCCGACGAGAAATCGCCCTCTGATGAATTCCGGATCATCGCCGTCGATCTCGCGCTGCAGCGGCGATCCTGACGCGCCTGCGACGGGGATCCGTCCACCATCGTCGCCGCCGTGCGTCGAGGGTCGCGAAAGACGTCAATCGAATTGTCTAAAAATCAACTGTCCGGGCGCCGGACACCTCCTCACCCATGCCCTCCCTCCGGAGCCTCCGCCGCGGCGTGCGCGCGAGCACGCCCTACGCGGATCCGTCCGACGCCAGGCTCGTGCCCGCGCTCGGCGCTGGTGGTCGGCGCTGGTGGTCGGCGCTGGCCCTGGCTAGCTCGTCCAGCTCCACGCGGGTTCGTCGACGGAACGCCGCCCCACGACGACGGTCTCGCCCTCGTGTTTCGCGAGCTCGATCCGGGTCGAGCCCTGTGCCGCACCGATCGCATCCACGAGTGCCGCGGCGTGGGACACCACGATGACCTGCGACCGGGCTGCCGCCGCGATGATCTGGCGGGCCAGCGGCTCCAGCACGCGCGGATGCAGGCTCGTCTCGGGTTCGTTCAACACGAGCAGCTCTGGCGGTCGGGGTGTGTGCAGTGCTGCGAGAAGCACCAGGTATCGCAGGGTGCCGTCGGAGAGCTCGGCCGCGTCGAGCGGGCGGTTCAACCCAGGCGTCTCCAGCTCCAAGCGAAATCGGGCGTTCTCGGACTCGATGTGAATGCGCGCCCCTTCGAATGCATCTGAGACCGCTTCCGCGAGTTCGACGTCGTTTCCGGTCTCGATGATGGTCTGCAGCGCGGGCGCGAGATCACGACCGTCGTGCGCGAGCACGGGCGTACGGGTCCCTACCTGCACGGCTCTCACGGGCGAGTCAGGGTCCGTCCGGATGTGGTGGTAGAAGCGCCACCGTCGGAGCCGCTCGCGGAGTGTCGACAGGATCGGGTAGCGATGCGGCTCTGCCAGCTGCGAGAGCACCGACTCGTAGATGTCGATCGTTGCCGCGAAGGTGACGGGGCGGCCGTCGTGGTCGCGAAGCATCGTCGAGGTGTTCCGGCGCTCCAGCAGGTTGACCTGGCGACCTCCGACGGTGCGAATCGTCTCTGCCTTCACCTCGGGATCTTTGCTGAACGAACCGTTTCCCTTCTGCGGAAGCCCTAGCCGCAGCTCGTACGCGGTGTGGTCATCTGCAAAGCCGACACTCAGCCGACGGCCCGTGTCGCGCGTGCCTCGTCTCGATGGGGATCCCGCCCACAGCGCCGACGGCATCCCGCCCTCTCGTGCGAGCGAGCGACCCAGCTCGCCTTCCGCCGCGTCCACGAGCAGGCGCAGCGCCCGGTACACGTTCGACTTGCCCGCGCCGTTGCCGCCCGTGATGACGGTCAGCTGACCGACGGACAATCGGAGGTCGCGAAGGGACCGATAGCCCGCGAACGCGAGAGTGCGGATCAATCACTACCGCGTCGCTTTGAGCTTCTTGATCTCGCTGATCAGCTCGGGGACGGCCTTTTCCCAGTCGGCAACGAGGCCGTAGTCCGCCACCTGGAAGATGGGCTCGTCCTTGTTCTTGTTGATCGCGACGATCGTCTTGCTGCCCTTCATGCCGGCGAGGTGCTGGATGGCCCCCGAGATCGCGACCGCGAAGTAGAGCTGCGGTGCGACGACCTTGCCCGTCTGCCCGACCTGCCAGTCCGCGGGCACGAGCCCCGCGTCCGTGGCCGCGCGCGAGGCGCCCATCGCGGCGCCGAGGAGGTCCGCCAGCTGCTCGAGCACCTTGAAGTTCTCGGCGGTCTTCATCCCGCGACCACCGGCAACGACGATCTTCGCATCGCCGAGATCCGGGCGGTCGGACTTCTGCGCGTCGAGCCGCTCGAACGTGGCCCCGAGCGCGTTGACCGGGCCCGCCGCCGCCGTGGTGACCGTGCCGGCGCTCCCGGTCTCGGCCGCGGCCTCGAACTCGGATTGCCGCACCGTGACGGCGATGATCGGCGTGTCGATCTTCACGGTCGACGACGCGTTGCCGGCGAGGATCGGCCGCACGAACGTCGTGGCGCCGTCGATCTTCGAGACGTCCGAGGCCTGGCCGGCATCGAGCAGCGCGGCCGTGCGGGGGATCAGGTCCTTGCCGACCGCGGTCGCCGTCGCGGTCACGACGGTCGCGCCTTGCTCCTTCACCTGCGCCGCGAGGACGGGCGCGTAGGTCTCGGCGAGGTAGTGCGCGAGCGCAGGATCCTCGACGACGACGACCTTGCTCGCGAACTTCGCGGCGTGCGCGCTGGCCGCCTGGGCACCCGCGCCGACGAGGAGGATGACCACCTCGCCGCCGTGGTGCTTGGCCATCTGGCGCGCGGCCGCGAGATTCGAGAGTGCGCTCGAGCGCAGCTGCCCGTCGGAAAACTCACTGAATGCGAGTACGTTGCCCATGGTCACAGTCTCCTTAGAGCGCCTTCGCCTCTTCGGCGAGCTTCTTCACGAGGGTAGGGACGTCGGCGACGATCTGACCGGCCGCACGCGGCGGGGGCAGGGACACCGACACTTCGCTGATGTGAGCCTTGGGCTCCGCGCCATAATCGGCGAGCTTGGCCGCGACGAGCGGCTTCTTCTTCGCGGCCATGATGCCCTTCAGCGACGGGAGCCGGGCGCCCTCACCGGAGTAGGTGTGCGAGTCGGGCGTGACGCCATTCTTCACGCTCTTCGACGCGACGATGCGCAGATCGACCGTGACGACCGCCGGCACGGGGACGCGCTTGTACTCGACGCCGGCATCGACCTCGCGCCCGACGAGCAGGCTCTTCTTGTCGGCTGCGAGCTCGATGGTCGCCGCGAACGTCGCCTGCGGCCAGGCGAGCTTGCCGGCGAGCATCTGGCCCACCTGTCCCGCATCGCCATCGACGGCCTGCTTGCCGAGGATGACGAGGTCGGGCTTCTCCGCCGCCACGATGGCCGCGAGGACCTTGGTGACGACGAGCGAGTCGATCTCGCTGTCCTGACACACGACATGGATCGCGCGATCGGCGCCCATGGCGAGCGTCGTGCGGATCTCCTTGGCCGCTTCGTCCGGACCGAGCGAGACGACGACGATCTCGCCGGTCTTGGAACCGTCGGCGCCATTCTCGATGAGCCGCAGCGCGGTCTCGATGGCGTACTCGTCGAACGTGTTGACGATCCACGACGCGCCACCGAGATCGATGTGCGAGTCCTTGATCTTCGTCTTCTGCGTCGGGTCGGGGACCCGTTTCACGGGCACCAGGATCTTCATCGGACAGCTCCTTCGGTAAGCGGTTCAGACATGCTTCTACGTTCGAGGCCTCGGGTCACGAGCGCGACGACCCAGTCGGCGGCGCGCACGATATCGAACTTCTTTGGCCGGACTCCAGACGTCGACGAGGGGATCGCCGGCTGGCGCGCGAGCACCCACGCGAGGGCGAGCTCGTCGAGGGCACCGAAGATCATGCGCGCGGCGATGTGGGCCGGGATCGAGTCGTCGAGCTCGCCGCGCTCCTGGCCCGCGGCGATGAGCCCGCCGAGCAAGCGCAGGAAATCGACGAACTGCGGGTTCTCGTACTCCTTCATGAACTTGCTCGACTGGCGGAGCTCGATCGTCAGCACCTCGGCGGCGTCGGGCTCGTCGTGGATGAGCCCGAGGTAGGCGTGGATGAAGGCGCGCAGCTGGTCGGCGGGCGGGGCCACGGCGATCGCGGCGCGCAACACGTCGTTGACCTGCGTCATGCGGGTCTCGAACAGCGAGATCAGCAGGTCGTCCTTGCTCTTGAAGTACAGGTAGATCGTCCCGTCGGCGACGCCCGCCTCCTTCGCGATCTCCGAGACGCGCGCGGTGAAGAAGCCGACGCGGGCAAACACGCGCTCGGCCGCCGCGAGGATGCGGTCGCGCTTGTCACCGCGGCCGGCTCCGACCGGGTCTGGCGATGAATGAACCGTCATTCAGTAACGGGATACTGCGCGTGACGCGGGGAGTCAAGGCGCGCACGCGTGCCTTCGCGTTGAAAAGGGGCGCCGCGTGAACTACAACCCGGGTCGTGCCGACGTCACCGAAATCACGTGGTTTCCTCCTCGCGCTCGCCGCGGCTGCTCCGCTCGCGATGGGTCTGTTCGGGTCCCTCGCCGCCTGCAGCAAGAAGGACAAGGCTCCGGGCGATACGGGAGCGGTGGGCGCTCTCGACCGCGTCAACGGGTCAGCCGCGGCGGCCGACACCACGCCGCTGAAGGGCGTCGACATCAGCAAGCTGTCCGCCGATCAGCAGACGAAGTTCTATCACCTTGTGGATTCGCTCACGTCCCCCTGCGGCAAACCGCAGACGCTCCGGATCTCGTTCCTCCAGGACACGAGCTGCAAGCGCGCGCCGTTCGCGGTGCGGTTCGTGGTCAATCTCCTCGAGGACGAGGCGTCCGAAGATCAGGCGCGCGATGCGTACGTCGAGAAGTACCAGACGCCGGCGAACGACAAGCCGGTGAAGCTCGATGTCTCGAAGGCGCCGCACGTGGGCGCGGGGCCCGATGCGCCGATCCGGATCGTCGAGTTCTTCGACTACGCATGTCCGCACTGCCAGGAAGCGAAGCCGGTGTTCGACGAGGTCATCGAGAAGTACAACGGCAAGATCGCCGAGTGGTTCCTGATGTACCCGCTCGGTCGGTGGCCGGATAGCCACCTCGCCGCGCAGGCCGTGCTCGCGGCAAACGCGCAGGGCAAGTTCAAGGAGATGCACACGATGCTCTTCGCGAACTCGCCGCGGCACAGCCACGACAACGTCACGGCGTATGCCAAGGAGATCGGGCTCGACCCGGCGAAGTTCGAGGCCGACCTGGTCGCCTCGGCCGCCCAGGTGGACGCCGATCACGCGCAGGGCGACGGTGTAAATGTCGAGTCGACGCCGACCGTCTACATCAACGACAAAAAGTACAGCGGGCCCATGCTGGCGCGCTACCTGGAGCTCTGGATCGACGAAGAGCTCGCGGTGAATCGGTGACCGGGCTCGCACGTCTACCTGGCGTGCGGTCATCACTTGGCTCCTTACACGCCGGCTTACGCGCCGGCCCGGTCCTCGTCTCGGTGCTGGTCGCGGCCGCGCTCGCGGGGGCTGCGCGCCCGGCCGGCGCCGACGTCCTGAAGGTCGGCGACCGGCTCGCCGAGCTCGATGTCGCGACCGATGCCGCCGGCAAGCCGGTGAAGCTCAAGGCGTTCAAGGGCAAGTGGGTGCTCGTGACGGCCGGGGCCTCGTGGTGCGGGCCCTGCAAGAAGGAGCTACCGGCCTGGGACAAGGCCGCCGGTGACCTCAAAGGCAAGGTCACGTTCGTCGTGCTCACGCTCGACAACGAGCTCGCCGACGGCAAGAAGTTCCACAAGAAGCTGAAGCTGAAGAACATGGTGATCACGTACCTGCCCGAGGAGAAGTCGGGCGTGGCGGCGAGCTACGGCGCGGCGACGATGCCGTCCACGTTCGTGGCCGACCCGAAGGGCGTGATCCGCTACGTGCACGCAGGCTTCGACGAACGCGATGCCGCCTCCGAGATCAAGACGCTCGAAGCGGCGCTCGCGAAGCTGATGAAGTAATCGGCGCTCGGGGCATTGCTCCTAGCGCTCGCGGTGCCAGTGCTCGCGCCGGGCAGGGGCGCGGGGGCCGTAGGCGCAGGGCGCGAAGCTCGTCGGCGGTACCGGGTCGGCGATCACGAGCTCGAGCCCGCCCGCCGCGCACGCCGTGATCGTGACGCTGGCCGTCGCGTCGCACCGCTCGACGCCGCGCATGTAGCGCCGGGTCACGGTACCGACCAGCGAGCCCGACGGAACTCCAGCGTCTCCAGCCGGCACGTCACCCCGGCGGACGCCGGGGTCCAGGGCGCCCGGACGCGCCACGTCGACGACCCGCGGTCCTACTTCCCGGTCGCGCGGCGCGACGGCATCGTGGGTGTCGTCGAACAGCGGATACATCTCGATCCGCCCCGTCGGCGGGTCGAGCACCGACCAGCGCTCGTCCGGGCGCCCCTCCACGATGTACACGCCGTTCAGATCGCTCGCGCACGACGTGATCTCGCGCTGCCCGGGTCGCCCGCATCCAGCGCACCCGGCGCTCGCCGCGAGCACGATCGCCCCGAGGCGTCGTGCCGCGGTCAGACGCCGGCCTGCGCCTTGAGCGCTTCGGCCTGGTCGAACGCGCGCAGCGCCTCGATGATGTCGTCGAGTTGCCCGTCCATGATCGCGGGCAGGTTGTGCTTCGTCAGCCCGATGCGGTGATCCGTCACGCGATCTTGCGGGAAGTTGTACGTGCGGATCTTCTCGCTGCGGTCGCCGCTGCCGACCTGCGACTTGCGGTTCGCGGCCTCGGCCTGTGCCTGACGCTCGCGCTCGGCCTCGAGGATGCGCGCGCGCAGGATCTTCATCGCCTTTGCGCGGTTCTTGATCTGCGAGCGCTCGTCCTGACACGCGACGATCACGCCCGTCGGCAAGTGCGTGATGCGCACCGCGGAGTCGGTCGTGTTCACGTGCTGACCGCCGGCACCGCTCGAGCGATACGTGTCGATCTTGAGATCCTTCTCGTCGACCTTCACGTCGACCTCTTCCGCCTCGGGCAGCACCGCCACCGTCGCGGCCGACGTGTGGATGCGCCCCGCGCCCTCCGTGGCCGGGACGCGCTGCACGCGGTGGACGCCACTCTCGAACTTCATCTTCGAGAACACGTCCTTGCCGTCCACGAGCACGACGATCTCCTTGAAGCCGCCCGAGGTGCCTTCCGAGGTGGACATCACCTCGAGCTTCCAGCCATGGCGCTCCGCAAACCGCGTGTACATCCGGTAGAGGTCGCCGGCGAACAGCGCGGCCTCGTCGCCGCCGGTGCCTCCGCGGATCTCGATGATGGCGTTCTTGCCATCGCTCGGGTCCTTCGGCAGCAGCAGGATCTTGAGCGCCTGCTCGAGATCCGCGCGCGTGGCCTCGAGCGCGGTGATCTCGTCGCGCGCCATCTCCCGCAGCTCGGGATCCGGCTCGGCATCGACCATCTCCTTGGCGGACTTCACGTCCGTCAGCAGCCGGAAGTACGCGTTCCAGGCCGCGACGAGCGGTTCGAGCTCGGCGTGCTCGCGCGAGAGCTTCAGGAACTCGGCGCGCTTGGTGATCACCTCGGACGTGCCGAGGAGCGCACCGAGCTCGTCGAGGCGGCGCGACAGCGCCGACATCTTGTCTTTGAAACCCTGCGTATCGAACATGGAACCGCTGGCGCAGCTGAGGAATCGGGAAATGGCGGGTTGAACAGCCCGTCACCGGGTCAGGCCGGCGTAAGCGAGGCACGACCGGGCCGAGCCCACGCGCTGCAGTCGCGCCGCCGGGGGGCGGTGCGATTGCCTCGAAGGCCTTACGCCTTCGTCTCGGCCGTCGCTGCGCTGGCAGCCGGGGCAGCGCCCGCGGCCGGGGCAGCGCCCGCGACGGGCAGGCCGAGCTTCGCGTACCGCTTGTTGAAGCGGTCGATCCGACCGGCCGTGTCCATCAGCTTCTGCTTGCCCGTGAAGAACGGGTGGCAGGCGGAGCAGATATCGACGCCGAAGTCGCCGCGCGTGGAGAACGTGGTGTGCACGGCTCCGCAGGCGCAGTTGATCTTGGCGGGCATGTAGTGCGGGTGTCCGACGGTATCCTTCATGGCTCTCTCCTCGTTTCCCGGCTTGCGCCGGGGGCTCGGGTTGGGGGGTATCTATAGGTATGACCCGGGCCGAATGCAAGGGCGGCCCGGTCGAACCAAACGGGCAGGACGG
>JAYSYE010000538.1:0-10166 GCA_043716635.1 Deltaproteobacteria bacterium | reverse complement strand
TCACCTTCGATGACTCGAGGACGCGCAGGAGCTTGGCCTGGGCCTCGAGCGGCATCTCGCCGATCTCGTCGAGGAACAGCGTCCCCGGCGAGGCCTCGACGAACAGCCCGTCGCGGGACTCGCGCGCGTCCGTGAACGCGCCCTTCTTCACGCCGAACAGCTCCGCCTCCACGAGACCGCCGGGAAGCGCGGCGCAGTTCACGCTGACGAGCGGCGCATCCCGACGCGCGCCCCGCTCGTGGATCCAGCGGGCGAGTGCGCCCTTGCCGCTGCCGCTCTCGCCGGTCAGCAGCACTGTCGCGTCCGAGCGGGCCGCGCGCCGCGCGAGGTCGAGCACGGCGATCATGGCCGGGCTCGCCGCCACGAGCCCGCCATCGGTCGAGTCGCCGGACTGCTCCGTTCGTAGGCGGACGATCTCGCGTCGCAGCGTGCGCTCGCGCAGCGCGCGCTCGACGGCGAGGATCAGCGTGTCGATGCGAAACGGCTTCGTCACGAAATCGCAGGCACCCGCGCGGACGGTCGCGACCGCGAGCTCGATGCTGCCGAACGCGGTGATCATCAGCACGGCCATGCGCGGCCGGCGCTCGAGCACCGCCGCGAGCAGCTCCGTGCCCCGCAGCCCCGGCATCTCGATATCGCTGATCACGACGTCGAAGTCCTGCTCCTCGACGAGCACGAGCGCCTCCGCGGGCACGGTGCAGCCGCGCACGTCGTAGCGGGTGCCGAGCGCCTCCACGAGGAACTCCACCACGGCGGCATCGTCGTCGACAATCAGGATACGTGCTCGCTCAGCCATGGTGCTCTGCCTCCGCTCGCGGGAACGTCACGACGAACTCTGCGCCCGAGCCGGGCTCCGAGTGAACCTCGATCGTCGCGTGATGCTCGACGGCGATCGATTTGACGACGGCGAGCCCCAGCCCCGTGCCGCCCTCTCCTCCGCGCGTGGTGAAGAAGGGTTCGAACAGCTGCGCCTGCGCGTCGGGCGCGATGCCACGCCCGGTGTCGACGACGCGGAGCTGCACTGCCTGCGTGGTCGCCGCGATCGAGACCGTGATGGATCCGCCCTTCGCGGTGGCGGCGAGCGCGTTCTTTACCAGATTCAGCGCGATCTGCTGGAGCTGGTCGGGATCGCCCGTGATCGCTGGCTGGACGCCGCTCGTGACGAGCTCGAGCTTCACGCCGCGGCGGCGAGCCTCGACCGACATCAGGTCGATCACGGCGCGCACGGGGGGGACGACATCGCAGCGGCCCATCGCGGCAGGGCGGCGCCGGCCGAGCGCGAGCAGCTGCTCGATCACGCGCGTGATGCGATCGCACTGCGCCACGAGCAGCGACGCCTGGCGCTTCACCTCCGGGTCCGCGTGCTCCACGAGGAGCGCGGCCCGCCCCGCCATCACCTGGAGCGGCGAGCCGATCTCGTGGGCCAGGCCGGCGGAGAGCTGGCCGATCGTGACGAGCTTGTCCACGCGCTGGAGTCCCTGCTCGAGCCGGGCCCGGGCGTCGGCCTCGGTCTCGGTGCGCGTGCGCGAGGTCGCCAGCGCCGCGATCATGCGGTTGAACTCCTCGACGAGCTTGCCGATCTCGTCGCGACCGCCGCCGGGCACCTCGGACCGGAAGTCGCCGTCCCGGACGTGCTGCACGCCCTCGAGTAATCGCGCGAGCGGGCGCCCGACCTGCAGCGTCCCCAGCACGAGCCCGGCGGCAATCGTGAGCACGAGGAACGCGGCGACCACCACGAGCATGCGCGTGCGCGTGCGGGCGAGGTCGGCATCGAGGTCGTCGATCGGGCGCACCACGGACACCGTGCCCAGCGTCACGCCGGCGTCGTCGAGGAGCGGTGCCGCGTACACGAGGCGCGTGGGATCGTCGGGAGGCTCGAACTGCACGGTCTCGGTCTCGTGCGCCGTCGCGTCCGCGATCATGCGCTCGACTCCTGCGTCGAGGTGCGCGCCTCGCGTATGGGCGAGCTCGTTCCCGCTCGGACCGTGGACGTGCACCGCGAGCAGCGGATCGAACGCCGCGAGCATCCCGAGCGTCTCCTCGATGTCGGCGCCCTGCCCATCGCGAAGGGCGTTCCCGATCGAGACGGCGAGCGACCGGCCTAGCACCGAGATCTCGGTGGTGGACGATGCACGCAGATCCGCGCGCTCGCTCCGGTACGACCACAGCGAGTAGGCGGTGAGCAGCACGAAGCCGACGGCCGCGAGCGCCAGCGTGAAGCGGAGTCGAATCGACATGAAGCGGGCAGCGACCCCAGTCCTGCCCCAGGTGGGGCGAATTTGTTGCGGCGACTTCTCGAACGGTAACGCGTGGATGCGGAGTTGCCGGTGGCACGGCGCATGGAACAGCGAGTCATCGTGAATTCCTTCCAGTTCCATGCCGCGCTCGCCCTCGCGACCGCGAGTGCCCTCGGTGGGTGCGCCGCCAAGGACAATGCCGCGACCGGTGCCGCCGAGCACGAGCCCGCGCCTGCCCTCGAGGAGGCGGACGGCTCCGTGCAGGTCTCCCCCGCGTCGCGTGCGTACGTCGTCGCGAAGCCGGTCTCGCTCGACGCGACGGTGCCCGTGGTCCGCGCGCCCGCCCGGATCGCCTTTCGCGACGGCGCCGTGTCCCAGGTGTCGATGCCCGTCGCAGGGCGCGTGACCGCGGTGATGGTGTCGACGGGCGATCACGTCAAGGCGGGGGATCCGCTGGTGACGCTGTCGTCCCCCGACGCCGCGGCGGCGCGGGCGTCCTCCACGGCAGCGGCGGCCGAGGTGGACGCGGCGAAGCGCGAGGTGGAGCGCCAGGACAAGATGGCGGCCTCCGGGGTCGGGATCGAGAGCGATCGGGTGGTCGCGCAGGCGCATCTTCGCGAGCTGCAGGCGGAGCTCGCGCGCGCGCAGAGCACGTCCGCGATCCTCGGGGCCGGCGGCGGCTCCACGGTGGTGTTGCGCGCGCCGATCGAGGGCACGGTGATCACGCGGCGGGCGACCGTCGGTAGCGTCGCGGAGCCGGGCGGCGATGCGCTCATCGAGCTCGGCAACCCGACGGCGGTGTGGGCCGTCGCGGACGTGTTCGAGCGCGACCTCGCGCAGGTGAATGTCGGCGCCGATGTCGACATCGAGCTGTCGGGGCGCACGACGGCGATCCACGGCAAGGTCATCTCGATCGGGAGCGCGCTCACGGGATCGATGCGGACCGCCCCCGTGTACATCGGGCTCACGGACGCGCCCGCGGACCTGCGCGCCGGCATGTTCGCGCGCGCGTCGGTGAAGGCGCCGGCCGGCAAGAGCATCGTGCTGCCGGCCGAGTCGGTGCTCATCAAGGACGGCAAGGAGCTGAACGTGTACGTGAAGATCGGGGAGGACCGCTACGCGGCGCGCGCGGTGACGGTCGGGCCCTCCGTCGACGGGCAGGTGCAGGTGCTGACGGGGCTCAAGGTCGGCGAGCAGGTCGTGATCAAGGGCGCGCTCCTCCTCGACGCGGAATCCGAGCAGCTCCAGTAGCCATGCTGAAAGCACTCATCCAGACGTGCGTATCGCGGCGCTTCGCCGTGATCGCGTTCACCCTCGGCGTCGCGCTGTACGGCTTCTCCGCGTACACGAAGACCCCCATCGAGGCGTTCCCGGACGTCACGAACTACCAGATCAACGTGATCACGAAGGCCCCGGGGCTCGCGCCCGAGGAGGTCGAGAAGCAGATCACGATGCCGCTCGAGCGCGAGCTGAACGGCACGCCGGGCATGATCTCGCTGCGCTCCGAGAGCCTGTTCGGGCTCTCGCTCATCTACCAGACGTTCGACGACGACGTGGACGCGTTCGCGGCGCGCACGCGCGTCTCCGAGCGCATCACGAACGCCGAGCTGCCCGAAGGCATCTCCGCGGAGCTCGCGCCGGAGTACACGCCGCTCGGCGAGATCTTCCAGTACCGGCTCGCGAGCGATCGCCACACGCTGCAGGAGCTGCGCGACGAGCAGGAGTGGGTCATCACCAGCCAGTTCCGCCAGGTACCGGGCGTCGCGGACGTCGTCAGCTTCGGCGGGTTCGTGCCCGAGCTCCACGTGCAGGTCGATCCGGCGCGCCTGCGCGGGTTCGGGCTGACGCTCGGCGAGGTCACGCAGGCGCTCGAGAAGTCGAACGTGAACGTCGGCGGTGGCTTCCTCGGGCACGGCGACCAGGAGATGGTCGTGCGCGGGATCGGCTATCTGAAGACGCCGCGCGACATCCAGGACGTGGTGCTCGCGAGCAAGGATGGCGTGTCGATCACGGTGGGTGATGTCGCGCGGGTCGTGCTGTCGGGGGTGCCGCGGCGCGGCGACGTGGGCATGGGCCCCATGCCGGAGATCGTCGAGGGGTTCGTGCTGCTGCGACGCGGCGAGAACCCGACGCGCGTGCTCGACAGCATCCACGCGAAGATGGCCGAGCTCAACGCGAAGATCCTGCCCGCGGGGATGCGCATCGAGCCGTTCTACGATCGCTCCAAGCTCGTCGAGCACACGCTCGGCACGGTGCACCACAACCTGCTGTTCGGGGCGCTGCTGATCCTCGGCGTGGTGTGGCTGTTCCTGCGGACGATTCGCGGCTCCATCATCGTGGTGCTCGTGATCCCGATCGCGATCCTCACGGCGTTCATCGGGCTCCACCTGATCGGACTGCCTGCCAACTTGATCTCGATGGGTGCGATCGATTTCGGCATCCTGGTGGACGGCGCGGTGATCCTCGTCGAGCACGTGATCCACATGGCGCGGCACGAGCGGCCGAAGACGCGGCGCCAGATGCTCGGGCTCGTGAGCAAGGCGGCCTTCGCCGTGTCGCGGCCGACGTTCTTCGCGATGGCGATCATCATCGCGGCGCTGATCCCTGTGTTCACCCTCCAGCGCGTGGAGGGCCGGATCTTCCGGCCCCTGGCGTTGACCTACACGTTCGCGCTGCTCGGCTCGCTCGTGCTGGCGCTGACCTTGGTGCCCGCGCTGTGTGCCGTGTTCCTGCGGCCCGCGGACGCGCAGACCAAGGATCCGAAGTCGGTCGAGTTGCTGGGGCGTGGGTACCGCAACGTGCTCGCGCGCATCGCCCGGGCGCCGGTGATCGCGGTGGTGCTGGCGGGCGTGCTCCTCGTGAGCGGCTACGTCGCATCGAAGGGGCTCGGGCACGAGTTCTTGCCGGAGCTCGACGAGGGCGACATCGTCGTGTTCGTCGAGATGCCGCCGAGCATCGGCCAGGAGGCGAGTCGCGGCATCCTGCTCGACGTGCGCAAGCGGCTCGCGGCGTTCCCCGAGGTGATCGCGACGCTGTCGGAGCACGGCCGCCCGGAGGACGGCACGGACAACGAGGGCATCAACATGTCGGAGACGTTCGTGCACCTGAAGGCGCGCGAGGAGTGGCCGAAGGAGATGACGAAGGAGGGTCTCGTCGAGGCGATGCGGCAGGCGCTCGAGGAGATTCCCGGGGTGCAGTTCAACTTCTCGCAGCCCATCAAGGACAACGTCGAGGAGGCGATGTCGGGGGTGCGCGGCCAGGTGGTGCTGAAGGTGTTCGGTCCGGACCTCGACGCGATGCGCACGAGTCTCCAGCAGGCGAAGGACGCGCTGTCGAAGGTGAAGGGCATCGTCGACCTCGACCTGTATCGCGACTCGATGACGCCGCAGCTGCAGATCGAGCTCGACCGGCAGGCGCTCGCCCGCTCGGGCGTCGCGGTGGCCGACGCGAACGAGCTGATCGAGACCGCGCTCGCGGGGCGCATCGTCACGCAGATGTGGGTGAACGGGCGGACGGTGCCGATCCGGGTCGGGTTGCCGGCGGCCGATCGCTCGGACGAGAGCCTGATCGGCGCGCTCGCGGTGCCGACGGCGGATGGCGGGCGCGTGCCGCTCAGCGAGCTGTCACACATCGGCGTGGGGCAGGGCCGCGCAGCGATCAACCACGAGGCGAACAGCCGCGTCGCGTCGCTGAAGTTCAACGTGCAGGGTCGTGACCTCGGGTCGGTGATCACGGAGGCGCAGCAGGTGGTCGCGAAGGCGGTGAAGCTGCCGGACGGGCACTACTTCGTCTGGAGCGGCGAGTTCGAGAACCAGCAGCGCGCGATGGCCAGGCTCAAGGTCGTGGTGCCGGTGGCACTGCTGCTCGTGATGATCCTGCTGTTCAACGCGCTCGGCTCGGCACGCAGCGCGGCGGCCGTGCTCGCGACCGCGCCGTTCGCGCTCGTCGGCGGCATCTTCGGGCTCCGCATCGCCGGCATCGCGCTGTCGGTGAGCGCCGCCGTCGGGTTCATCGCGCTGCTGGGCCAGGTGAGCCTCGCGGGCTTGCTGGTGGTGAGCGCGATCGAGGATCTCAGACGCGCCGGCACGCCGCTCGCGGAAGCCGTGGTCGAGGGGCCGTCGTCGCGGTTTCGCGCGCTGCTCATGACCGCGCTGCTCGCGATCCTCGGGCTGATGCCGATGGCGCTGTCCCACGCCGTGGGGAGCGAGACGCAGCGGCCGTTCGCGGTCGTGATCATCGGGGGCATGGTGACGACGCTCCTGGTGGCGCTCGCGATCCTGCCGGTGCTTTACCGGTTGATCACGCCGAAGGTGCTGGGGATGCCGGGCGAGGACGAGGATCTCGACGAGCCGGCTGAGCCCACGCACGCGGGGGTGCACTCGTGAAGGCGCCGGGCGCGGGCCTCGCGGTGCTGGCCGCGGTGCTGGTCGCGGGCGCGGGTCGTGCGCGCGCCGACGAGGATGTCAGTGTCGACGAGGTGATCGCGATGTATCGCGAGCATGCGCCGCGGGTGGCGGCGGCACGCGCGCAGATCGACGTGACGGCGGCGGACCGGGTCGAGGCGACGATCTATCCCAACCCGACGCTCAGCCTGGGCGGGTTGCGCACCGTGCAGGGCGAGCCGACGAGCGGCCGGAACCAGTTCTCCGCGGGTCTCGACGTGCCCGTGCTGATCGGACACCAGCGCGCGCGGCGCGGGGATGCAGCGGTCGCGAGGATCGAGGTCACGCGGCGCGCGGTGGCCGTGGACGAGGCGGGCGCGGAGGTGAGCATCCGCCAGAGGTTCCTCGCGTTGCAGGGCGCGCAGCAGCGGACGGCGACGCTGGCGGCGGCGGTCGAGGACGCGATCCGGGCGCGCACGGTGGTGACGGGCCGGGTGGCGGCAGGGGCGAGCAGTCCGTATGCGCTCGAGCGCGTCGAGCTGGCCGTGGCGACGGCGAGCAGCAAGGTGGACGAGGCCCGGGCCGACGAGCGCGCGCACGCGGCAGAGCTGGCTGCGGCGATCGGGCGTGCGGGGTGGATCCCGCACGCGCGGACCACGCTCGCGGACGACGAGGCGGCGGCACCGGCGGCACCGGCGGCGAGCATCGCGCCCGACCATCCGCTGCTCGCCCTCGCGCAGGCGGAGGCGGTCGCCGCACGCGCCGAGGCGAGCCGGGCCGAGGCCGATGCCGTGCCGACCCCGAGTGTCGGGCTGACCGCGTTCTCGACGACCGGGCCCGAGGGGCTCGCGCTCCTGCTCGGTGTCAGCGTCCCGCTCGCGACCTCGGACCGCAACCAGGGGCAGATCGCGCGGGCGCATGCCCAGGAGCAGGCGGCGCGGCTCGAGACGGAGGCGGACCGGGCGGAGCTGACGGCGCAGCGGACGGGGGCCATCGACGTGCTCGCGCTGCGTCGGGACGCGCTCGCACGCTACCGGGCGGACATGCTGGCCCGGCTGCCGAAGGTCCGCGAGATGGCGGAGAGCGCCTACCGGTCGGGGCAGGGCGGCATCGTGGAGCTGCTCGACGCGATCGACGCGATCACGGAGGCGAAGCTGCGGGAGGTGGATCTGCTCGCGGCGGTGGCCGAGGCCGAGCTCGCGGTCCGCACGGCGACGACGGGGCGCTGACGCTTGTGAACGGAGCTTAGTTCGCCCGGCCACCGATCGTGCTTGAGGAGCTGGGAGGCCGGTGCCATGGTCGCGCGCATGGCGACAGCGACGACGATGGTCTCGAAGAGTGGCCAGGGTACCGGGTCCAGTACGGGGTCGGGCACGCAGGTGCCGAGCGATCGGCTCGGTAGCTACGATCCGGCGTCGGGCGAGCTGCTCGGCACGGTCCCGATCCACACGCAGGCCGACGTCGATGCGGCGGTGGCGCGCGCCCGGATCGCGGCCGCGGCGTGGGGGAGCCGCTCGTTCGCGGCCCGGCGCGAGGAGCTGACGGCGTTTCGCAAGGCGTTCGCGGCCCACGCCGACGAGCTCGCCGCGCTGATGACGCGCGAGAACGGCAAGCCGCTCGCCGAGTCGATGTCGGAGATCATGGTCACGCTCGCCCACCTGCAGCACGCGACGGCGCGGGCCGAGCACGCGCTCGCGACGCGGAAGGTCGGCTCCGGCGTGCTGATGAACTTCAAGGCGACGATCAGCTATCACCCGCTCGGCGTGATCGGCGTGATCGGCCCGTGGAACTACCCGCTGTCCACGCCGCTCGGGTCGATCTCGTACGCGCTCGCGGCGGGCAACGCCGTGGTGTGGAAGCCGAGCGAGCTCACGCCGCTCATCTCGGTGCGCGTGGCGGAGATCGCGGCGGCCACGTTCGCGCTGCCGGATCTCATCCAGGTGGTCACGGGCGCGGGCGCGACGGGGGCGGCGCTCGCACGGTCCGCGGTCGACAAGATCGCGTTCACGGGTTCGGCTGCCACGGGCCGGCGCGTGATGATCGCAGCGGCCGAGCGGTTGACGCCGGTGCTGCTCGAGCTCGGCGGCAAGGATCCGATGATCGTGACCGACGACGCGGACGTGAAGAGCGCGGCCGTCGCGGCCGTGTACGGCGGGCTCACGAACGCGGGCCAGGCGTGCGTCAGCATCGAGCGCGTGTACGTGCAGAGCGGCGTGCACGACCAGTTCGTCGACGAGGTCGTGAGGCTCGTGCGCGAGCTCAAGACCGGCGGCGATGACGGCGAGCTCGGCGCGATGACGAGCCCGGGGCAGATCGCGATCGTGAAGGACCACCTGGACGATGCCGTCGCGAAGGGCGCGAAGGTCCTCACCGGTGGGACGGCCGCGATCAGCGGCAACTTCATCCAGCCGACCGTGCTCACGGGCGTCGATCACTCGATGAAGATCATGAAGGACGAGACCTTCGGTCCGGTGATCCCGATCCAGAAGGTCGACTCGGTCGACGAGGCCGTGAAGCTCGCGAACGACACGATCTACGGGCTCGGCTCGGCCGTGTTCGCGGGCAAGGCGGCGCGCGGGATCGCGGCGCGGCTGCGCAGCGGCATGACGGCGATCAACTCCGCGCTCGCGTTCGCGGGCATCCCCGGGCTGCCGTTCGGCGGCGTGGGCGATTCCGGATTCGGGCGCATCCACGGCGACGAGGGCATCCGGGAGTTCTCGCGCGTGAAGGCGACGGCGGAGAAGTCGTTCTCGCTGCCCGTCGAGATGATGGCGATGAAGCAGCCCGCCGACCAGGCCAAGAAGCTGCGCGGGATGATCAACACGCTCTACGGCGAGGGTGTGGTGGCCAAGGCCGGCGACCTGTTCCGCACGCTGTCGCACCTCGGTCGCTCGTAAAAAATTGGCGCCGCTGGCATAACGCCTACAGAGTCGAGGACCCGATGCGCAGCACCTCGTTTGTGACCCTCGGCATGATCCTCGGCGCCATGACGTTGTGTATGGCAGGGACCGCCGCAGAGGCGAAGCCCACGCCGCGTGCATCGAAGCACGAGCACTCGGCGAAGGCGCACCGGGTCGCGATCCAGACGCCCGGGTCGGTGCGGGAGGCCCGGGCGGAGGGCGGCGGCCGCGGCCAGTCGTCGGGCGCGCCCTGGCAGGGCTCGCTGACGCACGCGTCGAAGCTGAAGAGTGGCGATCGCTACTTCCTGCGCCGACCCGCTCGCACGTACGGCACGCGCACGACCGTGACGAACCTGCGGCGCGCGATCCGCGAGACGCTCGATGACCTCCCGAAGGTGCACGACCTCGCGATCGGAGACCTGTCGGAGGAGGGCGGGGGCCAGCTCAGCGGTCACCACTCGCACCGCTCGGGGCGCGACGTCGATGTGGGGCTGTTCTACAAGTCGCAGCCGAAGAACTATCCGAAGGAGTTCGTCGCCGCGACCGAGGCGAACCTCAACCGCTCCGCGACGTGGCGGCTGATCACCAAGCTGCTGGCGACGTCGACCGACGATGGCGGAGTCGAGGTGATCTTCCTCGACTACAAC
>JAYSYE010000537.1:0-3370 GCA_043716635.1 Deltaproteobacteria bacterium | reverse complement strand
GGATCCCCGCGAAGTACTGGGCGGCGTACATCGCACCGAGCGTGTAGCTCGGGAAGTAGCCGATCGCGCCGTCGGTCCAGTGGATGTCCTGCAGGCATCCGTTCCGGAAGTTCCCGCGCGTATCCACCCCGAGATACGTGAGCATCTTCTCGTCCCACAGCGCAGGGACATCCTCTGGCTCGATCTCGCCCTCCACGAGCGCGCGCTCGATCTCGTAGCGGAGCACGATGTGCAGTGGATACGTCAGCTCGTCCGACTCGGTGCGAATGAAGCCCGGCTCGACGCGCGTGTAGATCGCCGCGAGGTTCTCCACCGCGAACGCCGGCTGATCGCCGAGGTGCTTGCGGACGAGCGGCGCGATCAGCGCGAGGAACGGCTCGCTGCGGCCGAGCTGCATCTCGAACGCGAGGCTCTGGCTCTCGTGCACGCCCATCGAGCGCGGCTGGCCGACCGGCAGGTGCACCTGATCCCGCGGCAGGCGCTGCTCGTAGCGGGCGTGGCCGGTCTCGTGGACGATGCCCATCATCGCCTGGACGAAATCATCGTCGCGGTAGCGCGTGGTGATGCGGACGTCCTCGGGCACGCCGCCGCAGAACGGATGGGTCGAGACGTCGAGGCGACCGCCCGCGAAGTCGAAGCCGAGAAGACCCATGATCTCGAGGCCGAGCGCGCGCTGCGCCGCGATGTCGAACGGGCCCACGGGCGCGGTCACGCGCTCGGTGCGCTGCTTCGCGAGCACCTCCTGCAGGAGGCCCGGCAACCACGATTTGAGATCCGCGAAGATCGGATCGATGATCGCCGTCGTCATGCCGGGCTCGAAGCGATCGACGAGCGCGTCGTAGCGCGAGAGCCCCGTCGCCTCGGCGAGGAGCGTCGCCTCCTGCCGCGCGCACGCGACCACCGGGCGCCAGTTCTCGAGGAATCCCGTCCAGTCGTTCGCCGGACGCTGCGTGCGCCACGCATGCTCGCAGCGCGAGCCCGCGAGGCTCTTCGCCTCGACGAGCGACGCTGGGACGAGGTTCGCGGCCTGCCACTGCCGCCGCATCTCGCGGACGGAGGCGCGCTCGCTCTCGGTGGCGACCTCGGCGGGTGCGGCAGCGAGCGCGGTGGCGAGCTCCGGTCCGACGAGAGTCTCGTGCACGAGCACGGCAAGCTCGGCGAGGGCGGCCCCGCGCGCATCGTTGCCGTGCTCCGGCATCATCGCGGCCTGATCCCAGCCCGCGATCGCCGCGAGGTGCTGGTACCGGTACAGCTTCGTGAACGTGGCAACCAGCGTCGCGTAGGCAGCGCTCGACATGGCGCGAGCCTACCAGGCGAAGCAGCGGCGGCGGCCGATCGCGAGGAGCACCGCGCCGACCAGCGCCGCCAGCGCGAGCGAGCCACCGGGGCCGCCGTCGCCCGCGCTGCAGCAGCCGCCAGGCTGCGCGTCGTCGACGCCGGGCCCATCCGGGGCACCATCGCCGACCGGCCCACCCTCGGGCCCGGTGCTCGCCGTCACCGGCTGCGAGCACGCCTGGTTGCCCCGCCGGTCGCGGGCGCAGACCCGGTAGCTCACGAGCGCGGGCGTGCCCGGCACCGACGCGCGCCACCGGTACTCGCCGGTCCACGCCATGTCGATCTCCGTCGCCGCGTCCGTCACCAGCCACACCCGCTGCCAGTCGTGCGCGCGCGACGGGCTCTGATGATCGTGCACCCGCGCGTGGACGATGCCACCCGTCGTCGCGATCACCTCGACACCGGCGATCACCGGCGCGGCGGTATCGATGGCCACACCGTCGGTACCCGCGAGCTGGACCTTCTCGGGGAACGCGACCTCGCCCTGCGACTGCACGACATCGAGGCGCCCGTCCCCATCGAGGTCCGCGACGCCGATGCCGAGCGAGCCCGGCGTGTCGTCGGGCGTCGCCGCACCCGGGGCGAGCGAGAACACGCCCGCGCCATCGTTGAGCAGCAGGCGCTCGGGACCCGAGAGCGACGCGACGAGCAGGTCCGCATCCCCATCGCTGTCGACATCGAGAAACACCGACGCGTTGTCGTCCTCCCGGGGATTTGCGGTCCCCGCGAGGCGCGTCGCGGTCTGGTCGGTGAACGTGCCGGCGCCGTCGTTCACGAGGATGCGATTGCGACCGCCCACGCCATCGTTGATCGTCGCGAGATCGAGATCGCCGTCGCCGTCGATGTCCATCGGCTCGAGCCCGTAGTTGTTCGGTCGCGGCGGGAGCGCACCCGGCCGCTCGGTGAACGTGCCCGCCCCGTCGTTGTGGAACACGTAGCTGCCCGTGCACGCCTTGCAGGCCACGAGGATGTCGAGGGCCCAGTCGCCATCGACGTCCGCGAGCGTGAGCTCCCACGACCAGCCGACGAGCGTGGTCGGCATCCGCGCCGCCGTCGCATCGCTGAAGTGGCCCGTGCCGTCGTTCAGGTAGAGCCGCGTCCGCCCGCCGACGTAGCCGGGTGCCGCGGGCGCCGTCGCGCCCCAGTCCGCGAGCACGAGATCGAGATCGCCATCGTCGTCGACGTCGCCAAACTCGGCGTCGCCGATGCTCGTGGGCTGCTGCGGGAGCTGCGCGGTCGCATCCGTCCAGCCGCTGGCCCCGCGCAGGTACAGGTGCGCCTGCGTCTGGTAGGCGCCGCCCGTCAGCAGATCCAGATCGCCATCGCCGTCGACGTCGGCGGCCTTCACCACGCGAGAGAGGCCCGTGAAGCCGAGCACGGCCTGTTGCGAGATCTCCTCGCAGTGCGGCACGCCGGGCGTCGCCCACGTGCCGAGGTTGCGCCACACGCGCGTCGGCTCGGGCGCGCCGGCGGCATCGTAGTCGCCCCCGTTCGCGACGAGCACGTCGACGAGACCATCCCCATCCACGTCGGCGAGATCGAGCTTGCTGCTCCACTCGGCGGTGGTCCCGAGGCAATCCGCGGTGGCGTCGTGCCAGCGCTGCGCGCGCGCGGGCGTCGCGGTCGCCAGGAGTGCCGCCGTGGCCGCGACGACAATGCCCTGGATCCATCGCATGACCGCACCAGACCATTACGCAGTGCGGCACTCAACGGGCCCGTCATGACAAGCGCTACACGAGCGCTGCGCGAGGTGCGCACGCCGGTTAGCGCCCTCCGCGCATCGAGTGGAGAGGAGGCCTCAGGCTTCGCGATGGCATGGGGCCGCGGTTGGGTGCACCGTCTTCGCCATGCAGCGCCGGACGTTCCTCTCGCTCGTGGCGGGCTCCGCCGGGGTCGCGATCGTCGGACCGTGGCTCGGGCGCGCCAACGCCACCGCGTTCGGTGCGTTTCCGGCGAGCGCGGCGGCGGCTCAGCTGCCACCCGGCGTGCGCGCGAAGAAGATCCTCGAGGTGTTCCTCTACGGTGGGCTCTCGCC
>JAYSYE010000536.1:0-3375 GCA_043716635.1 Deltaproteobacteria bacterium | reverse complement strand
CCCGATGATCGTCGAGGCCGACGGGTGCGGCACGCGCATCACGGCGTACCGCCTGCAGCCCACACCAGATCCGCATAGCCCTGCGCCGCGTCGACCCTGGCATCCCACGCCTCGAGCTCGCTCTCCGCGAGCAGCCGCTCGCCTTCGAGCACGGACGCGAGCCCGCCGACACCCTCCTGGTACGACTCGCGCGCCACGTTGCTCGCCTCGCGGGCGGCCGGGAGCACGTCCTGCTCCATCGCGTTCACGCGCGCCCTCGCGGCCTCGAGCCGGCGGTACGCGGCCACGACCTGCGCGTCGAGCGCGGTGATGATGGCCTCGCGCTCGCCCTGCACGGCGTCGCGGCGGGCGGTCGCGGCGGCGATGCCGGCGGCCGTGCGCCCGAACAGGGGCACCGAGATCGAGAAGCCCGCATGAAAATCGGTGCCGGGCAGCGTCGGATCGTCGATCGCAGCATCGGCATCGAGCGACAGCACGGGCCAGCGTGCGGACCGTGCGACCTCGACCTGCCGTTCCGCGACGGTGCGCTCGGCCGTCGCCACGCGCAGCGCAGGCTGCTCCGCTGCGCGCTGGCGCCAGACAGCGAGCGGCTGCACCTCCGGAGGCATCGCGAGCGCGCCATCGAAGGCCAGCTCGCGATCGGCCGGCCACCCGAGCACGGCCGCGAGCTCCGCGGACGCCACGACGACCGAGCTCGCGTCGGCACTCTCGCGCGCGACCGCGCGGCGCTCGGATGCCGTGGCCTGCACGACATCGGACCGGGCGGCATCACCGGCGCTCGCGCGCTCCTTGGTGGCCGTCAGCAGCGCCAGCTCGCGCGCGGTGGCCGCGTGCGCCGCATCGCGATGGCCGGCGGCGCGCGCGAGCTCGAGCCATGCCCGCGTGGCGTCGTGGACGAGCTCCAGATCCGTCCGCCCGAGCTCGGCCTCCGCCACCGCGCGCTCCGCGTGCGCGACGGCGATGCTCGCGTCGCGGCTGCGGGCCGCGCCGAGCACCGGAAGGGGTGCGCTCATCGCGAGCCCGAGGCGCGCCGTCTTCCACGAGGTGAACACGCCGAACGACGTCGCGCCCCACGCGCCGGCGGCCGCGACGCCGAGCGACGCCGCTTGCCTGCGGGCTGCTGCAGCGCGGTGACGGGGAGCCGCGGGGACCGCCCCCTGGATGAATGCGAGCGAGATCGGTTGCGGCGCAGATGCCGATGCCGGTGCCGGTGCCGGCTGCGCCGCCGCGGTGCGCCCCGCCGTCGTGGTCAGCCCGGTGGCGAGGACGCACGTCAGACCCAGGCGCGCCATCATGAGGCCGCCATGGTAGTTCCGCCCGGCGGGCGGGGCGATGAATCGATGGTGAGATACAGCGAGAATCGACCCCGCTTCATGAGCGCCGCATGAGTGCAGAGCCGGACCGGATCGCGGTCACGGGCTCGGCGCTCGAGCGAGTCATCCGGCGCGAGCTGCGCGAGGCTCGCCGCCCGCAGCGGCCGGCTCACTCGCCGGGCTTGCGGCGCGGCTCCGGTGGCGGCTCGACCTGCGTGGCTCGCGCCTCGGGCGGAAGCACCACCGCTGCGATCGGCGCCGTCGGCCGCTTCAGCAGGTCGGCGAGCACGGCCTCGACGGGACGCTTGCTCGACTTGCTCGGCTTCGGTGGCGCGGACTTCGCCGGCGTGGCGTCCGCCGGCGTGGCCTCGGACGCCTTGTCCCCCGGCGTGGCCTCGGACGCCTTGTCGCCCGGCGGCGCCTCCTCCTCGACCTCCGCGTGAGCCTCGAGCTCGAGCACGAGCCACATGCGCTCCCGGATATCCTGCGGCAACACGTTGTCGAGGTACTCGAGCGCGACCCCGCGGATCGCCTTGTCCTCGCTCCACAGCGCCTGGAACGCGGTGCGTGCCGGCTCGGCGGGGAGCGCGAGCGCGAGCAACGTGGCGAGGTGCTGCGCGGCGCGCGAGAGCACGCGGCCGGTGGCGCCGCTCTCCGCCGCGTCCTGGGCGGCGGTGGTCGCGTCGTCGAGCGCCGTCCAGACCGCGGGGTCGACGTTGAGCTCGCGGCGCACTCCCTCGAACACCGCTGCCGCGTCCACCGCGAGATCGGGCAGGTGCTCGCGCAGCCGACCGAGCGCCGCCCCCGCGCGATAGCGGACTTCGAACTCGCTGTCGTCGAGGCACGCGGTGAGCCCGGCGCGCGCGAGCTCCGCGCGGGCCCGGCCCAGCTCCGGCGTTGGGGCTTGCTCGAGCACCGCACCCGCGATGAGGCCCGAGATCTCGACACGGGCCGCGAGCGGCACGAGCGGGTCGCGCACCGCATCCACGAGCTGGCCGAGGCACGGCGCGGCGACCTTTCCGATCGCCCTTCGCACGGAGGCGACCACGTCGGCGCGCGCGAGGAGCGGAATCGCGTACGCGACGGCCGCGGGCGACAGCAGGTCGCCGTGCAGTGCCGCCTTGATCCGCGTCAGGTCGCCCGACACCAGCTCCGTCAGCCGGGCAAGGGTGGGGTCGACGGCACCCCGTTCGGGCACCGCGGGAGGGCGCGACTTACGCGCGTGCCCGCGGCCGCTCGCGCCGACGGGCGGGTTGCCGCTGTCATCGCGCGGCGCGGCGTGCCCGCGGTCCGGAGCGCTGTCGGAGGGCGGCGCGGTTTGATCAACCGGCGCGGCTTGCCCGCCGGCCGAAGCGCCGCCGGTGCCCTCCGTGCCCCTCACGTTCGAGCTGCGGCTCATCTGGGGGAGGCTCATGCTGGCGCTCGCGCCGGCCCTGTCGCGCTGCACGATCATTTCGATCGTCGAGCGCGTGACCTTCTCGCCCGGGTCGTCATTGTCCAGCTCGTCCGCATGCGCGAGCAGGCTGCGCTCGAGCGCCTCGACGTAGCTCCGCTGCGCCTTCAGCGCGACGATCACGCCGATGATCGAGACGCCGACCGCGGCGCCGATCAGCACCTGCGGGGGTGCGTGGAGCAGCGCGAGCAGCGCGATCACGCTGAGGCCACCGATCACGTCGCCGAGGCGCTCGACGCCCACGTCGATCACCGTCTTCGTGGTGCGGCGCTCGGACACGAGCAGCGGCGTGTAGAACACCTCGTAAGCCTCGCGATACAGCGAGTTGCGCAGCACGTTCTCGGCGCCGCGCAGGAGGATGAACGTCCCGATCCCGGGCGCGGCGAGCGCGGTCATCCCGAACACGATCACGGCTCCTGGCAAGCTCGCGAGCGTGCGTGCGAGCCCGAGCTTCTCGAGCGCGAACCGGCCCAGCAGCCACTGCGTGAGCGCCGTCGCGATGCCGACCACGCCATGGAACAGCGCGAACAGTCGCGCGAGGTCATCGCCGGTCATCCGCTGCGACGCGGCCGCCTTGAACACGTAGTCCAGCAGCGCGGCGGCGATGGT
>JAYSYE010000535.1:0-30311 GCA_043716635.1 Deltaproteobacteria bacterium | reverse complement strand
TTCGTAAACCGTAGGTCGGCGGATCATACCCGCCCACCGGCTCCAGATTCAGACGGTCCAGCTCGCGCGAATTGCCGCCGTGGCGTGCGCGCCGGCGGCCAACGCCGCGGCCCGCCGGGCGGGACCGTCGATACCGCCCACGGCCACGAGGCGCGTGGGCAACGCCTCGGCGTCGAGCTGGCGGCGGACCGCCCGCAGCGCGTCCGGGCCGAGCACAGGCGCCTTGCCGGGCGCGGACGTGAGCCAGATGGGACCGAGCTGGACCAGGTCCACGCCCGTGCGCGCGGCCGCGAGCGCGGCCTCGACGGTGTGCACGGAGCGGCCGATCACGAGCCCGGGCGCGAGCGAGCGTGCCAGGGCCACCGGGAGGCCGCGCTCCGGCAGATGCACGGCGTGAGCGCCGGCGGCCAGCGCGACATCGAGCCGGTCGTTCACGGCCACGCAGGCGCCCATCGCGAGCGCAGCCCGCACGAGCGCGAGCAGCGCCGCACCATCGAGGCCCGGCTCGCGGATCTGCACGAGGACGCTCCCGGGGGCGTGCCGCGCGACCACCGCGGCGATCGCGGCTGCGACGTCGGGTCCCATCAGCCGCCGATCGGTGATGGCGACGAGCCGGATCGCCATCAGCCAGGCGGGCCAGGTGGGGATGCCCGCGGGCACGCGGCTATTCGAGGAGCCCGAGCGTCGGCGACGACGCGTGGGCATGGTCGCGCCGCGGCATCCGCCCCGCGCGATACGCCTTGCGCCCGGCCTCGCACGCGAGCCGCATCGCCTCGGCCATCAGCACGGGGTCCTTCGCCCCGGCGATGCCCGTGTTCATCAGCACCGCGGTGCACCCGAGCTCCAGCGCGAGCGCGGCGTCGGAGGCCGTGCCGACCCCGGCATCGACGATGACCGGGATCGTCACCGCCTCCAGGATCAGCTTCAGGTTGTGTGGGTTGCGGATCCCGAGCCCGGACCCGATCGGCGCCGCGAGCGGCATCACGGCGAGACAGCCGACGTCCTCGAGCCGCTTGCACGTGACGAGGTCGTCGGAGCAGTAGGGCAGTACCTTGAACCCCTCGGCCACGAGGCGCTTCGCGGCCTCCACGGTCGCGGTGTTGTCGGGAAACAGGGTCTTCGGATCGCCGATCACCTCGAGCTTCACCAGCTCGTCGATGCCGAGCTCGCGGGCGAGGTGCAGCGTGCGCACGGCCTCGTCCGCCGTGTAGCAGCCCGCCGTGTTGGGCAGCAGCACGTACTTCGTGCGGTCGATGGCATCGAGGAGCGTTGGCTCCTTGCTCGCCAGGTCGACGCGGCGCAGCGCCACGGTGACGATCTCGGCGCCCGAGGCGGCGAGGGCGGCGCGGGTCTGCTCGAGGGAGGCGTACTTGCCGGTGCCAACGATGATCCGCGAGTGCAGCGTGCGACCCGCGAGGGTCCAGGTATCGAGCTTCGTGTCCATCTCAGCCTCCTCCGACGAACGTGACGACCTCGAGCCGGTCCCCTGCGACGATCACCGTCTCTGCATGACGGGCCCGAGGTACGACCTCGCGATTGCGCTCCACCGCGACGCGCTTCTCACCGAGGCCGAGATCGCCCACCAGCGCCGCCACCGTCGTACCTTCTCGCAGCATCCGCAGCGCGCCATTGACGGTCACGGCGATGACGCACGGGTCCGAGAGCTCCGACATCGTGCGGAACCTAGCGCGGATGGTCCGGCCCCGACACTGCCAACCGCGATGTGATGACCACGACATTCCTGCCGTGGTCACCCGATCGATCGTGAAGCCAACAGCACGGGCAAACCCTGAGGGCAGCTCGGCAACCGACTGGAATCCCAGGGCGACCGCGGAATGCCGCGCCGGGCACGTCGCTCGCAGTGAGGCTCAGTCGGATCGTCAACGAGGAGTATCCATGTCATTCGGCATCGCGCGACCCATCGTTTCATCCGTACTGCCGCTACGGCCGCTCATGCCCCCCGATCCCCGGGTGGCAGGCGAAGACCCGGCACGCATCCGCGCGACCATCGCGCGCTCACCGCTGTTCGCAGCATTGCCCATCAACGCGATCGAAGATCTCGCCTCCCGCATCGTCGTTCGCAAGGTCGCGGTGGGGGCGGCGGTCGTCTCGCAGGACGAGCCCGGCGACTCCATGTTCCTGATCATGGGCGGCCGCGTGAAGGTGGTCATCTTCGGCGAGAGTGGCCGTGAGGTGACGCTGTCGCTGCTGCGTCCGGGCGAGACGTTCGGCGAGATGTCGGTGTTCGACCAGGGCACGCGGTCCGCGCACTGCCTCGCCGTCGAGCCGACCGTGCTGCTCGTGCTCACGCGCGACGATCTGCTCAAGCACATCCAGGCGCATCCGCGCACGGGGCTGAACCTCCTTGGCGAGCTCTCGCGCCGGCTGCGCCGCGCCGACCAGACGATCGCGCAGCTCGCGCTCTGCGATGTCAACGAGCGGCTCATCCACCGCCTCGTCGGGCTCGCCCGCGAGGAAGGTGCGTCGGGACCGGACGGTCTGCTCGTGCGGCGGCGCCCCACGCAGCAGGAGCTCGCGAACATGATCGGGAGCTGCCGCGAGACGATCTCTCGCGCATTCAACCAGCTCGCGCGCGACGGGCTCATCATCGCGCGGGGCCGGTCGCTGGTGGTGACGCCCGCGCTGATCGAGCGCTCCGAGAAGAAGCGAGCGGCCTGATTCGCCGCCGTCACCGCCGGGTCGCTTGACACCGGCGGTGACGGCGCGCGAGATCGCAGCCGTATGCAGTCGACGATGATCCGGCGCACCCGTGTCGAGGTCGACCTGGACGCGATCGTCGGCAACGCGCAGCGCGTGCATGCGGTGACCGGCACGGCCGTGTTCGCCGTGGTGAAGGCCGACGGCTATGGCCACGGCGCGATCGAGGTCGCGCGGGCTCTCGCGCGGGCCCGCGCCGCCGCCGGATTTGCGGTCTCGCTCGTGGAAGAGGGGGTGGCGCTGCGCGAAGCGGGCATCGCGCTGCCGATCCTGGTGATGGGCCCGGCGCAGCACGGGGGCGAAGCCGACATGGTCGGCGCGCAGCTCGTCCCGGTGATCAGCACGGAGGACGAGCTCGCGCCGTTCGCAGCCGTCGCGGCCCGACGGGGTCCGATCGACGTCCACCTCAAGGTCGATACGGGCATGGGGCGGCTCGGGGTCCTCGCGGCGCGCGCCGCCGAGATCGCGGTGGCGGCCGGGCGCGTGGGGATCCGCGTCGTCGGGCTGATGACGCACTTCGCCTGCGCCGACAGCGACGACCCCGCGGACCTCGAGTCGATGACCCGCGAGCAGCTGCGGTGCTTCGCCGAGGTGGACCTCGCCGTGACGGCGGCCGGCGCACCCCTGCGCGTGCGGCACGCGGCGAACAGCTCGGGGGCGCTGTGGTTTCCCGAGTCGCGCTTCGATCTCGTGCGCGCCGGCATCGCGATCTACGGGAACGGGCGCTGGCCTGCGGGGTTCGAGCCCGTGTCGGCCATGCGGCTCGTGAGCGAGGTGGCCCAGCTCCGGGACGTGCCCGAGGGCGGGACGGTCGGATATGGCGCGACCTGGCGGGCCTTGCGGCCGAGCCGGGTTGCCGTCCTCCCGCTGGGCTACGCCGACGGGCTGCCCCGGCGGGCGAGCGGCCGGGCGCAGGTGGCCATTCGCGGGGTGCGCGTCCCGCTGGTCGGGCTCGTGAGCATGGACATCGCGATCGCCGATGTCACCGATGTCCCGGCCGCGACCGTGGGGGATCCCGCCGTTTTGCTGGGTCGCGCCGCCGGAGGTGCGTCGATCTCGGTAGCCGAATACGGTGGTTGGGCGGGATTGTCGGAGTACGAAGTGACCTGCGGGATGAGCAAGCGCGTGCCACGGACCTATATCGGAGCGTACGGGGGAGTCGCGGCGTGACCACCAAGCAGCCACCGTCATCGAAGGGGCCGTCTGTGCCGTCTGGCCTGGGCCAGGAGCAGGGCGGCGACGAGCCGGAGCCGGCCGGTCCGCCCGGGCCCGGAGCCGCGCTCGGCGATCCCGGCGCAGCACCGGGGCAGGTGGGCATGAAGCCCGCCGCCGGGGTGCCCGCGGTCGCCGGAGCCACGGGGGTCGCGCCGCGCCAGGCCCCACCGCCCGCGCCGCCCGATGCGCCCGAGGAGCGGATCTCGCTGCCGCGCGCGCTGCTGCGTGGCGTCACCGACACCGGCGCGCCGCTCGTGCGCTTCTTCGACGTGATCGGCGGCCATCTCATCCTGATGGCGAAGTCGCTCGCGTGGCTCCCGCGTCGGCCATATCGCCCGGCGAACTACCTCGAGGCGGCGGAGTACATCGGCTTCGGGAGCCTGCCGATCGTGCTGCTCGTCGGGGCGTTCACCGGCATGGTGATGTCGCTGCAGTCCATCTTTGCGTTCAAGCAGTTCGGCCTCGAGTCGTTCTCGGGTGGCGTCACCGGCAAGGCGATCGCGAGTGAGCTCGGGCCGGTGCTGACCTCGCTGATGCTGTCGGGGCGCGCCGGCGCCGGCATCGCGACCGAGCTCGGTACGATGCGGATCTCCGAGCAGATCGACGCACTCGAGTCGATGGCCGTGAACCCGATGCAGTACCTGGTGCTGCCGAGGCTCGTGGCGGCTGCGGTCGTGACGCCGATCCTGGGGCTCATCTTCTTCGTCGTCGGGATGGGCGGCGCGTGGCTGGTCGCGGTCGTGCTCAACGGGGTCGATCAGGGCCAGTGGGTGGCGAACCTGCGCAACATCACCGCGCCGATCGACGTGGTCCAGGGCATGATCAAGTGCTCGTTCTTCGGCTTCATGGTGACCCTCATCGGCTGCTACCAGGGCTACAACGCGACCGGTGGCGGGCGCGGCGTCGGCATCGGCACGACTCGGGCCGTGGTGCTCGGCTCGGCGTCGACCCTCGTGCTCGACTATTTTCTCTCCGATATCCTGCTGTCGATCTTCGGCTCGGGTAAAGGCGCAGGCTGATGCTGACTCCAGACGGCGGCGAGATCATTGGCGACACGCCCCCCGAGCAGAAGGATCCGCGCTGGCACATCCGCGTGCGCGATCTGAAGAAGTCGTTCGGCAAGAACCTCGTGCTCGACGGCGTCAGCCTCGACCTCGAGCGCGGCAAGGTGAACGTGATCCTGGGCGCCTCGGGCGCCGGCAAGAGCGTGCTGATCAAGCACTTCATGTGTCTGCTGCGCCCCGACAGCGGACACATCTACGTCGATGGCACCGACGTGCTCGCGCTCGACCCGCAGAAGCTCTCGCTGTTCCGGCGCAAGTTCGGGCTGGTCTTCCAGTTCGCGGCGCTGTTCGACTCGCTGACGGTCGAGGAGAACTGCGCGTTCCCGCTCAAGGAACACACGAAGAAGTCGCACGAGGAGATCCGCTCGATCGTGTACGACAAGCTGGGAGCCCTCGGGCTTCAGGGCAAGGAGAAGCAGTTCCCGGGGGAGCTCTCCGGCGGCATGCGCAAGCGCGTCGGGCTCGCGCGCGCACTCGTGCTCGAGCCGGAGATCCTCATGTACGACGAACCGACCACGGGCCTCGATCCACTCGCGACCCGAAACGTCGACGAGATGATCCTCGATGCGAGCCAGCGGTATAAGGTGACGTCCGTGGTGATCTCGCACGACATGGCGTCCGTGTTCCGCATCGCCGATCGCATCGCCATGCTGCACGAGAAGAAGATCCTCGTGGGTGGGCCCGCGGCCGTGATCGCGAAGAGCCAGCACCCGTTCGTGTACGAGTTTCTCCACGCATCCGGCGTGTCCGCGATCGAGAAGGTCGGAGCGTCCGCGTGAAGACACTCTCGGCCGGCATCCGCGTCGGCATCCTGTTCCTGCTCGTCGCCGTGGGCGGCTACCTCGTGTGGAAGAACCTCGGGCAGCACCCCGCGGGCAGCGACAACTACACGATGTTCGCGCGCTTCCGCGACGCGTCCGGGTTGCCGAAGGGCAGCAAGGTCGTGGTCGCGGGCCTCCCGCAAGGCGAGGTCACGGGGCTGACGGTCGAGGGCCGCTACGCGCGCGTCACGTTCAAGATCAACAACAAGGTCAAGATCTGGTCGTCCGGCGTCGTGATCAAGAAGGCGACCTCGCTGCTCGGCGACAACTACCTCGAGATCGATCCGGGCGAGGAGATCGCCCAGCTCCCCGACGGCACGAGCCGCACGTTCACGCTGCTCGGTCCCGGGTGCAAGGACTACAGCTCGAAGGACCTCGTCAAGGCCGCGCTGTGTCATCAGATCCCGACGGTGGTGGAGGCGGCGACGCCCGATCAGGTCATGCGTCGCATCGAGCAGACGCTCCCGAACGTCGACAAGGTGCTGGAGAGCGTGCGCGACCTCTCGGAGGACGTCCGCGGCATCGTGAACGGACCGCTGCTGAGCGTCGCGACGCGCGTCGACGGTTTGGTGCAGCGCGAGAGCGGGACGGTCGCGAACATCATCGAGCGCGCGGACCGCACGATGAACAACATCGAGGGGCTCACGACCGACCTGCGCGCGCTGACGAAGCAGAGCGATCCGAAGATCGCGGCGATCCTGAAGAACCTCGACGCCGCGACCGCGGAGGCGCGCGACGTCGTGGCCACCGCCAAGACGGAGCTGGAGCAGACGGGCACGTCGGTGCGCGCGAAGCTCGACAAGCTCGATGGCGTCATCGACAACACGGAGTCGATCACGGCCAAGATCGACCAGGACAAGGGCACGCTCGGCCGCCTCGTGAACGATCCGGCGATCGCGGATAACGTCGAGCAGATCACGGACGATGCGAAGGGCTTCCTCGGGACCCTGTTCGGCATCAAGGCGTATGTCGGGCTTCGCAGCGAGTACAACGTGTTCGCGGGCCTCGCGCGGCACTACATCTCCGTCGAGCTGCACACGCGCCCGGACAAGTACTATCTGATCGAGCTCGAGAAGGGTCCGCGCGGCAATTACCCCGACGTGACGCTGACGTTCGACCCCACGGTCGATCCGAACAACTGGATCCGCCGCACGGTGATCCAGGACAAGATCCGCTTCACGTTCCAGTTCGCGAAGCGGTTCTCGTGGCTCACGCTGCGCTACGGCCTCAAGGAGTCCACGGGCGGCATCGGCGCGGATGCCGACGCGCTGGTCTACGGCGGCCACACGCTGCGGTTCTCCGTGGACGCGTTCGACGCGACGTTCGACCAGCTGCCGCGCGTGAAGCTCGCCGTCGCGTACGAGTTCTATCACCACCTCTACGTCCTCGGCGGCGTCGACGAGCTGCTCAACAACCCGGCGGAGCTGCCCATCGTCACCGGCGGCTCCGGCGTCCCGATCCAGTTCGACACGTTCCGGTACGGCCGCGACTACTTCCTCGGCGCGCAGCTGAAGTTCAATGACGAGGATCTCGCGGCGTTGTTGACCGTCGGCGGCTCTGCCCTCGGCGGCGCCAGTAAGTAACTGCTAGAAACGCGGCGCTCGCTGCGTGCCCGGGAACTTCGTTGGTGGGCCCGAGGTTCTGCTCGCTAGGGGGCGCTCGCGGAGTAGTGACGGGGTGGACGGGTCAGCGGTTGTTGACGATGCGGAGGCGTGTGATGAGGTCGCGGAGGTCGGGGTCGTCGATGCGGGCGGCGTCGGCGAGGATCTGCTGGTGTTCCAGAATCGAGGGAGCGGAGGGAGGGGGGCGCCAGTTGGGTGGGGTGGGCGGCCGGACGACGGTGGGCGTGCGGCCGGAGAGGTCGCGGGTGCGGCCGGCGAGGCGGAACCGCAGGTCATCGAACAGGCGGGGCAGGCCGAGGCGCTGGGTGAGGTCGCGGGTGAGCTGGGGGCGGATGAGGTTCAGCTCGTGGAGCCAGGCCGAGGTCGCGACCTCGATGGTCAACGTGCGCTCCACGATCCCGTCGGCACGGGTGCGCGCCGCGATACGCGGACCCACGAGCGTGGTCCACTCCGTCACGAGCCGACCGGCGCGGATCTCGTCCGAGAGCCCGCGAAGCTTCAGCGCCGCCGTGATCGCGTCCGCGACGGGCAGCTCGCGCTTCGCCCGGGGCGGTGCAGGCTTGCGAACCTGGACGTGCTTGCCCATCAGGCGGCGCGAAGCCGGCGGATGAGCTCGCGGAGCCGACGCTCACCGTCGCTGTCGCGGGACACGAACCGCAGGCCGGTAAGGGTGGTCGTCGGCACGTGGTACGAGACGCGGCTCGTGATCGCGAGCGGGGCGGCCGCTCCGGGCGGCAGCAGCTCGAGCGTCAGCTCGGTGTCGAGCGCCAGCGCGACCGGCGTGACGAGCAGCGCGCCGCCGACCCCGATCTCGCTGACCTCCGAATCGACCTGGGTGGAGCTGTTCGCGAGCCGGTAGCGGACCTGCATGCTCACCGGCAGCCGGTGGTGGCGTCGCCGCGGCACGTCGGTGCGAGTCCCCGCGAACACCTCGTGGAGGAACGTCAGCTTCGTCTGCTCGTCGCCATCGATGCTGATCGTCGCCCCCGCACGGATGCGCATCCTCGGGAGTGCCGGGCGCCACGCCTGCACCGTGCCGCGGATCAGCACCTTGTTCGGCAGCATCGACGAGGCCACCTCGACGATGACCGCCTGGCCGGGCTCCACCTCGTCGGTCGTCGGCACGAACATCGGATCCACGCAGGTGGTCCCCGGCACGAGCTCGCTCCACTCGGTCGCGGTCTTCACGCGTAGCTTCAGGATCACCATCGCCGAGGTCGAGCAGTCTAGCGCGATTGCCGCCGCGGTTGCCGCGGCGGCCCGGCTTACGTCAGGCGCGCCGACCGAACCGCAGGGCCCACACCTTGCCGAGCGCCTCGACGAAGATGGACCGGGACATCTTGCTCTGACCGACCCGCCGATCGACGAACACGATCGGCGTCTCGACCACGCGCAGGCCCTTCGTGATCGCGCGGTACTTCATCTCGATCTGGAAGCTGTACCCGTTCGACGTGATGGTCGAGAGGTCGATCGCCTCGAGCGCCGCGCGTCGCCAGCACATGAAGCCGGCGGTCAGGTCGCGCACGTCGACGCCGAGGACCGTGCGCGCGTAGAGCCCGCCACCGCGAGAGATGAGCTTGCGGCCCACGCCCCAGTTCTCGGTGCCGCCGCCGGGGACGTAACGCGAGCCGACGACCACGTCCGCGCCGTCCTCGGCGAGCGCGAGCATCTGGGGCAGGTACTTCGGGTCGTGGCTGCCGTCGGCATCCATCTGGAACAGGTAGTCGTAGCCGCGCGCGAGGCCCCAGCCAAACCCCTCGATGTAGGCCGTACCCAGGCCGAGCTTGCCCGCGCGGTGCATCACGTGGACGCGTGGATGAACCGCGGCGATCTCGTCGAGCACCGTGCCCGTGCCGTCGGGCGAGTTGTCATCGACGAACAGGAGCTCGACGCCCTCCAGCGCGGCGAGGAAGCGCGTCGCGATCTCGCGCACGTTGTCACGCTCGTTGTACGTCGGGACCACGATGAGCGACTGCGCCATGCCGTGCGCACCTTACTGACCCCCCCGGGCACCGTCCATCAGCGTGGCGCCGATTCCAGCGCAGCGCGCTATGCTGGCCCCCGTCGTGCCCGCGTCGCGAGCCTGGATCTACGTGCTCTCCGTCGCCGCGCTGCTCGTGCCGGCGGCTGGCATCGCGTATCTGGGCGCCGTCTCGTATCGCGATGATCGTGGCGCGATCAACGGCCAGATCGAGCGGCAGCGCCTGGTCGCGCAGCACATCGCGGACGGCATCGCAGGCTCGATCGGAACCGCGCTCGCCGAGGTGGAGGCCGCCACGCTCGCCAAGCCGATGCCGGGGGTGGTCCACTCGGGACTCGCGCGCCACTGGTTCTGGATCGACGCCGACGACCACCTTCGCGTGCCGCGCGCCGCACCCGTGGCCTTCGAGCTCGGCGGCCCCCTCGACCGGGAGACGTGTCGTGACTCGACGCGGCTCGAGGAGTGCGTGAAGGAGCTGTCCACGCGCCAGGCGCGCCTCGCGCGGTTGCCGCTGGCCCGCCGCGCCGAGTCCGCGAGCGCGTGGGCCGACGCGCGCCGTCAGTACACGGGGCTGGCGGCATTCGACGACACCGCGCCCGAGGCGCTGCTCGGCCTCGCGCGCGTCCTCCCGCGACTCGGGGAGGCCGCCCGGGTGCCGGCGGTACTCGACGAGCTCGCGCGCCGCTTCGGCGAGCGCACTTTCGACGGGGTGCCGATCCACGTGGCGGTGGCTGCGCTCCGGGCGGAGGCCGGCGGCGCGAGCGCCCAGCTCGACCTGGCCGACCGCGTGCTCGCGGGCGAGCTCCAGATCGATCCGATCGTGCAGCTCGGCATCCTCGCGCGCGTGCGGGCGGCGAGCTCCCGGGACGCGCGGTCGGCCGCGGACCAGCGGCGGCTCGCCGCGCTCGACGAGCGGACGCGCGCGCTGCAGACCGAGGCGCGCACGGCGGCGGGACTCGCCGACGATCTGCCGTCGATCGTGAAGTCCGCGGCGGTCGCGTGGACCGGCCGTCCCGCGACCCGCGATCCGGCGCGCACGCTGATCTACCGACGCACGCAGGCGGGCGGGATCGTCGGGATCGCGGTGGATGCACCCATGCTGGAGGCGGTGATCGGCGCGGCGCCGCGCGACGAGGTCAGCGTTCACGCCCGACCGCGGGTGCTGGCGGCGGGCGCGTCGCCCGGCCCCGACCTGCGCAAGCTCGTCGAGGTCCCGCTCGGCGCGGCGCTGCCGCACCTGCAGCTCGTGATCGTGAACCCGGTGATGGAGCCCGACCCGCTCGACGAGATCATCCGCGAGCGCTCGCGGCGCCACGTGATGTACACGTCCGCACTCGCGCTGGCGCTCGGGCTGGGGTTATTGGCGACGATCCGCGGTGCGCTCCGGGCGCGCGACCTGGCCCGGCTGAAGAGCGACTTTGTCTCGACGGTGTCGCACGAGCTGAAGACCCCGCTCACGTCGATCCGGATGTTCGCGGAGATGCTCGAGCAGGGGGTGGCGCGCGGTGACCCCGCGAAGATGGCGCGCTACCACGGCGTGATCGTCCAGGAGAGCCAGCGCCTGGGGCTGCTGATCGCCAACCTGCTGGACTACTCCCAGATCGAGCGCGGCACCCGGCGCTACACGCGCGCGCGCCAGCCGCTGGAGTCGCTGGCGCGTCATGCGATCGCGACGTTCGAGCTCCTGCGTGAAGGGGACGGCAGGGTGCCCGGAGTGCGCAATCCGGTGGTCGTGGAGGTGTCTCCGGAGGCGATGATCGCGAGCGTCGAGGTGGATCGCGACGTGGTGGTGCAGGCGCTGCTGAACTTGCTCGCGAATGCCGCCAAGTACGGCGGCGTGGAGCGGGCGATCGAGGTGGTCGTCGAGGCGGACGCGACCACGGCGTGGATCGCGGTGCGCGACCACGGGCCGGGGATCCCCGCGAGCGAGCAGGCGCGCATCTTCCGCGAGTTCTATCGCGCGCCGGAGGCATACCGATCGAACGTGGAGGGTACGGGGCTCGGCCTCGCGCTCGTCAAGCGACACGTCGAGGCGCTCGGGGGCACCGTGGGCGTCGTGTCGGCGGTCGGCGAGGGGGCCACGTTCACCGTGCGCCTGCCGCGCGTGGGGGCCGCGCGCCTGGATGCTGACGAGCTCCCGGATGGCGAGGTGCTGGCGTGACCAAGATCCTCGTCGTCGAGGACGACCCCTCGATCCGGCTCGGGCTGGAGGACACCTTCGCTGCGAAGGGCTACGAGGTCGACGTGGTCGGGCGCGGGAGCGAGGGTGCCGAGCGCGCGCTGTCGGGCCGGTACGATCTCGTCGTGCTCGACGTGATGCTGCCCGACATCGACGGGTTCGAGGTGTGCCGACGCATCCGCGCGAGCAAGGGTGCGACCCGCAGCCTGCCGGTCATCATCCTGTCGGCGCGGGGTGCGGAGCTCGATCGCGTGCGCGGCCTCGAGCTCGGGGCGGATGACTACGTCACCAAGCCCTTCTCGCTCATGGAACTGCTCGCGCGCGTCGCGTCGGTGCTCCGCCGCGTCAAGGGCGACTCCGCGGAGCCCGTGCAGCTCGTGGCGGGCGACCTCGAGCTCGATCTCGTCACTCAGACCGCGACTCGCAAGGGCGTCCGCGTCGAGCTGCCGAGCCGCGCGTTTGCGATCCTGAAGGTCTTCGCGCGCCGCCCGGGCGAGGTGGTCACGCGCGACACGCTCCTCGACGAGGCGTGGAGCCCCGACGAGTACCCGAACACGCGCACGGTCGACAATCACATCGTGAAGCTACGCCGCGCCCTCGAGGCCGAGCCCGAGCGGCCGCGCTTTCTGCTGACGGTGCACGGGGCCGGATACAAGCTCGACATCCCGCGAAATGCCGTGCGCTGGGCGAAGCCACGGTGAGGGCGAGGGTCACGGCCGGGGGAACCGATCGCAGCCACAGGATCGTGACACCGCGGCACGAGACCGTGACACGTCCGGTCCACGCGGTCGCCAGCATGGGCGTCGACGAGACGCTGGCGCGGATGGCGAGACCGGAAACCTCTGGCGGGGCCCGGAGCTCGCAGCGCGCCACGTCTCGTCACTCGGGGTTCGCGTCTCTGACCTCGGGCCCGGGCTCGGTGGTCATCGCGCTCGTGGCGCTCGGGGCCGCGATCGCGTGCGCGGCCTGCCGCGATGGCGCGCGCGTGCGGCAGTCCCCGCACGCGGTCGCCGTCAGCGAGCCGGCGGCGGCCGATCCTGCCCTCGGGATGACGACCGAGCTCGATGGCGTCTCGCCGGTCTTCGTCGAGGCCGAGCTCGCCGAGCTGACGGGTGATCTCGCGGCGGCGCGCGTGGGGTTCGAGCGGGTCCTCGCCTCGCCCGGCGCCTCGGGAGCCGTCGCGGGGCGCGCGGCGCTGCACCTCGCGCAGATGGAGGCGCGCGCGGGCCAGAGCCGGCACGCACTGGACTTCGTCGCCCGCGCGGCCGCCCTCGCGCCGGCGGACGTCACGATCGAGGAGCGCATCGCGCAGCTGCGCGCCGAGATCGTCGCCGCATCGGGCGCGGGAGACCTTCGCGGACCCCGGATCGGCACGACGCTGGTCGGCGTGACGCCCCAGGTTGCGACGGCGTTTGCGGCCGCGGAGCACGCCCTCGCCGCGGTGCACAAGCTGCGTCCGCGCGCGCTCATCGAGGCGCTCTCGACCTCGATCCGCGCCAAGGAATCGGCCACGGAGAGCGTGGTCGCGCAGTACCGCGCCGTGGCCGAGCATGGCGGCGTCGCGGCGGTCGCCGGCCATTATCGCGCGGGCAGCCTCTACCATGACCTGGCGATCAATCTATTGTTCGATCTGCCGACGGAGCTCGATGCGAGCGTCGCGGCGAGCCTCCGGCGATCGCTGCGCGGGCGCGCGCTGGCGTCGTTGAAGAAGGCGGCCGCCGAGTACCGGGCCGCGCTCGCCGTGGCTCCCACCAGCGATGCGGAGCTGTGGCGCCTCGCCGCCGAGACCGACCTGCGGCGCGCGCTCGAGGTGCTCGGCGAGGCGGCGCCCCCGTGATCCCGGACGGCGCGGCGACGATCATCAGCATCGACGGGCGCGTCGTGCCCGCGGCGATGGCGATGATCTCCGTGCTGGACCGCGGCCTCCTCTACGGCGACGGGTGCTTCGAGGTGCTGCGAACCTGGGCCGGGGTGCCGCGCGAGCTGGAGCTCCACCTCGATCGGCTCGCGGACACGGCAGAGTTCCTGCGGCTCCGGACCCCGCCCCGTGAGGCGCTCGTCGCCCAGGTCCGGGAGGCGCTCGCGGCGGCGCGGGTGGGGGGCCAGGGCGAGCGCCGGATCCGGATCCTCCTCACGCGCGGCCCGGGAGCCCTCGGAGCGCCGGTCACGACGCTCGGGCCCGGGCGGAGCATCGTCATCGTGGAGCCGCTGCCGGTCCAGCCGACCGAGCTGTCGGCGGTCGTGATCGACTATCCGCTCCCCGCGCGCATGCATCGCGGGCACAAGCTGCTCGCCTATGCCGATCACCTCGTCGCGCGCGAGCTGGCCCACGCGGCGGGTGCCGACGAGGGAATTCGGCTCGACGCCGACGGGAACCTCGCCGAGTGCGCCACGGCGAATCTGTTCGTGGTGGTGGGAGGCGTCGTCGTGACTGCGCCCGCCGACCGCGGGGTGCTGCCGGGCATCGTGCGCGGCCGGGTGCTGCGGTACTGCGCGCACCTGGGGATTCCGGTCGCCGAGCGGGCGCTGCCGCGCGCCGAGCTCGCGCATATCACCGAGATCTTCGCGACCAGCTCGCTGCGAGGCGTGGTTCCCATCACGCGGCTCGATGGCACGGCGGTCGCGTGTGGACCGGTGACCCGGCGGCTCGCCGAAGCCCACACTCGTGCTCTATAGTCGGCATCACCGATGGCCAAGGACGCCCGGGCCCTGCGCGAAGAGGCGGCGGAAGCCACCTCGGCCGGCAAGTACAAGCGCGCCCTCGCGGCCTACCTCGAGCTCGAGAGGATGGAGCCGCGCGACGCGCAGTGGGCGAAGCGGGCAGGCGAGACGTACAAGCGGCTCGGCAACAACAGCAGCGCGATCGAGGCGTTCGAGCGCTCGGCCGAGCGGTACGCGCAGAACGGCTTCCTGGTGCAGGCGATCGCGGTCTGCAAGCTCGTGCTGCAGATCGATCCCCAGCACGCCGACACGCTCCGCCGCCTCTCGGCGATGAGCGACCAGGTCGGCGCCGGACCGACCCGCGCCGGTGGTCTGGCCGAGAACAACACCGCGCTGCATGACAACTCGAACGTCGCGATGCTGCGACGGAATCAGACGGAAGGAGACGCGAGCTCTCCGCACCATCGATCGTCGGGGGTGCCGACGGCGTACGGCGGCGGGGAAAGCGCCCGGTTCTCGCGCCCGGTCGCCACCACCCCGCTCGCGCCGGCGCCGGCGACGACGGCCACGGCCACGCCCGCGCGCGGACTCGCCTACCCGCCGACGTCGCCGACCCAGATCCCCCGGATCGACGTCGGGGTCGCGGAGACCGATCGGGATGATGCGCTCGACGAGATGGATGCCATCCCGGCGGCCGTGCCGGTGCCGAACCGCGGCTACCGAGCGTCGGACTCGGAGGCGATCCGCGCGCGGCGGTCATCAGGCGCGATCCCGGCGCCGACCCCACCGGCGCCGGTCGTGGCCCCGCCAGTGCGCCCGGCGCCGCCACAGCTGTTGACCACCGCCCTGCCGAGGTTCGCGGGTCCCGCGCCCGAAACGCAGCCGACGCCTCCGACACGGTCCGCGCCGCCCGCGGCCGCGCCCGGGCGCACCATGATGATGCCGGTGGTCACCCGGCCGGCCGCGCCGCCGGCTCAGGACCGACGCCGCCCCACCACGCCCCCGCCCGCGTTCGCGCGCACGCGCAGCCGACCGGTCACGCTGTCGCGAGGCTCGGCACTCGACTCGATCGACCTCGTGAAGGAGGTGCCGCACGCGCGCCGTCGCGAGTCCACCGTCGCCGGGGTTCACCTGATCCCGATCGGCGACGAGACCGACCTGCCGCACGAGCACCAGCCCGCGCCCATCTCGGCCGAGGTGCGGACCGACGAGATTCCGGTCGTCACGGGAGCCGCGGGCGAAGGCGGCGTCGAGATCGAGGTCGACGTCGAGATGGACACGGGCTCGCCCATGGCCCTCGAGGTCGAGGCGCCGGACAGCGACGTGTACGAGCCCGACGTCGACGAGTCGACCGAGCTCGAGCTCGATGACCTCGAGGAGATTCCACTCGCCGAGCCGCGCGCGGTCGGGACGGTCGCGCAGCGAGCACTGGCAGCCACGCCGCTGTTCGCAGGCCTTCCGGTCGAGGCGCTCGAGGCGCTCGTCGCCGAGCTCACGCTCGAGCGCGTGGCCGCCGGCGAGACGCTGTTCCACGAGGGGGATCCCGGAGACGCGCTCTACGTCATTGCCGAGGGCGAGCTCGCGGTGCTCGGCGCGGGCGCGCCGGGGGGCTCGAGTCCCGGTGGCGGCGGCCCCGGCGTCGAGCTCGCTCGCCTCGGTCCGGGCCAGTTCCTCGGCGAGGTCGCGCTGATGACGGACCAGCCGCGCTCGGCGACCGTGACCGCGATCGTCGACTCGGAGCTGCTCCGGATCGACCGCATCACGCTCGCGACGGTGCTCGGCAACCACGGCGATGTGCTTCGCGCCGTGCTTCGGTTCGTCCGCGACCGCCTCGTCGATCGCTGGATCCGCACCTCCGCGATGTTCCGGCCGTTCGATCCGGTTCAGCGCGCGGAGCTCGCGGCGCGATTCTCGTTCCTCGAGATCGACGCGAGCACGAAGCTCATCGGCGCCGGCCAGCGGCCCGACGGGCTGTACATCGTGCTGGCCGGGCAATTCATCGTGGTGCGAGCCGGGACGACGGTGGCCACGCTCGGGCCCGGAGACCTCATCGGCGAGGTCGCGCTGCTGTCGGGCGGAGCGTTCCGCAGCGACGTGATCGCGACCGGCAAGAGCCTCGCGCTGTGTCTCCCGGCGCCCGCCTTTCGCGAGGTGATCATGACTCACCCGCACGTGCTCGAGATCATCGGCGAGCACGCCGAGAACTCGCGCCGCCTCCAGATCCTCTAGCGGTCGGTCGCGTCGGCAGGGGTCGCGTCGGCAGGGGCCGCGTCGGCAGGCGTCGGGTCGGGCAGGTCGCGCAGGTTGATCGTCTTGTACTGGAGCGGTGGCTCTGCGGGCGGCGGCGCCTTGCGGAACGGGCGGTAGCCGAGCGCGGTCGCGATCAGCACGCCGCCGAGCGCGACATACAGGAGCCCGACCACGAGGTGGGCACGCTTGCTCATCGCGTACATGCCGCGCTGGCGGCGCTGTGACGTGTGGGGGTCGACCACCGGCGTGCGCGTCGACAACCAGAGCCGATACAGCCCGAACCCCATGACCACGAGCGCGATCGCGAACGTCAACCAGACCGGTACTCGCATGGGGCAGACCTATCATTGACAGGGGCGCGATGCGTGCGCCAGAGTGCCCACCTCACTGCCGGCACTCCCGTGAACGATCCGCGCACTTTGTACAGTCATATCAACAACAAGGCCGCCGCGTTCTATGACGTGGACGGGACCTTGATCAAGACGAACATCGTGCACGCGTTCGCGTTCTACGCGTCGCGGCACCCATCGCTCGGGGAGAGCACGCGCCGCACGCTGAAGACCGCGCTCCAGATCCCGATCTTCTGGGCGGCCGACAAGCTGTCGCGGAAGTGGTTCAACACGATCTTCTACCGCTCCTACGAGGGCGCGTCCGAGGACCGCCTCGTCGTGCTCGCCGAGGAGCTGTTCGAGGACGTCATCAAGCCGAACATCTACCCGCGCGCGAAGGATCTCATCGCCGAGAGCCGCCGCTCGGGGATCCGCCAGGTGCTCATCTCCGGCGCGCTGGACTTCACGATGGCGCCGCTCGCGCGCTACCTCGGCATCGAGGACCTGATCGCGAACCGGCTCGAGTTCGTCGATAACTACGCGACCGGCAAGTTGAAGAAGCCGTTCGTCGCCGGCACCACGAAGGCCGACATCATGCGCGACTTCGCGGCGCGCCACGACATCGACCTCGCGAAGTCGTTCGCCTACAGCGACAGCTTCAGCGACTACCCGATGCTCGCCGTGGTCGGCCACCCGACCGCGACGAACCCGGACCTGCGCCTGCGTACGCTCGCGCGCTCCTACGACTGGCCGGTGATCCAGCTCGACGAGGATCCCGCCCGGTCACCGGCTCGTCGTCCGCAGGGGCTCTCGCCACACCCCAGCGCCCCGCGGCGCATTCGCCCCGGCCATCCAAAGGACTCCTGATCATGCGCGCGATTCGCCCCCAGACCCGCACCCGTCCGCGCGAGCACATCGTCACGATCGACACGGACTCCGCGCCGCGCATCATGTTCTACGGCGAGAACCTCATGATGGAGGATCTCCCGATCGGCACGCGGGTCATCTACCCGAAGCGCCCGATGACGCCGCTCGCGAATCCCGAGGCCGCGATCCGCTACGCGCTGAACCATCCCGAGGACTCCGACCCGCTGCACGCGATGCTGTCGCCGGGGATGAAGATCACCATCGCGGTCGATGACATCTCGATGCCGCTGCCGATCATGCGGCAGCCCGACGTCCGCCAGCTCGTGCTGGAGATCGTGTGCGAGATGCTCGCCGATCACGGCGTCGACGATGTCCACATCATCATCGCGCTCGGCCTCCATCGGCGGATGCACGACTGGGAGATCAAGCGGATGGTCGGCGAGAAGGTCTGGCGCGACTACTGGCCCGACCGGCTCTACAACCATGACGGCTGCGATCCGGACGGCATGGTGGTGCTCGGCCACACGCCGCACCAGGAGCTCGTCGAGATGAACCGCCGGGTCGCCGAGAGCGACCTGACGATTTACGTGAACCTGAACTTCGTGCCGATGAACGGCGGCAACAAGAGCATGGCCGTCGGGCTGTGTGGCTACGAGAGCCTCAAGGCGCACCACCACCCGAAGGGCATCGTCCAGTCCAACTCGTTCATGGACCCGCCGAAGTCGTACCTCTCGCACTCGTTCAAGCGGCAGAGCGAGCTCATCGAGAAGGCACTGAAGGTCTTCCACATCGAGACGGTGCTGAACAACCGCGCCTTCGATGGCCCGCTGTCATTCCTGACCAAGAACGAGGACCACTTCACCGAGTCGGATCGGCTGAAGTACTCGGCGATGAAGTGGACGCTCGACAAGCTGCCGTTCGCGGCGCGGCGCGAGATCTTCATGCGGACGCCGGCGGCCTACGAGATGATCGGCGTCTACGCGGGCGCCGTCGATCCGGTGCACGACAAGACGCTCGCGAAGCAGCAGGAGCAGAACTGCGTCGAGGTCGATGGCCCGGCCGACATCCTGCTCTTCGGCGTGCCGTACATCTCGCCGTACAACGTGAACAGCAAGGCGCTCAATCCGCTGCTCGTGCAGGTGATGGCGCTCGGCTATTTTTATCACATGTACCGGAACCAGCCGATCCTGCGCGATGGCGGGGTCCTGATCCTCACGCATCCGTGCAGCGACCGGTTCGATCCGGTGCATCACCCGAGCTACATCGAGTTCTTCAATCGCGTGCTGACGGAGACCACCGACAGCTACACGATCGAGAAGAAGTACCAGGACGAGCTCGCGTACAACCCGAGCTACATCGAGATGTACCGGCGCGGTAACGCGTACCACGGGGCCCACCCGTGCTTCATGTGGTACTGGGGCCAGCGCGGCCGCGAGAAGACCTCCCGCGTGATCGTGGTCGGTGCGGATAACGCGACGGTGCCGGCGATCATGGGCTGGGAGACCGCGAGCTCGATCGCCGAGGCGATCGCGATGGCCCGCAGCACCATGGGGCGCAGCGCGCAGATCACGATGCTGCACCACCCGCCGTACATGATCAGCGACGTGATGTGATGGCGGGGCGCAGCACCAGCGACAGCGGCTATCCCGCGGACACCGAGCGAGCCTACGGTCCGACGGGCGTGAAGCCGTGGCCCGATGCGCGCCACGCACCGCTGCCGCCGCTGCGCAAGAGCGTGGCGGAGCTGCCGCGGCTCGACGTCGCCGAGACGCTGCGGGGCAAGCGGATCTTGCTGATCGGCACGACCGGCTTCGTCGGCAAGGTCGCGCTGTCGATGCTGCTGCACCGCTACCCCGACGTCGGCACGATCTACTGCCTCGTGCGCCCGGGCGCCGGGAACACGGCGGACGAGCGGTTCTACAAGAAGGTCGCGTCGAGCGAGGTGTTCGACCCGGTGCGCGAGCAGCACGGCGATCAGTACGAGGCGTTCCTGCGCAGCAAGATCATCGCGGTGCCCGGCGACATCGGCCGCCCGCTGTGCAACTTCACCGACGAGCAGTTCGCGGAGTTCGCGGCCTCGGGCGGCATCGACGTCGTGATCAACAGCGCGGGACTGGTCTCGTTCACGCCGCCGCTCGAGAGCGGGCTGCGCATCAACGCGCTCGGCGCGAAGAACGTGCTCGACACGGCGCGCAAGGCGGGCGCGCGGCTCGTGCACATCTCGACCTGCTACGTGGCGGGGCGTCGCGACGGGGACGTGTGGGAGGACGAGCCCGTGATCGGCTACTTCCCGCGCACGCGGTCGCTCGCGACCGACCAGCGCGGCGACGAGGAGCTGCTCGATCGCGACTTCGATGCGGCCGCCGAGATCGCCGACTGCCAGCGGCTGATCGAGCAGACGCGCGAGCAGGCCAACGATCGGCAGCACATCTCGCAGTTTCGCGAGAAGGCGGCCGACACGCTGCGGGCCCAGCGCCGCGACCCCGATGACGAGGACGACCTCAAGCTCGCCGTCGCGCGCGAGCGCAAGATCTGGCTGAACGAGGTGCTCACGCAGGTGGGCATGGAGCGCAGCGAGCACTGGGGCTGGACAAACACGTACACGTACACGAAGTCGCTCGGCGAGCAGATCATCCTGAGCGATCCATCGGTGCCGGCGTGCGTGGTGCGGCCCGCGATCGTCGAGAGCTCGGTGCGCTACCCGTTCCCGGGCTGGAACGAGGGCTTCAACACCACCGCGCCGCTGATGTACCTGATGCTCAAGGGTCACCGGAACGTGCCCGTCGGGCACGACGCGGCGCTCGACGTCATCCCGGTCGACTTCATCGCGGCCGGCATGCTGCTCGCGACGGCGGCGGTGCTGGCGGGCGTGCACGAGCCCGTCTACCAGCTCGGCACCAGCGACTCGAATCGCATCTCGAGCCGGCGGCTGACGGAGCTCACGGCGCTCGCCGTGCGGCGGCATCACCTCGACAAGGCGGAGCGCGGCGAGGACGAGCTCGCGTCGCGGATCCGCGCCCGGCTCGAGAGCAAGGCGGTCACGTACGACCGGTTCACGCAGCGCTCGGCCCCGATGCTGAAGAAGCTCGCCGACTCGCTCATCAAGACGATCGACCACAAGCTGCCGCGCTGGGGCACCCCGCGGCTCGAGGCGCTCGCGGTGCGGGCGCGCGAGGAGCTCTCGAAGTTCTCCGTGTTCACGGGGCAGGTGAACGAGCTCATCGAGCTGTTCAAGCCGTTCACCACCGACCACGACATCAGCTTCCGCTGTGACAACATCCGCGCGCTGTGGGCGCGGGTGACGCCGGTCGATCAGGACAAGCTCCTGTGGGCGCCTCACCTGGTGGACTGGCGCCGCTACTGGCTCGATACGCACTTCCCGGGCCTCCAGAAGTGGACGTTCGACAAGCTCGACGAGGAGTTCGGCGCGAAGCCGCGTAGCGTCTACACGTACAAGTCGCTGGTCGAGCTGTTCGAGGCGACCACGAAGCTCAACAAGAATCGCGTCGCGTTCCGGCTCGTGCGCGAGGACGCGAGTGCCGATCCGATCGCGTACACGTACGGCGAGGTCGCCACGCTCGCGTGGCACGGCGCGGGGGTGCTCCGCGCGCGCGGCGTGGCCGCCGGCGACCGCGTGATCCTGATGAGCGAGAACCGGCCCGAGTGGGGCATCGCGTACTTCGCGATCATCCTCGCCGGCGCCGTCGTGGTGCCGCTCGATCGCGAGCTGATGCCGGGCGAGGTGGCCAATCTCGCGACGGCCGCGAATGCGAAGCTCGCCGTGATGTCGGCGAAGGTGGTGGATCGCCTCGCGGACGAGATGCGCGGGGGCACGCCGCTCGCCACCCCGGTGCTGGAGCTCGACGACCTGCTCGCGGAGGGCGCGGAGACGGCCGAGGTCGGGCGCCCCGAGACGAAGGGCGATGTGCTGGCGTCGCTGATCTTCACGTCGGGGACGACGGGCACGCCGAAGGGCGTGATGCTCACGCACAAGAACCTGACGGCGATGACGAGCAAGCTGTCGTCGCTGTTCATGCTCTACAAGCACGACACGCTGCTGTCCGTGCTGCCGCTGCACCACACGTTCGAGTTCTCGGCGGGCTTCCTGATGCCGCTCATGCACGGCGCCGCGATCGATTACCTCGAGGTGATCGATGCCGACACGCTCGCGCGCGCGCTCGAGGATGAAGGCATCACCGGCATGGTGGGCGTTCCCGCGCTGTGGCAGCTGCTCGAGCGCAAGATCTACAAGAACGTGTCCGATGCGGGGCTGGTGGTCGAGAAAGTCTTCGACACGATCGTCGACCTCAACCGCTCGCTGCGCGACAAGCTGCCGTTCGACATCGGTGCCGGCAAGGTTCTGTTCTTCCCGGTTCACCGCAAGCTCGGCGGGCGGATGCGCCTGCTCATCAGCGGCGGCTCGGCGCTGCCCGCCGATACGCTGAAGGCGTTCCGCGGCCTCGGCTTCAACCTGTACGAGGGCTACGGGATGACCGAGAGCTCGCCGGTGCTGACGGTGATGCGACCCGGCGAGGTGCCCGTGATCGGCTCCGTGGGCCGGCCGCTACCGGGCATCGACGTACGCATCGACCATCCCGATGCGAGCGGCATCGGCGAGGTGATCGCGAAGGGCCCGAACGTGATGCAGGGGTACTTCGAGAACCCCGAGGCGACGGCAGCCACGCTCCAGAACGGCTGGCTCCACACGGGTGACCTCGGTCGCCTCGACGCGGACGGCAACCTGTACATCGTCGGGCGCAAGAAGGAGCTGATCCTCGGCGCGAGCGGCGAGAACATCTATCCCGACGAGCTCGAGGAGCTGTTCACGGACTCGAAGTACGTGAAGGAGCTGTCGATCGTGGGCTTGCCGCTCGCGGGCGATAGCGGCAACGAGACGGTCGCGATGCTCGTCGTCCCGGAATACGAGGCGGGCGAGCTGGGCCGCGAGGCCGTGCGCGACGCAGTGCGCGAGCACGTGAAGCGGATCGCCAAGGCGCTGCCGCTCTACAAGCGGCCGAAGATCGTGCACCTGTGGGATCACGAGTTGCCGAAGACGACATCGCGCAAGGTCCGGCGGCGCGACGTGGTGAAGGAGCTGCAGCGCATCGAACGCGCAGCGAAGGGCGGGGCGCAGGCCGCCGCCGAGCGGGCGGCATCGGGTACGGGCGCGAGCGCCGCGGGGGCCGTGGGAGCGCCGAGCTACGCATGGCTGCACGACCTGCTCGCCGCCGTGTCGCAGAAGCAGCGCGGGTCGATCACGGGCGAGACGCGGCTCGACGAGCTGGGCTTCGATTCGCTGATGTTCACCGAGCTCGCGGTCGCGCTGGAGTCGGCCGGCGTGACGGTCCCGGATCCGCAGGAGCTGCTCGGCATCGAGACCGTCGCCGGCGTGGAAGCGCTCGTCACCCGGCTCGGCGCGAAGGCGAAGACCGAGGCTCCGAAGCGCGATCGCCTGCGCAAGGAGAAGGCGGCCCGCGACGCCACCGAGGACGGTGCCACCGCCGACGACATCGATGTGCCCAAGCCGCTCGTCGCGCTCGGGCGCCGGGCGCTGCGCAGCGGCATGCGCGCGCTGTACGAGCGCGTGCTCGACACGCAGATCTACGGCCAGGCGAACGTTCCCCCGTTCGGCGGCTACATCGTGGCCGCGAATCACGCGAGCCACCTCGATACCGGGCTCGTGAAGTACGCGCTCGGCGAGGAGGGCGACGCGCTCGTGGCGCTCGCGGCGAAGGACTACTTTTTCGACGATCCGTTCCGGCGGATGTACTTCGAGAACTTCACGAACCTCGTGCCGATGGAGCGCCATGGCTCGCTCCGCGAGTCGCTGAAGCTCGCGGGCGACGTGCTGCGCGACGGCTATATCCTGCTGATCTTCCCCGAGGGCACGCGCAGCGAGACGGGCGTGATGACGGACTTCAAGCCATCGCTCGGCTACCTCGCGATGACGAACAAGTGCGGCATCCTGCCGATGTATCTATCGGGCACGTACGACGCGATGCCGAAGGGCAAGTACGTGCCCCGGCGCGGCGAGCGCGTCGGGGCCTACGTGGGTCCGTACCTGTCGTACGCCGACGTCGTGAAGCTCGCAGGCGCGGGCACCCGCAGCGAGCAGTACCGGACGGTCACGGGCCACGTGGAGAGCGTGATCCGGCGACTCGCACCCGCCGAGCAGGCGTGGACGCTCGGGGCTGCGGGCACGCGCTCGGTCGCGGAGCACCTGCTGCACACGGGGTCGCCGGGGTCGAGCGGCCTCGGCGGCGTCGGTGATCGGGCGGAGGATGAGTCGTGACCGTTCTCGTCACGGGCGCCACGGGGTTCCTCGGCGAGCACCTGTGCCGGGTGCTCAGCGAGCGCGGGCAGGGCGTGCGGGGCCTCGCGCGGTCGCGGTCCGCGGTGCTCGCGGATCTCGGCGTCGAGCACGTCCGCGGCGATGTGCTCGCGGGCGGCGAGCTCGATCGCGCGCTCGCGGGTGGCGTCGAGGGCGTGTTCCACCTCGCGGGCGCCGTGTCGCGCGATCCCGATGACGCGCAGCGCATGATGCGGCTCCACGTCGATGGCACCCGGCGCGTGCTCGATCGCATGGCCGCTGCCGGCGTGAAGCGCATGGTGCTCGCATCCACGAGCGGCACGATCGGGGTCTCGAAGGATGAGGTGATCCTCGACGAGACCGCTCCGTACGCGGAGCAGATCGTCGCGGGCTGGCCCTACTACGCCTCCAAGATCTACCAGGAGCGGCTCGCGTTCGAGCACGGCGCCCGGCTCGGCATCGAGGTGATCGCCGTGAACCCGAGCCTGCTGCTCGGCCCTGGCGATCGCCGCCTGTCCTCGACGGGCGACGTGCGGAAGCTGATGCAGGGCAAGGTTCCGGTGCGGCCGACCGGCGGCGTCAGCTTCGTGGACGCCCGGGATGCCGCGCTCGCGACGGCGGCTGCCATGACGATGGGGCGGCCCGGGGAGCGATACCTGCTCGGCGGACCGAACTGGACGATGAAGGAGTTCTTCGCGCGCGTCGGGCGCGTGGCGAACATCGCGCCGCCGCGGTTCGAGCTGCCGAGCAAGCTCTCCCGCTGGGGCGCCACGGTGATCGAGGAGCTGTGGCGGCACCGTGGCAAGGAGCCGCCGGTCGACCGCATCTCCGTCGAGATGTCGGAGCACTTCTGGTGGATCGATTCGGCGAAGGCCGAGCGCGAGCTCGGGTTCGAGGCGCGCGATCCGCAGCTCACGCTCGTCGATACCGTCGCGTACCTGCGCCAGGGCATCGACGCGCACTGACGCCGTGGGCGCTACCGCGCTGCGCGCCGCGATCGGGATTCACCCCGCCGTCGCGACGGCGAGACGCTTGCGGTTGAGCGCGATCAGCTCGTTCGATGATGGGACGCGTGCGCGGGGTCCGGTGGGGACCACGCCGCGCGCCGCGAACGCGCGCTTGTAGTCCGCGAACGTGCCGCCGGCGCGATACGCGTCGAGGATCGCGAGCCCCGCCGAGCGCTCGCCCTGGGCGATCATGTACTCGACCCACGCCCATCGCGCCGACGTCGGCCGGACCTCGACCTTGCCGCCGAGCCCGGCCGCCTTGATGCCAGAGCGGAGGCGCGCGAGGCGATCCTCGACGAGCTTGATGCCCGCGAACGGGGTGCCATCGAGTGGCGTGTTGCGCTTCGCGACGAATGGCGCGAGCCCGTACGCGACGCTCGGGTGGATCGCCGCGAGCTCCTTCGACAGCTGCACGAGCTCGTCGACATCGGCGTCGGTCTCGCTCGGGACGCCGAGCATCATGTAGACCTTCAGCGTCTTCATGCGGGCCTCGCGACAGAACCGCGCCGAGTTGAGCAGGTGCTCCGCGCGGGTCGAGCGCTCGATCACGCGCCGCATGCGCTCGCTGGCGCCATCGCCGGCCACCGTCAGCGTGCGGTAGCCGCCCTTCGCGAGCAGTCCGACGAATTCGCTGTTCAGCTTGTCGGCGCGCAGGCTCGAGATCCCGACCTCGCGACCGCCGGCCACGACGTCGCGCACGATCGCGGTGATGTCGGGATGATCTGTCACGGCCGCCCCGACCAGCCCGACGCGGCGAGCGTCCGCGGGAATGCCACTGATGATGGCCTCGCGCGACACGATCCGCATGCCGCCGTTCGTGGACCGACGCATCACGCAGTACGTGCAGCCGCGCGAGCAGCCGCGCGCGGCCTCGGTCATGAACATGTTCGCGAGCTCGGTGTTCGGCGTGATGATCACGCTGCGCGCGGGCAGCAGCGCGTTGTCGACGGCCGCGACCGGCGGGATGGTCTCGCCGTGCACGTGCGGCAGGTAGTAGCCGGGCTTGCCGGCGAGCGCCGCCCACACGCGCTCGCGATCGAAGCTGACCTCGCGCGCGAGCAGCAGCAGCTCGACGATCAACTCCTCGCCCTCGCCGAGGATGATCACGTCGAAGAACGGACCCATCGGCGCGGGGTTCGAGAAGGTCATCGGCCCACCCGCGACCACGAGCGGGTGGTGCGGCTTGCGGTCCGCGGCGAGCGCGGGGATGCCCGCCGCCTCGAGCGTCTCGATGACACCCGCGATCTCGAGCTCGTAGGCGACGGAGTACGCGAGCAGCGGGTAGCTGCCGAGCGGCTGATCCTCCTCCAGCGTCCGCGACACGTCCTGCATCGCGCGGTCGGCGGCGAACCCGGGCATGCCGTGGATCGTCCGGTAGATCTGCTGGTAGCCGAGCGAGCTCATCGCGGCGCGATACGGGCTCGGGTACACGAGCGCGATCCGCGTCTCGGCCTCGCGATAGAGCGTGCCGCGCTCGTCGGCGAGTAGCTGGCGGCGATCCGCGGGCGGGGTGGGCGAGGTCATCGGCGCATCCACACGGTCAAAAGCAGAGCTCGACGATGTCCTGGTGCGTCCGGATCAGCGTGCCGCCTCGAAGCGTGTACGTGTCGAAGCACTGGGTGTTGTTGCCGCCGCGCGCGGTCGGGGTGCCGTCGGGGTTGCACGTGTACTCGTACATCGTCACGTCGGCCTTGCCGTCACCCTCGAGATCGAGCGCGACCACGAGCTGCTGATCGGCGAGCGCGGCCGGCGGCTGGTAGTCCGGCAGGGCGCGCGTTCGTCGGCCGAGCGACAGGCCTCGCAGCGCCGCCGTCTTCGAGCGCTGGGTGAGGGTGGCGAGGCTGCTGGAGGGCGTGCCGGTCACGTCGTACAGCATCGTCGGCTTGCCCGGGCAGGTCGCCATGCGGGACGAGACCGCCGCCGTCTCGATCTTCATCTCGCCGAGCGCCTCGCCGGTGGCCTGATCGACGAAGCTCACCAGCTCGCCGGGTCGGGCCTCGCCGATGCAGAGGATCTTGCCCGGCTCGTCCATCACGGTGCAGAACTGGGGCGGGACCAGGCCGACGCGCTGGCGTTCGACCCGCACGACCTTGCCGCGAGCCGGAGCGGCCGGAGCGGCCGGAGCGGCCAGGGCGGGATGCACGACGATCGCCGCGAGCACGACGGCGACCGCCGCGCGCGATCCGGTTTTCGTCGAGGAAGCCGCCACAGTGCATCATAGCAGGCATGCCCCCCACGTCCCATGCCGCGATGCGCTACCGGTCCGAGCGCTCGCCACCCCCACCGCGACATCAGCGACATCGCGCACCGTCCGGGCGCAAGCTATAACGGCGCCCATGCGGGCCGCCACCACGACGCTTCTCTTGATCGCCATTGCAGGCGCCGGATGTACGAAGAAGTCGAACGAGGGGCTACCGCCCGCGTCCGAATGGAAGGCGACGGGGACGGACATGGCGCCCTCGGGCTCGCCGCCGACCGTGGCTGGCGGGCAGGGTGCTCAGATGGGCGGCGCGATGGGAGGGCCCGGTGACCCGAGCGACCCGCATGCGGGCATGGACATGGCCGGTGGCCAGGCGGGCGGCGCCGATCCGCACGCGGGGCTCGACATGGGGAGCGGCGGGAGCCCCCGCGCGGGCTCGACGCCCGACGTGACGCAGATGGGACTGCAGGGCCCCGACCCGTCGCGGCCAATCGATCCGAATCACCGGCTCGTGGGCACCATCAAGGTCGCGATCGCTGCGCGCGATCATGTGAAGACCAACGGCGCGATCTTCTTGATCGCGAAGGCGGCCGGTCCCGACGGCAAGCCGGTGGGCCCGCCGCTCGCCGTGGACAAGGTGCTGTGGTCCGGGGATCAGCTCCCGTTCCAGCTCTCGGAGGCGAACGCGATGATCGCGAACACGCAGCTCGCCGGCGACGTGATCATCACGGCGCGTTACGATCAGGACTCCGACGCGCTCACGAAGGAAGCGGGCGACGTCACGGGGATCGTCCGCGTGAAGGTGCCGGCCGATCACGTCGAGATCGTGCTCGACACCGTCCTGACCGGCGCCCAGTAGCCGCGCGACGGGCTCGGGGGCCAGAACCGCTCTAGAAGCGTCCGACGAGCGTGAGCCCGACCGAGCCGGGTCGCGCCGACGGGGTCAGCGTGACGACCGGGCGCGACTCCGTGGCGCGAGCTCCCTTCGCGCGGCCTGCGACATACAGGCCCACGCCGGCCGCCACGAGCGCCCCGCCGAGAATCATGGTCACGACCTGGATGTTCTCGTCGCGCTGGCCTGCGGCCTCGCGGTCCTTGATATCGGCCGGCCACTCGGGACACGGGGACTGACCCGCGCAGTGATCGGAGATGTCGTCGCTGATCGATTTCGCCTTCAGCCCGAAGCCGGCGCCGACGCCGAGCGACACGAGGCCCGCGCCCCCGAGCGCGAGGCCAGCGACGCGCATCTGATGTCCGGGCGTCGGACCGGCCACGATGGGTACGGGCGGCGGCAGGACCGGCGGCGCCTCCTCCACCACCGCGGGCACCACGGCCACGGGGTCCGCGGCCACGCACGCCCTCCCGTCCGCCGACAGCGGCATGCCGAGCTGGACCTGCACGACCTTCGCCTGCGCGGCCGCGTAGGTCGCGAGGCTGCCGTCTGGTTCCTTGTCGAGGTACATGCAGAAGTACTTCAGCGCCAGGGCGAGCTTGCGATCCTGCTGGTACTCCGCGCCCACGTTCGACAGCAGCAGCGTCATCGGCACGACCGCATAGGCCTCGAGGTACAGCTCGATCGCATCGCCGTGGTCGCCCGCCTGGCTCTTCGCGATGGCCGAGCGCACGAGGTCACCGGCGTGCTTCTTGTCCGCGTCCGTCGGTGGCGGTGGCGTGACCGCCGTACCGCGCCCGGGCCGCGCGAGGACCGGCGCCGTCACCAGCAGTGCAGCCAGTGCTGCCGCTACCGCGCGAGGAGTCCCCATGTCGGGAAAGCGTATCAGAGCTTGCCGACGAGCGGCGCGAGCTTGCGGATCACCTCCGCGTGCACCACCCCATTCGAGGCGACGAGGCCCCGCAGGTGGAGCAGGTCACGGAAGTAGTCGAGCGGCACACCAGACATGTCGGTGAGCGTGCCGCCGGCGCGCGCGAGGATGACCTGCGGCGCGCACGTGTCCCACGCCTTGGTCTTCGCCGCCGGATTCACGTACAGGTCGCGGACGCCGAGCGCGATCAGGCACAGCTTGATGCCGACGGACCCGACGTTGTGCTCGTTGTCGATCCCGAGCTGGTCCTTGACGCGGTCGATCGCCGCGCTGCGATGCGACTTCGACGCCACGAACTTCGCGTCACTCGCGGCCGCCGTCGTCGAGACGTGCAGCGGCTCCGGCGCACCGTCGCCCACGGTCACCCACGCGCCCGCCGGGGTCGCCGCGAACAGGCGGTCGAGCGCGGGCTGGTACACGACGCCCACCGTCGGCACCCCGCCGATGCACAGTCCGATCATCACGGCGTAGCCGTCCTCGCGCCGGATGAAGTCCTTCGTGCCGTCGATCGGGTCGACGAGCCAGAGCCGCGGCGCGACGAGCTGCAGAGCGGTCGTCGGCACCTCCTCGGAGATCACGCGGTCCTCCGGGAACTCGCGGGCCAGGCCGGCCAGGATCATCTCCGACGCCCGCCGGTCGGCGATCGTGACCGGCTCGTCACCGGCCTTCAGCTCGACGGTGAATTCGCCGCGTTGCATCTGCAGGACCTCGGCGCCGGCCTCGCGGGCGAGCGTGGTCGCGACGGCCAGCTCGCGGTCGTAGGTGCTCAATTGCTGCCGCCGTTCGGCCACAGCAACCGCGTCGCCTCCTCGACCGTCGCGACCTTCCGCCCCGAGAGCTTCACGAGCGCAGCCGCCGCCTCGACGAGCTCGCCGTTGCTCGTCGCCATCACGCCGGTCGGCAGGTAGAAGTTGTCCTCGAGCCCGACGCGGACATCGCCCCCGAGCGACAGCGCCGCCATCGCGAGCGGCCACTGCTCGCGGCTGATCCCGATGACCTTCCAGCGCGACCCGCGCGGCACCTGCTCGGCCTGGAACGCGAGGTGGCGCGCCGTGGCGGGGATCCCGCCGAGCACGCCCATGATGAACGAGAAGTGGTACGGCGCCTCGAGCAGGCCCAGATCGACGAGGACCTGGTGACTGTTCGTGTGGCCGACATCGAAGCACTCGAGCTCGGGCTTGGCGCCGCACTCCTTCATCGCCCGGGCAAACGCGAGGATGTCGTCGAACGAGTTCGCGAACACGAACTGGAACGCGAACGCCTG
>JAYSYE010000534.1:0-3386 GCA_043716635.1 Deltaproteobacteria bacterium | reverse complement strand
AAGGCTGTTGATAGGCGTTCATCACCGGAGTGGTGAACGCCGATCAACACCCAGTGGAGAAGTCGACGCGATTGATACCAGCTTTACAGGAGATGTGTACATATGAAGATCATTTCGTCCATGGCAGTCGTTTTCGTGTTCGTGGCGCTCCCCGGCTGCGGCAGCTCCGCCTCCAGCGCGTGCGCCAAAGCCGAGGAGTGCGCCACCAAAGCCGGCACCACGTTCAGCCAGACCGAGTGCGAAAACCAGGTCACGACCGCGCGAGAGAAAGCGGACAGCGTGAAGTGCGGCGCCGAGTTCGATGACGCCACGAGCTGCGTATCCGATCTGGCGTGCGGCGCCAGCGGCGCAGTGGTTGACGCGAACTGCGGTGCCCCCCAGAAGACGTTGAATACGTGCATGAAGGCGAGCACCGGAGCCGCCTCGGGGAGCGTCGGCGTCGGCGGGGTCGACGACTGCACCCGGGCCAGCGACGCCATCAGCGCCAAGCTGTCCTCTTGCCCCAACTACAAGCCTTCGTCGTCGGGATCCCCCGGATCTGTCAAGTGCACCGCGGCGGTGGGTACGATTGATCTCTGCCAATCGGACTGCGTGCAGACGACGTCTTGTGCGTGCCTCGGCCTTGGCGACCAGCAGAAGTGCAGCTCCCAGGAGTCGAGCTCGTTCTCGAACTGCATCGGCCACTGCCAATGAACAGCGGCGCGGCTGAACCCCGGCGATCTGCCGGGGTTCGTCCGAGCCGGACGAGTGAGTCCGCGCCGACGTTTGAGCCTCGCGCGCATCGTCCGCGCCGTCCACGTCGACCATCGCGGGCCATGCGTGGGCTGCCGTCATCGCGACGTTGTCAATCACCGCATCGAACGAGCGACCGGCGAGGGCCGCCGCGAGCGCCGCAGGATCGGCGCGATCGAAGACGAGATGCGAGGCGCCGCCCGGCGGCGGGAGCCACCCGCGCGAGAAGACCGTCACCGTCCGCCCGATTCGACACGCGGTCGGCGACCAGGGCCTCGCCAGAAAAGCGCGTGCCGCCGAGGACCACGATCTTCATGGGGGTGAGCTGCTCGTACCAGGATCCGGCGCCGCGTCGTGCGCGTCCCTGTCGAGTCCTCCCCAGGGAGATGGAGGACGACTACCACCAAAGTCGCATTCCAGATCGGCGTGTCCAGGCGGATGGTGCCTGTTCGAGGGCAGCGCCTCCGTGCGTGAACCACGGCGGCGGGCTCCACCTCGATGAAATCGAACCAGAAGGACAACCCATGAAGTCAATCGCCGGAAGAGCCCTGCTCGTCGCCACCGCAACCTTCCTCGGGCTCGCCACCGCCGGCTGCTCGCTCGTCTTCTCCCACGGACCGGACGTCGCGCCGTCGAAGATGACGGCCGATACCCCGGTCCAGTGCTCTGGCAGCATGGCTCCGCCGGTGGTCGACACTGCGCTCGTTGGCACTCACCTTATCAGCGGGCTCTGGGCGAGCTCGCAGCAGGAACAGAAGTTCGGCGGCTCCACGGTGCGCACCGCGGTCATCGCCGCGGACTTCGGCCTCGCGACGCTGCACCTCGTGTCCGCGGTGTACGGCTACTACAACGCTTCGTCGTGCCGTGACGCCAAGGCGCGGGAGCTCGATTTCCACCGCGCGAAGTACCCAGCCCCGGGCGGAGAGGAGCAGGCGAGAGCGCGAGCGCGCGCCGTGCTGGTCATCCACCGACGTGATGCCTTCTGGAGCAACTGGCTCCCTGGTCACGAACGCACCGCCTGCCCCGACGCGCAGGCGCTGTTGACGAGCGATGCGGAGTGCAGCGGCGTCGCCTGCGGGGCCCCGCTCCTGCTGGCGATAGGCTATCAGAAGAGCTGCTCGATTGACGCGGACACGCAGTCGTCGCTCCGCGCCCTGCGCCGCCGGTGGCTCGGCGCCGCCGCCACGATGGTCTCGTCGTGCCTCGAAGAGACGTTCACCGCGATCGAGGACGAGCCCCGGGCGCAGACGCTGCCGGCGCGGTGCCCCGGCGAGGGGCTGACCGAGGCCGCGTTTCGCGACTCGGTGCGACGACGCCTCGCACCGGCTGCGCCGCAGGATCCCGTGAAGGCGAAGTGAGCTCGGCGGCGGACCGCGCGGGGTCGGCGCCTCCAGAGGTGGATACGCTCGTGGGCGCCGTAGCGACTGGCACCCACGTGGTCCCGCTGCACGCCACCCCACGTGGCCCGAGCTGGCGACCGGATCTGGACATACAGCTCAGCGGTCCCGGAATGGGTATTTCGTGCCCTCCGGTTCCGGGAGCGCTCAGCGCCGGAGCGGGGTCGACGCGCCCGCGAGCGGGCCGTCGTAGGCGACATGCACCAGCACGGAAAAGGGCGTTCCCCGCACCGGGACGAGGCGAACCAGGCCGCTCTGACCACGGTCCGTGCCCAGCACATCTCCGAGACCGGCGGAGGGCGCCTGTCCGCGAGGGAGGGTGCGGTGCTGGAGAAAAGCCAGGCCAGGCATGGTCTCCGACTCACCCCGCTCGGGGCCGCGAGGCGCGAGCAGCGCCACTGTGAAGTCGTCGTCGCCTGACTCCTCCAGCTCGATCGAGCCGAATGCCGAGCCGGTGGGAAGGTCGGCGGCGAGGAGCCCGGTCCAGCGGCCGCCGGCGTCGTGGAGGGCGACAGCGATCGTGATCCCGTATTCACCGTTGCTCTCGGAGCGATAGACGCGCGATACGTAGGCACTTCGGCGCTGCGCTCGCTCCTGCTCCTGGACGCCGTGGAAATAGTCCCGGAACTGGAAGGAGCGTCCCCAGAGAACGTCGGGCGGCGCCGGCGCGGAAGCGAGGAGCTTGCCGCTCTCGTCGACGAGGAACCACAAGGCGATGGGAGCGGCGTCGGGCCCGAGTGTGTCTGCGAGCAGGCGGGCGCACTCGTTCGAGCCCCTGGAAGACGCTGGATCGGCCATCGCCAGGGCGATGCGTGGATCCCTGCCCGCGGCCTCGACCGTGGCCTTGTAGCGATCGAATTGCAGCGCCGTGAGGCGCGCCAGCGACCGCGCGGTGGCATCCACGCCACGAAGTGCACTATCGCGAGCGCGCGAGAGGGAGAGCGCCGTGACGACGGCGTGGAGCGCGGCGATCAGCAGGAGCATTGTGAGCCCGGCAATCACCGGATGGCGCGCGATCCGGCGGAGCCAGCGCCGGCCGCGGCCGAGCGGGCGCGCCTCCTGGCTGACAGGCTCCCTGGCGAGGACGCGCGCGAGATCGTCCGCCAGCGCCCCTGCGGTCGTGTAGCGGCGCGAGGGGTCTTTGGCCAGACAGTGGAGGCACACCGCCGCGAGATCCGGATCAACACCCGCGAGCGGCGCCGGCGACTCCGTCGTTACCCGGCGCTGGAGCTCGTCCAGCGTGGAGCCCTCGAAGGG
>JAYSYE010000533.1:0-30457 GCA_043716635.1 Deltaproteobacteria bacterium | reverse complement strand
TCCAAGTCTTAGAACGGATCTCTACGATCCAAGCCTCCAGATCATCCGGCGTGATGTCGTCCACGTACAGGTTGGCGATCTTGGTCGTGGCGATGTGGTGGTCCCAGACGGACGCGATGTGCTTCGCCGTCCCGATCTTGATCTCGTGGCGCTTACCAGTCAGCCACGAGGTCACGAAGTCCCTGAGCCGCTGGCGTTCCGGCTTTGCGGTCTTGAGACTTTCCACCAGCTCGGCGCGCCACTCGTGTTGCAGTGCCCTTGCCTCTGTCAGCGTGCAGTCGCGCACGCGTTCCACCTCCTTGCGACGACCCGTCCTCGGGCACGTTGCCCGCACTCGGATCTGGTATTGGTTCGTTGCGAGTTTCACGATTCCGCTTGTCGTTGTCATGTCCGTCTCCTTCGAGTCCCGGACGTGACACCAGACGACCCTTTGAGAGTCTCCGGATCCGTGCCCAGTTGTCGAGCGTTTCCTTGAAAAACAGGTGCACGCCACGTGGCCCCGCACCGTCGGGGATCAGCTCTCCACGCCGCACGGCAGCACGGATGCCGCTCGCGCCTCGATAGCGCAAGTAGTCCGCTGCTTCCGACGTCGAGTAGTACCGATCCACGATCTGGTAACTAACGAAGCCTTCCAAGACTCCCAAAATCGACCGACCTACCCGAAAAAGTTTCGAGCGGTATTTTCGTCAATTCGCGCCGAGGGCAAGAGCATCCGCCGGGGCTGTGGTTGGTGACAGGTTGCAAAATATCCGGACTGACTATCTTGATCTCAAATCTGTAGTACGAAAATGGATCATGTATTGTGCGTCAGGTGACCCCGACGCTCCGACCTCTCACCGCCCGCACCCGTTGTGCCAGCTCACAGCCCCACGCGTGGCACCACACCGATCCACGAACTAGGCGGACTCTTCGACGAGAACCCCGAGCCTGCGCCGGTTTTCCGCATGCACCCTCCGGACCATGATCCGTACGATCTACATCGTTCTGTAGCTAAGGGACCCCTCGACTACGCACCGATGCGTGCTTATCATGACTGCCTATGAAGTCGATCGGATACATCAGGTGTAGCACCGAGGATCAGCGCACGAACGGGCTCTCCGTCGAGGTGCAGACCGCACGCCTCACCGCATGGGCGCTGGTGCACGGTGCCGAGCTGACGATCGAGTGCGACGCCGGCATCTCCGGCAAGAGCATGGCCAACCGGCCGGGGCTCAAGCGTGCCCTCGACGCATGCCGCTCTGGTGTCGTCCTCGTGACCTGTGCGCTCGATCGGCTGTCCCGGCGGACCATCGACGCTCTCCAGATCGCCGAGCTGCTAGCGAAGCGTGGCGCCGAGCTGGTGAGCTTGAAGGAGCAAATCCCCGCGGGTCCCGCCGGCAAGTTGATCCTTGCTGTCCTCGCGAGCCTCGCCGAGATCGAGCGCGATCAGGTCTCCACCCGTACCAAGCAAGCGATGGCCTACATGGCCGAGCGGGGTCGGTACCTCGGTGGTCGCGCGCCATACGGGCAGGCTCTAGCAAGCGACGGCTTGACGCTGGAGTGCGTCGAGGCCGAGCAGGTCGTGATTGCCCGCGCGATGTCTCTGAAGGCCTCTGGCCTCACGTTACGCGGTATCAGCGCCACCCTCGCCGCTGAGGGCAAGCTCGGTCGCTCGGGTAAACCGTTCGCACCGTCGGCAGTCGCGGCGATGGTTGCGTAGCTACCAGCGTCGTCGAGTAGTAGCGAAATCGTGGATCCCACTCGGTTCGTCGTCGTTCGGCAACGGTGTGCTCGTCGGTGCGGGGAGGACGTGGCGGAACAGTGCGGGCGTCGTCGGCGAGCTGGCCTCGACGGTGTACGGCTCGGTCCGTATCTCGACGGCGTCCGGCTCGTCGATCGACGCTGGCGCCGTCAGGTCGGTAATGGCGCCGTATCGGATGCGCCCCTCGACGGCGTCCCTGATCAACCGCAGCGCGTCAGGTGGCAGCGTGCGGACCGTCGCAGCTACCTCGTCCATGCTCGGTCGTGTCAGCAACGCGTGCGCCGCGGCAACGTGATCTTCGTGACTGGCAGGATCCGCGATAACGTTCGCGCGATACGCGATCAGCATCCGAGCCTCCCGCTCCGCGTAGGTCTCGCTTGGAGGCCTACGTGCCGTCATCGTTGCCGCCCTCGTCGATGACGTCCAGGACGCCGTCCTCTCCGCTCTGGAGCACGTTGCGTCGGAGGTCGTGCAAGTACTCCGACCTCTCCGCCGCCGGCCAGGATGCGAATCCAGGCGGCAATCCTGGCGAGTCGCTAATCCGCAGCTGGACTTCGGTCGCCACGGGCTTACCGTGGAGCCGGTCGAGCAAAATCATGACCGAATCCTTGACGTCCTTTGGGGTCGTAGACTCACGCACGAGGACGAGCAACCGGTCGACCAGCTCTTGACCGTCGCCGGTCGGCTGCGAGATGTATCGCGACAACGCCGCCGCACCTGGCTTTCGGCCCCCAGGATTACCACTCTGACCTTTAGTCCACGGCATTGATCACTATTGATCTCAATATAGCAGAACCTTTAAGGGCGGCATTTTCCAGAGCTGGGAAGGCCGGAGGGGGTTAGGGGACGGAGCTAAACGCAGCCGGATCGACGGGTGCGACAACAGTCGGCGCCCGGAAAGTGCCGGTGATGCCGGCGATGCCGGTGATGTTGCGGAACCCGCCGCCGTGCAGCCCCGTAGATCGATCCGGCTCAATCTAGAATGAGCTGTGAACATCACCGGCATCACCGGCATCACCGGCACTACAGCCGCCTCCACCGGGACCACCCAGCTCTGCCCCGCGGTGAGCACGGCCACCTGGCCACCGTGCTGCCGCACCTCGACCCGTCCGTGGACCACGTGCACGGTCGCGAGGTGATCGGCCGCAGCGACCACCTCGAACGACGTGCCACGCACTTCGACCTCGTCGGTGCCGACGACCACGCGGAAGCGCTCCCCCGCCCGGAGCGGCTGGACATCGACATCGATCACGCCATCGCTCAGTCGCACGATCTCGTCGGGCGGAAGCGCAGCGAGCGAGTAGCGCGCACCGGCGTGGGCGTGGACCACGCCGCGGTGCGTCGCCGTCGCGATGTCACCGGGCGTGAAGCGTGAGCGCTGGAACGACCGGACCGCGAAGATCCCGACCACACTCGCGGCCGCGACGACTATCATGGGGACCACCACGCCACGGTAACCCCGAGGTCGGCATGCGACCGGCGAGCCGGCGAGCAGGGCCGTGCGGACCTGCTCGCGGTGAGCGCGGTCGGGAACATCCACCGGCAGCTCGCGCGCGAGCTCGAGGAGGACGTCGGTGGCCCGTGCTCGCTCGCGACACGCGTCGCAGCTCGCGAGATGCGACGCCAGCTCCGCATCCGGTGCGAAGACCGATGCCCCGTCGATCTCCAGCTCCGAGGGGCAGGCGCGCGCGCTCATTTCACCGTCCTGGTCAGCTCGGCGCGAATGGCCCTGCGCGCCACGTGCAGTCGTCGCGCGAGCGTCCCGTCGGGGATCTCCAGCACCCGCGCGACCTCGACCCCGGGCAGCTGCTCGAGATCGCACAGGATGAAGGCAACCTGCTGATCGTACGGCAGCGTCTCGAGCGCGGCGGCGATCCGCACGAGCAGGCGCTTGCGATCGATCTCCGCGTCGGGCTGCGCCGGGACGGCCGTGACCGATGCCGCGTAGCGATCGTTGTGCACGCGACGGCGGCTCTCGCTGCGCCGATGGTGCCGGGCGACGTTGGCGCTCACGCCGAGCACCCACGTGCGAACGGCCGAGCTGCCCCGATACAGGTGACTGATCCGAGGCAGCTCGAGGAACGTCGCCTGGACGATATCGTCGAGCGCCGCCGGATCCACGGTCTGCAGGCGCGACACGAACCGATACACGGCGACGTGAAAGCGATCGAACAGCGCTCCGAGCGCGGCGCGGTCTCCGGTTGCGCATGCGGCGAGCAGGGCCTCGTCGGTGAGCTCGGCGACCTCACCGGCGACGCGACGCAGGGGTAGCAGCTTGCCGGTCATCGGCCACCGAAGCGGAGGCCCGCGGCGAGGCGGCCCAGCAATCGCGGCTCGTTCGCGAATTCCGCGATGGAGCTCTCCACATCGGTCACCTGGGCGACATCGACGCTGGCGGAGACGTCGACCGCGAGGCGGTGACCGAGCGGGATGAGCCACGCGAGGTGGACATCGCCGCGCAGCCCGAAGGTCTGACTGCCGCGATTCCTCGACCCATTCCACATTCCCGTATGCATGGCGCCGAACCCGGCCCCGAACCCGAACGCGAACGGCATGCCTGCGAGCTGCAGCGGGACGTCCCCGCCGAGGAGAATGTCCTCGCCGTGGCGCTCCGCGTGGGCCCAGGCCCCATCCCCGTCGGTCACCGCCGCGAACCGTGCCCGTGCGGATGCGCAGAGCGCCCCGACCCGGATGCACACCCCCACCATGGCGCCGACCCAGCTCGTGCGATCGTCTGCGATCGACGTCTCGAACGCCCCGAACACCTGCATCGCTCGCATCGGTCGGATCGGGAGCGGCGGCCTCACCGTGACGGTCGACACCACCGTTGCCGGCTCCGGTCTCGCCTCGGCGGCGAGCGCGACCACGGGGCGCGCGAAGCGAGGATCGTCGAGCAACTCCGAGTGGGTCCACGACTCGATCACGGTGGCCGCGCTCTCCAGCCGGGTGACGACATGCTCCTGCGGCGGGCCCGGATCTGCGGCGTCACGCACGAGCGCGATGGCGCCACCGCGGGGCTGGATCTCGACGCTCACCGCCGCGCAGCCCGGGGTGACGCTCGTCTCCACACCGCGCTGGACCAGGAGGGCCTCGAGTGCACGCACCAGCACGGGGTCGCCGGAGAGCAGCGCGGCGGGCGGGCACGCCGCAGCCGCGATCGCGCTCGCCGCCAGCATCGCGCCCACCAGCGCGCAGAGGAAAGACCACACCGGCATTACCCAGATAGTGCCCTGCCGGGCGTGGATCCTTCACTGCGAACTGGGTGGGGTGTAACGCCACAGGTCCTTGGCCCCCATGAGGAGCCCGAGCACGAGGATCGGGACCACCTGGAGCGCGTGATAGGCCACCGCGAATACGAGACTTTCGGATTCGGGAGCGTGCAGCAGCCGGAGCCCGAGCATCGCGCCGAGCTCGAGCACTCCGAGCTGCCCGGGCGTCGTGGGGATCGCGATCGCGACGTTGATCGCGAACAGCAGCAAGGCGGCAGCGCCGAGCGGGAGATCGATCCTCGCGGCATGGAGGACCAGCTCGATCATCGCGAGATCGATGAGCCAGGCGACGACGAGCGCCGCGGTCGCCAGTGCGAAGCGCCGACCGTCCCGGAGCACGGCCAGACCGTCTGCAAACTGGCCGCGCCAGCCCGCTCCGCCGGGCTTCGGGCCCCAGGTGCGGAGCGCGAGCAGGACGACGACGAGGCCGAGCGCGAGCCCCGTGATCCAGAGGCCGACCGAACGTGGCACGCCCGCGAGCACGAGCGGCACCGGCGCCACGACGATCACCATCGAGAGGATATCCAGCAGCTTCTCCGCGATCGCGACCGCCGCTCCGCGCGCGACCGGGACCCCGTCGCGGTCGCGGAGCATCCATAACCGGACCAGCTCCCCCGCGCGCAGCGGCAGGATCACCGAGGCCGCACAGGAGGCGAGCGTGTACCGGAACAGCCGCATCACGGAGACGTCATGGTCCGGCTGGAGCAGCGTGCGCCACGCGATCGCCTTGCAGGCGATGATGCCGAAGTTGATCACCGCGGCGAGGGCGATCGGCCACGGGCTCACCCGCGCGAGGGCACTGCCGATCGATGCCAGGTCCGTCCGCGCGACCAGCACGACGAGGCCGGCGACCACGCCGACGACCGCGAGCACGCGGATCACCAGAGCTCGACGACCGGCTCCTGCTGGGGCGACTGGCGACACGCGCTCGTCGTAAGTGCGCTCGTCCCGCGGGTATTGCAAGCCTCATCGCGTGCGCCCCGCCCGCGCCAGCAGGACGCTGACGGCAGCACGAAGAAAGGCGCGAAGGATTCATGCGCGCCGGGGCACTCACCACAGCGAGAAGGCACGCACAGAACATGGATCTACCCCTGAGAGGCGCAATTGTCGGGTTCGGCTTCATCGCCGAGCGCGGACATCTTCCGGCGTACCTCGCCCATCCCGAGCGATTTCACATCACGGCGGTGGCCGACATCTCCCCGGCTCGGCGCGCGCGCGCGCGCGAGCTGTTGCCGCAGGTCAGGCTCTACGCCGACGCGGCGACACTGCTCGCGGCTGAGTCGCGCTCACTCGACTTCGTGGACATCGCGACCCCGCCGAGCGAGCACGCGGAGATCGCGCATGCCGCCTTCGACCACGGCTTGCACGTGCTGTGCGAGAAGCCAATCACCACCAGCGTGCTCGATGCCCAGGCGCTCCTCGCGCATGCGACCGCGGCGCAGCGCGTGTTCTTTCCTTCGCACAACTATCGGCACGCGCCGGTCGTGCAAGCCGTACGCGAGCGCGTCGAGCGCGGTGACCTCGGGACCATTCATCTCGTGACGCTGCAGACGTTCCGGCCCACGCACGCGAAAGGCGTGAGTGAGTGGCAGCCCGACTGGCGCCGCGTCCACCGCTACTCCGGCGGTGGCATCGCGATGGATCACGCGAGCCACTCCTTCTACCTCGCCTTCGAATGGCTGCGGTCCTACCCGACGGCCGTGACCGCTCACATCGAGCACCGCTCCGGCCTCGACACCGAGGACGGTTTCTCGTGCACGGCCACGTTCCCGACGGGCACCGCCGTCACGCACCTCACGTGGAACGCCGGCGTCCGCAAGGTGATCTACTCGCTGCACGGCGACCGGGGCGCGCTCACGGTCGAGGACGACGAGCTCGAGATCTCGATCCGCACCGGGGGCGCCGTCGAGCGAATCTCCGCCGCATCGGACTGGATGGACGCGTCGCACGCGAAGTGGTTCGCGACGCTACAGTCCGAGTTCATCGACGCGATCCGCACCGAGCAGTTCGTCGGCAAGAACGCACAGGATGCGCTGAGCTCGGTCGCGCTCGTCGAGGCCTCCTACGCGTCGGCACGCGACGGCAGCCGGATGACGGACGTTGCGTACCACGCGAATCGCCGGCCCGCGCTCGCGACCACTCATGGGTGAGCCGCAGTCGAGCCGCCGCGCGGTTGCCTACGCGCGCTGGGTCGACACGAACCGCCTCTGGATCCTGCTCGCATCGGTGATCGCCGCGCTCTGCTTCGGCGGCGTGGCGTCGCACCTGAGCGTCGAGGCCGACCTCTCGTACCTGCTCCCGCCCGAGGCTGCGTCCGTCCAGCAGCTGCGCGCGATCGAGCGGCGGGCCCGCGTGCTCGGTACCGTGATGGTCGCGGTCGAAAGCGCAAACCCGGTGGCGCGAGAGCACGCGGCCCGGCGGCTGCGCAACCGGCTGGCCGGTCTCATGCCCCGCGCGGTGTCGAGCATCACGTTCGACGAGACCGTGGCCCGCAAGTTCGCCTGGGACCACCGCTGGCTCTACGTACCGCTCGCCGACCTGCGCGCCGCGACCACCGCCCTGCGCGCCGAGCTGCGGGCAGCGCGACTCGCCGCCAATCCGCTGTTCGTCGACCTCGAGGATCCAGCGCCCGCCAGTGACCCGGCGGCCACGCGCGCGCTCCGCGACAAGCTCCGCGAGGCCGAGCACGCGATGGGTGGCTCGTCGGAGCTCGTCTCGAAGGATGGCCACACGCAGCTGATCGTCCTGCGCACGGCGTCACCTGCGGGCGACGTCGACCGCGATCGGCGACTGCTCGACGAGATCGCGGCCGCGTTCGACGCCGTGCGCGCCGAGGTGCCGGGCGTCGAGATCGGAATGGCGGGCGACATCGTGCTCACCATCGCCGAGCACGACGCGATCCTCGACGGCATGCTCCTGGCCGTGGCCGTGACGGTCGCGCTCGTGCTGCTGGCCCTGCTGCTGTACTACCGGTCCCTCGTCCTCGTCGCGGGGCTCTCGTGGTCGCTGCTCGTGGGCACGCTCGCGACCTTCGCCTTCGCCCGCGTCGCGGTCGGACATCTCAACCTCGCCACCGCGTTCCTGTCGTCGATCGTCATCGGCAACGGGATCAACTTCGGGATCGTGCTGCTCGCGCGCTACCAGGAGGCGAATCGCGCCGGGACCGTCGGCATCGAGTGTTTGGCGATCGCGATCCGCAGCACCATCGCCGGGACGCTGGCCGCCGCGCTCGCCGCCGCGGTGGCGTACGGCTCGCTGATGCTGACGTCGTTTCGCGGATTTCGCGACTTCGGCATCGTGGCGGGATTCGGCATCCTGCCGTGCTGGGTCTCGGCCTATCTCGTGCTCCCCGCCGTGCTCGCGGTCGCTTCCCGCGCGGGGTGGATCCGGGTCCGCCGCGAGCCCGGGCTCGGCCGGCTGGTCGCGCACCTGGCGCCACGACGGGCGGTCGCCCGTGGCGTCGCGTTTGTCGTGGTGAGCCTCGTGGCGGCGGGCCTGACGTGGCGCTATCTCGCGAGCGAGCCGTTCGAGAACGACTTCCGCAACCTGCGCTCGCGCAGCCCGGCGATCGATACCGAGAGTCACTGGATGGAGCAGATCGACCACGGGTTCGGCCAGGGCATCTCCGGCGGCTTCGTGGTCACGGTGGAACAGCGGGGGGACACCGCCGCGCTCGTGGAGCGCTTGCGCGCGCGTGACGACGGCCGCTCGAGCGAGACGCGCCTGCTCTCGCACATCCAGTCGCTCGATGACCTCGTGCCCCCCGATCAGGCCGCGCGCATCGCCGAGCTCGCCACCCTGCGCGGCCTGCTGAGCGACGAGGCGATCGCGGAGCTCCCGCCCGCGGATGCCGCGGACGCGCGCGCCCTGCGTCCGCCCGTAGAGCTCGCGCCGATCCGCGACCGCGATGTCCCCGAGGACCTCGCGTGGCCATTCACCGAGGCGGACGGCTCGCGCGGCAAGATCGTGCTCGCGATGCCGGGGTGGGGCTACGACAACTGGCATGCGCGCGACATCGTCCGGTTCGCGGACGACATGCGTGCCCTCGACCTGGGGCCGCACGTCCTCCTCGGCGGCTCCGCGTTCGTGTTCGCGGACATGCTCGGGCTCGTGAACCGGGACGGCCCGATCGCGACGGCGGGGGCCGCGGTCGGCGCCGTGCTGCTCGTGCTGCTGTTCGTGGGTCGGCGCCGTCATGGTCTCGTGACCATCGCGTGCAGCATGACGGGCACCCTCGGAATGCTCGCGCTCGCGGCGGCCTTCGGCCTCAAGATCAATTTCCTCGATTTCGTGGCGCTGCCGATCACCATCGGCATCGGCATCGACTACGCGGTGAACCTCGCCGCGCGCGCGCGTCACGAGCCGGGGCTCGGCAGTCGCGAGCTCCTGGCGCGGACGGGCAGTGCCGTGCTGCTGTGCTCGTTCACGACGATGGTGGGCTACGGATCGTTGCTGCTGTCGCGCAATCAGGGCATCCGGTCGTTCGGCGGCGCTTCGATTCTCGGCGAGGCCACCTGCCTGTCGGCGGCGCTCCTGTTCGCGCCGGCGCTGCTCGCGTTGCGCACGAGGAGCCGCACCCCCTCCACGACCGCGACCTCGTGATAGTCGCGGCGCAGGATCACGTCGAGGCGAGGGAACTTCGCGACCGGGAACTTGCCGTAGTTCCCGACATCCGAATACGACGAGTCGACCACCACGCGAGGCTTGCGCGTCGCGAAGTCCTCCTCGAGCATGGTCCACGCCTCCGGGACGATGTTCATCGAGGCATCGACCGTCGGGTCGTACTGCGTGTTCGTGGCGGGGCTCATGCCGGTCAGGTAGTTGGCAAAGGCGAAGCGGCATCCGAGCGGCCGCTCGGCCACGAAGTACAGGACCGGCAGGTTGCCCCAGATGCAGAGCCCGTCGCCCGGTGCCGAGGTCGCGCGGATGGCGGCGGCCATGCGGCCGTAATCGAGGTCGGGCTGGCCGATCATCGCCATCACGCGCGTGTGGAGCGCGGCCACGAGCACGAACGCGACGGCGGGCACGGCCAGCGCGGTGGTCGCCACGGCCCGGTGGCGCCGGTACAGGGCGAGCGCACCGGGCGCCGCGAGCAGCGCGAGCACGGGCGTGACCTGGTGAAAGTAGTGCCCGTAGAACCGGCCGCCGACGCACACGGCCAGCGCGCTGGCCACCAGCCATGCGCACGCGAAGCGCTGGAACGCCCTCGCCGCCGTGCCCGCCGTGCTCGCGCCGCGGGCTGGTAGGAGCGCCCGCACCGCACCCGCCACGCCGAGCGCGTACAGCAGCGCCGCGCCGCCGACGACGATCGAGATCCGCACGATGGCGCGCGACAGCACCTCGAGGGGGGCCATGCCGCTCTGGATGTACGCGAAGTTGAACTTGAACCAGAACAGGGCCGCGGGCAGCGCACCGCCCGCCCACAGGGCCAGCACGGCGAGCGCCAGCACGCCGGCGAACCCGATCGCGATCGCGATCCAGCCGGAGAGCACGACCCGCCATGCCGCGCGCTGCGTCCACGCGAGATGCAACGCGTACAGCGGCAGATGAATGGCGGCCTGGTACTTGTAGAGCGTGGCGACCCCCACGAGGATGCCAGCCAGCAGTCGCTGTCCGGACAGGTAGCGGTCGACCGACACGACGAGCGGCAGCACCATGAACAGCTCGCAGTTCGCGGCGAGCGAGTCGAAGTCGATCATCGTCGTCGAGAACACGAGCCAGAGCACCGCGGCCATGGTCGCGGTATCGTCGTCCACGTCGGCGTGACGCCGCACGAGCCGGCGCAGCGCGAGGCCCGTCGCGAAGACCACGAGCAGCGTCAGCAGGTGCACGAGCACCATGCCACCCTGGGGACCGCCGACAGCCTGCGTGGCGGCGTACGTCGCGTAGATCAGCGGCGGCTTGTGATCGATGATGTCGCGATAGAGCACGCGCCCGGCAAGCATCTCGCGCGCGACGACGGCGTAGATCGCTTCGTCGTCGGAGAGCGCGGCCGGCTGCACCACGGCCACGCCTCGCAAGCACGCGCACAGGACGAACAGCGCGACGGTCGTTCTCACGCGCACACCCTGCCGAGCACCGCCTGATCTGTAAACGACAATTCGTGCCGTCGATTTCGGCGAAGGATTTCGCGCCGGGAGGGCACGAACGAACGAACCGACGTGCCAGCCATGAACCCGACCGCCCCTGCCGGCGATGACCCGCCGCGTGTCCGCCGCTCGAACGTGTATGGCGTGATCGCCTGCCAGGGCGACTCGCTCACCTTCGGCTCCCGTGACCACGACGGCATGAGCTACCCGCTCTACCTCGGGCGCATGCTCTCGAAGAAGCACTCCCAGACCTGGGCGACCGTGAACTTCGGTGTGCCCGGCGAGTGCTGGGCCGAGATCTGGCGGCGCAACTATCGCGAGCTGCTCTCGGTCCCCGAGGCCGGTGAAGTCTGCCTGTGGGGCGGGACGAACGATGCGTGGAAGGACCGCACGCTCGACCAGAGCCTGACGGCGTGCGAGGCCGTCCTGGATCAGTGCCGCGCCCTCGGCCGCCACGTGTACCTGGCGACCCTCCCCGGCAAGCGCGGATTCGGCGCGCCGCGCGAGCCCTGGGCGATGAACGGAATGATCACGAAGCTGAACGACGCGTACCGCAAGATCGCGGCCGAGCGGCGGCTCACGCTCGTCGACCTGTCGGAGCTGCCCGTGGAGCAGTTCGTCGACGGGATCCACATCTCCCAGGCCGGCAACCAGTGGGTGGCCGAGAAGTTCTGCGCCGCCATCGAGGCTCGCCGGTGATCCTGGCCGTCGTCGGGACGCGACCGGAGGTCATCAAGATGGCCCCGATCGTCGCGGCGCTGCGACGACGCGGACTGCAGGTCGAGCTGGCCGGGACCGGCCAGCACTTCGACAGCCGCATGATGGGTCAGTTTCTCGAGGGCTTCGGGCTGCAGCTCGATCACGCGAGCAGCGTCGAGCACCGCGATCTGCTCGGCAGCTTCGTGGACATCTTGTCGGCCCTCGCCGCCCTGGTCCGCCGCACGGCTCCGCGGCTCGTGCTCGCGGTCGGCGACACCACCACCGTCCTCGCAGCCGCGCTCGTGGCCCGCAAGAGCGGGATCGCGTTCGGGCACGTCGAGGCCGGACTGCGGGCGTTCTCGCGCGAGCTGCCGGAGGAGGAGCACCGCATCTGCGCGGATGCGATCGGCGATCTCCTGTTCGCGCCCACGCGCATCGCCGTGGAGAACCTCGCGCGCGAGCACGCGAACGGCACCGTGATCCTGAGCGGCAACACGATCCTCGATGCGCTTCGCCAGCACGCACCCGCCGCCGTTCCCCCGGCTCAGCGCGCCGGCATCCTCGTGACGATCCATCGCCAGGAGACCGTGGACGATCCGCAGCGCCTCGCGCAGGTGCTCGCGGCGCTCGCGCAGCTCGCGGAGACCGCGCCGGTCGAGTGGCCGATGCACCCCCGGACCCGCTCGAAGATCGCTGCGTACGGGCTCCAGATTCCGGCCGGGGTCACGGTCACCGAGCCGATCGGCCACTCCGAGTTCCTGGCGCGGCTCGCGGGTGCCCGCGTCGTGGTCACCGACTCCGGCGGCGCGCAGGAAGAGGCGGCCATCCTGGGCACTCCCTGTGTGTGCGTCCGCGAGACCACGGAGCGGCCGGAGACGCTGCTCGCGGGCGTCGGCCTGCTCGCGGGCTGCGAGACCGCCGCGATCGTCGCGGCCGTGCGCGAGATCGAAGCGGACTGGGCGCAGTTCGCCCGGCCGGTGCCGCATCTCTACGGCGATGGTCACGCGGGCGAGCTGATCGCCGAGGCCTGCGCGACCTTCCTCGCCGCTGGCCAGCGCGACGAGCAACCCCTCGCGGGAGTCGGCGGCGGCTAGCCATGAAGGTCTGCATCGTCGTCCCCTACGACCTCACCGAGCAAGGCGGCGTGAAGCGCCATGCGTTCCAGCTCGCCGCCTCGCTGCGCGAGCTCGGTGACGACGTGACGATCATGGGCGCGTCGAGCGGCAGCTCCGACGATCCCGCCGTCCACGTGTTCGGCGGCATCGTGAACATTCGCTCCAACGGATCCGACAATCGGCTGGCGATCCTCACGTCGCCGTGGCGGATCCGGCAGTGGTTGCACGCGGGAGGCTTCGACGTGGTGCACGTCCACGAGCCGCTGTGTCCATTGCTCGCGCCGTGGGCCACGCTGTTCGCGGGCGCCGCCGCCCGGGTCGCGACCTTCCACGCCTACGCCGAGCACGAGGGTGCGGTCCCGCGCGTGCTCCGCTGGTGCACCGCACCGGTGGTGCTCCGCGAGCTCGACCGCGCGATCGCGGTCTCCGAGCCGGCCGCGTCCTACGCGCGCTTCGTGTGGAAGCACGAGCTCGCGATCATCCCCAACGGCATCACGCTCGACGACCGCCCGGGTGCGGCCGCGACCCCGCGCCGCGATGAGGGCGGACCGTTACGGATGCTGTTCGTGGGGCACTGGCGCGACGAGCGCAAGGGCCTGTCGGTGCTCCTCGACGCGTATCGTGCGCTGCGAGCACGCGGCACCGCCGTCACGCTCGACGTGGTCGGCAGTGGCCCCGCAGGGATCGAGCCGCCCACCCTCGAGGGGGTCCGATTCCACGGCGAGGTCGCATCGGAGCGAGGGATCGCCGAGCGCCTCGAGGCCTGCGATCTGTTCGTCGCCCCCTCGCTCGGTCAGGAGTCGTTCGGGATCGTGCTGCTCGAGGCCATGGCGGCCGCGCGGCCGATCGTGTGCTCCGAGATCGCGGGCTTCCAGCAGGTGGTCGGCGCGGAGAACGCGCGCATGGTCCCCGCTGGATCGGTGGACGGGCTCGCGACCGCGATCGCCCAGCTCGCCGCGGATCCGGAGGCGCGGCGCGCGATGAGCCTCGCCAATCGCGAGCGCGTGAAGCAGTTCGCGTGGTCGAGCCTGGTGCACCGCGTGCGCGACGAGTACGTGGGCGCGATCGAAGCGCGCCAGCGCCGCGGACAGGCCGCCTCGTGAACCACGTGCACGACGTGTACTTCACGTACGCGAACGCCGCAGTGTGGGGGACCTCCGCGCTCGTGTACCTCGCGCGCGGCGCGACCGCGCCCAGCGCCCGGGTCGAGGCCATCGGCGGGACCGCGCTGCTCGGCAAGGGCATCATGAACTGGACGTACTGGATGACCGACCCGGTCGTCCGTGCTCTGGCGGCGCGCGACGTGAGCGCGAACGCGCTGACGTGGACCTCCCTCGTGCTGGGCGTCGGCGCGGGCTGCGCACTCGCAGCCGGCTGGTTCGGGCTCGCGTGCCTGCTCGCAACCTGCTCCACGATCGGCGACATCCTCGACGGCCAGGTCGCGCGCCACACGCACACGGGCTCCCCGCGCGGCGAGCTGCTCGATGCCGCCGTCGATCGCTACACGGAGCTCGTCTTCATCGCGGGCATGGTCGTGTACTTCCACGACTCGATCGCCCTCGTGATCCTCGCGCTCGTCGCGTTGCAGGCCTGCGTGATGATCAGCTACGCGAGCGCCAAGGCGGAGGCGCTCCAGGTGGCCGCGCCCCGCGGCCTGATGCGCCGCCACGAGCGCGCCGCGTATCTCCTCGTGGGCGTCGGTCTCACGCCGTTGTTCGGCGACCAGATCGCGGCAGCCACCTCGCTCCCACGCGAAACGCTGGCGATCGCGGCCCTTGCCCTCGTGGGCATCGTGGGCAACATCTCCGCGGTGCAGCGCTTCGTGCGCGTGGGCAAGGCGCTCCGATGACCGAGATCCCAGGCCCCAGGAGCCGCGCTCTCGTGGAGCGCGAGACGGCGCACCTCGCGCAGGGGGCGCAGGGCTACGCCGTGATGTCGGGCATCGCCATCGACCATGCAGAGGGGTCGACGATCACGGACGTCGACGGCAACCGGTTCATCGACTTCATCGGCGGAATCGGCGTGGGCTCGATCGGGCACTCGCACCCCGCGTGGGTGGAGGGCATCAGCGCGCAGGCCGCGAAGGCGACCATCGGCTCGCTGACGAGCGCGGCGCGCGTGGACTTGCTCGAGCAGTTCGCGGAGCACCCACCCGCGCCCGGGCTGCACCGCCTGCAGCTCTACTCGGGCGGCGCCGAGGCGGTCGAGAGTGCCCTCCGGCTCGCGAAGGCTCGTACCGGCAAGTACGAGGCGGTGAGCTGCTGGGGCGGGTTCCACGGCAAGACCATGGGCGCGCTGTCCCTGATGGGCTCGACGTTCAAGCACGGGCTCGGCCCCATGGTGCCGGGCTCGCATCTCGTACCGTATGCCGACTGCTATCGCTGTCCGATCGGCGCGACGTACCCGAGCTGCGGCATCGGGTGCGTGGAGCTGGGACGCAAGAGCCTCAAGCAGCAGAGCGCGGGCGCGATCGCGGCGGTGATCGTCGAGCCGATGCAGGGGACCGCGGGCAACGTGGTGCCGCCGCCCGAGTTCTTGCCGGCGATGCGCTCGCTCGCCGACGAGCACGGCGCGCTGCTGATCGTGGACGAGATGATCACGGGGCTCGGGCGCACGGGCACGTGGTGGGGCCTCGACCACACGGGCGTGGTCCCCGACATCGTGACGATCGGCAAGGCGATCGGCGGCGGCTTTCCGCTCTCCGCGCTGGCGACCACGGACGAGCTCGCGACCACGAAGCCGTGGGCCAACCCGTCGGGCAGCTCGTCGAGCTACGGCGGCAATCCACTCGCGGCGGCCGCGGGTGCGGTCACCCTGCGCATCATCGAGCGCGAGGGGCTGGTCGAGCGATCGAAGACGGTCGGCGCGGCGATGCTGCGCGAGCTCGAGACGTGGATCGATCGCTATCCCTTCGTCGGCACGGTGCGCGGCCTGGGCATGTTCCTGGCGATCGAGCTGGTCTCGAACAAGCAGACGCGCACGCCGCTGACCCGCGCGATCACGGAGCGGATCTTCCTGCGCTGCGTGCAGCGTGGGCTGCTCGCGATGACGTACGCGGCGAGCATCCGGCTGCAGCCGCCGCTCACGACGCCGGAGGCAACGGCGCTGGCCGGACTGGCGATCCTGCGCGAGGTCCTCGACGAGGTCGCGGCCGAGGGCTGGTGGCGCGCGTGAGCTCCCTGCGCTCGCTCAGCGCGTGAACACCGGGATGTGCGCGGCGTCGAGCGCCCTGCGCAGCTCGTCCCAGTCGCCCTGCCGCGCGTTGCCGGTCACGACCACGTCGACGCCCTGCGGACAGTCATGGACGATGGCCTCGCGCGTCGAGTCCTTGTGATCGCGCTCGAGCCCCTTCGCGGTGACGCGGACCGCGCAGCGAGGTAACGCCGCGCGCGCGCTCGCGGAGCCCGCCCCGGTGCCGCCGCCGCCCCCACCTCCGAGCCCCCAGCCGCTGCCACAGCGCGCGTACAGGAATGCGAGCACGGCGAGCGCGAGGAACCCGCCGAGGACAACCAGCCGGCGACGGCGATGCCGACGATCGAGCTCGCGGGCGATGGCCTTGGCGGAGGGCGCCGGTGGCGCGGATGGCGCGTTGGGTCTGGTCATGGCGTGCTCACGGTTCGACGATCACGGCGAGGGCGTGGTGGTCCTGCAGGCAGCGGGCAACATCGCCGCGCAGCCCGTCGTACAGCGCGTGGGGCAGCTCGGCAAGCCGCTGCTCCGGGGCGATGATCACGAGCACCTTCGAGAGGTCGAGCGCGCTCCCGTGAATCAGCCCGCAGAGGTCACCGCGATACGCGAGCGCGACGTCGGGATCTCCGCTCGGCTCGAGCAGCGACGCGACGACGGGTGCGGTCACGCGGCCATCGACGTCGATGCGCACGATCACGTTCGGCCGCTCCGCGACCTGCACCCCTGCACGCGCCTGCAGCGACGCGGGATCCATCGGCTGCGGCGGTGCCGGCGGTGGCGGCAACTTCGCGGCCTCCGCGTCGTGCTGGGCGGCGGCGGCGCGGATCAGGGCCGCGAAGATCACGATGAACAGCACGTCGAACAGCGACGTCAGATCCGGCGGGGGCTGGCGCCGCGTGCGCCGCGTCCGCAGGCTCACGGCGCACCCTTGCGGCGTGCATCCCACGCCTCGAGGTTCTTCTCGGCGGCATCGACCCATGCGGTCAGCTTCATCGCGAAGCTCGCCGACAGCAGGATCGAGCACGCCAGGCCGGCGACGGTCGTCCAGACCTTGAGCGCGAGGGGCGCGAGCAGCTTGGTCAGGTCGCTGCCGGTGTACGCGAGCGAGAGGCCGATGCCGAGCACCGTGCCGAGCAGCCCGAGCTGGCGCAACAGGTCGACCCAGAACGCCAGTGCGGGCTCGAGCCGCTGCGCGCGCATCTGCCAGGTGCGCACCTGCTTCTGCTGCCACGCGGGATCCTTGGAACCGAGGATCGCGTGAGCCTCCTCGCGGATCACCTGCTGCTCGAGCGAGGGTTGCTGCGGCTCCTCGCCGACGGATGCGTAGCCGAGATAGTCCGTGAGCGCGCGGACCCACGCGAGCTCGCGGTGGACGTGCAGGTACGCCGCGAGGAACACCAGCACGATCAGCGAGCACAGCAGGACCGTGAGGCTCCACCCCTGGACGAAGCCCTCCATGACTCGTGATGATAACCGTGCCCGCGGCGGAAGCGGTCGTTCGCTGGGAGCAAACGGCCCACGAACCGCGACGGCGCCGATCACGAAGCTGGCATTCGACCCATCGAGTCATGCGCGATGTGAGGCTGCGCGGCGTCGCACCACGAACCACCGAGGGCGCCTCAGACGCGGGTCGGTGCTGGATATTCACCCGACGTTCGCTTTGGTAGTTTTACCTCTGGCCACCATGGCGGCGAGTTGACCTCGCGCTTCACGGGTGCGTAGGTTGCGCGCATGTGGAAGACAAGCCTGTTGGTGGTCGCGTTGTGCTTCGGGTGCAAAGCCAAGGCGAAGGAGGAGCCGGTGGTCCCGGCGCCGACGGCGGGGTCGGCAGCCCCGGGTTCCGCGGTCGCCGGACCCGCCGTGGCGTGTGCGCACGACACCGCCGAGCTCAAGATCTACCTCGCAGCTGTGTTCGATCCCGCGATGCCAAAGGTCGAGCCTCCGTGGCCCACCCAGGATGCGGCCCGCGATCACGCGATCGAAGGACTTCGCGCCGACGCGCGCGAGGCGATGAAGCGGCGCGATCCGGCAGCGAAAACCAAGCTGCTGGCGCTCGGAGCGTCACCCGGGCAGCTGGAGAAGGAGCTCGCGGACTGCCCACCTGCGCTCGCACAGCTGGCCGCCGTGAGCACCGCCGCGCCGGAGCAACGGGTCCAGACGGCGGTCGAGATCGCGGATGCGATCGCGAAGTGCGATTGCAAGGCCGACGTCAAGCTCGTGCGCGCGCTGCTCTACCTCGGGCAACGCGGCCCGGACTGACTCGCCCCCGGTTCAGTGGTGGCCGCAGGCGTCGTAGCGACGCGCATCGTGGCCCGCGCCCTCGTGCATGAAGTCGTCGCGATTGCACGAGTTGCCGGTGCCGACGCCATCGAACGCATTCGTCGCGCCCGCAGCGAGCGTCCTCACGTCCGGTCGGTTACTCGTTCGCCTTCTTGCGCGCGTCGCCCTGCAGCTCCTTGGCCTTGCCCTCGACTTCCATCTGCTCGTTGCCGATGAGCGCGCCGACCTTGGTCTTCACGGTACCGACGACCTGCTCGACCGTGCCCTTGGTCCGCTCGGCGGCCTTGGCGGCCTCCTGCTCGGCCACGCCCTGCAGCTCCTTCGCCCTGCCTTCGGCCTGCATCTGCTCGTTGCCGATGATGCCGCCGATTCCGGCCTTCACCTTGCCAACAAGCTCGTCCGCCGCGCCTTCCAGACGTTTTCCCTGATTGCTCATGCGAACTATCCCGAGCAACGCGCGCGCCAGTTCCAGAGCTGCCAGGGACGCCTGCGGAGGCCTCGACCGTAGCCACGCAGGTACGACGTCGCCACATCGTGCCGCCTCGCTCGGTGAGCCGCTCGGTGAGGACGGCGCGGCCAGGAATCCATCACGGCGCCGACGCACTGCTCTGGCCTCACGTTGGCTGCTGTTCTGGTGCGCTCCCACGCTCGGCGTGGTGAGCGCTGTTCGCAGCCGAAATTGCGTTGCGCGCGACCACAATTGGCGCGATATCAGAATCAGGTGTCAGGACGATCCCGCATCGGCGAAGTCCTGCTGATGAGGGAGTGGGTCGACCCCTGGGTGCTCTCCGACCTCCTCCTGAATCCGGTCAACCGGAAGCGCGTCGTGTCGGCGTTGATCAGCCGCGCTCAGCTCGATCCAGATGATGGGGCGCTGGCGTTGTCGGAGCAGCTCAACTATCCCGCGGCGCTCACGCGGCACCTCGAGCGGCGTGATCCAACGGTCGTCGACTCGATCCCCCGCGAGCTGGTGCGGCGATGGCACGTGGTGCCGCTCGGGCGCTCGCGTGGCGGCGAGCTCGTCACGGTCGCGAGCGACCCGACCCCGATGCTGGCGGGCGCGCTCGAGCATGCGACCGGAACGCAGATCGCGCTCGCGGTGGTTCCTCGGATCCACATCGACGCCCTGATCCGGTCGGTCTACGGCATGGAGCCCGCCGTGGAGGACGCTCACATCCCGCACTCGCCGTCCTCCCGGACCCTCGATATCGAGCACATCAAACCGGTGGCCGGTGCAGGTGCGATGAAGCAGCCGCGCACCGTGTCCCGGGCCTTCGACCTGGACGCCACGCCCGAGCTCGCTCGCCGTCGCGCGAACGCGCCCGACGCACCGATCGAGGCCGTGCTCGACCAGATCGATCGTGCGATCACCCTCGTCGCCGTCGAGCGGGTCGCGATGACGTATGCCGCCACCCGCTGGCACGCGGCGTTGTTGCTCGAGCACGCGGACGGGTACCTGGTCGGCTCGCGCGGTCACGGCGATCGGTTCGGGCAGCCGCAGTCGGTCATGGTCCCGCTCTCCACGCCTTCGATCGTGCAGCGTGCGATCGACAGGCGATCCCCCACGACCGAAGCTCCACCGAGCGAGCTCCAGCGCCGCCTGAATCACCTGCTCGGCGACGCGAAGGCGCCCGTCGCGGCCCCGGTGATCGCCGGTGATCGCGTGCACGGCGCGCTGCTCGTCGGCGATCCCTCCACCCAGAGCGTGTCGAGCTCGCTGCTCGAGGTCGGTCGGCTCGTCGATGCGATGTCAGCTGCGCACGAGCGGTTCGCGCGGACACCGCGCTGACTCGCAGGGGCCGGCACGTGTCGCTCGTCGCCGTTCGACTTTCGGCCCTGGACCGGGCATAAGAGGCCAGAATCACGATGGTTCACATCTTCAGCGACCTGTGTACGCCGCGACAGCGCGCCAACATCGCCGCCTGGGTCACGGAGCTCCGGGAGACGACCCAGCTGGTTCCCAACGACAACGGTCCGCACCGGTTTCACCGCAACATCGCGGAGCTCGCCTGGGTGCACCCCGACCTGCTCGAGCTTCGCGCATCGCTGGTCGCCCGGTTCGGGCTCGGGGCCTACCGAACGGATCCCGCGTTCGGCGACATGGTGTCGTTCCACGAGCCCGGTGCCTTCGTCCACGAGCACACCGACCCGTTCGTCGAGGGGGAGCGCCACGTCCGGTCGAACGTGATCGTCCAGCACCCCGAGGCAGGCGGGATGCCGGTCCTCGACGGAGAGGAGCTCGTGGTCGCCCCGGGGCAGGGCTGGATCTTCCGTCCGTACAAGACCAGCCACTCGTCGACCGTCGTCGAAGGTTCGCGACCGCGCATCAACCTCTCGATGGGCTGGAGCGTGTCGCCCGCGTTTCGTCTGCCCGGCGAATCGACGCGCGGTCACGTGTCGATCGTCGAGGAGCTGTTCGCCGCGGTCGGGCGCGCAGACGAGCCCACGATGCGCAGACTGCTCCACCCCGAGGTGGTCGTGAGCTTCCCGGGGACCAGTGCCTTCGCCGGCGCCCACGTCGGCGTCGACGCCGTCCTCGCGCTGTGGGCGCGCCAGCGGCAGTTCCTCGATGGCAAGCCGTATCGCGTCAGCGCCGTCGATGTCCTCGATGGGCAAGACCACGTCATCGTGCTCACGCGCGTGAACGTCGGCGACACCGCGACCGAGGGCTGGGAAACGGTCAACCTCTACCGGGTCGTCGCGGAGCGGATCGTCGAGGCGAGCCCCGTCGTGCGAGGCCGGGATGCGTTCGACCGGTTCTGGAATCAGTAGCGGCCGGTAAATGCCGGCGCGGCGGGCGGCCCGTCGGCGGGCGTTCCTCGTGCGTCGATGAACCGACGAGCGCGGAACCGGCGGGTCGGGACGTCGGCCTCGACGATCTCGACCGTCACGCGCTCCATGTCGACCCCGGCTGCGACGAGACCCTCGAGGAAGCGGAGGAAGTGGCGGCGGCTGGGACGGTAGTGCCCGCTCTGGTTGGACGCGAACCTCAACGAGCCGGTCTCGTCGGTGCCGAGCTCACCGGCGCAGAGGACAGAGGCCCCCGCGACGACCGAGGAGTGATGCCAGAACTCCAGCACGTCGGGGAGGTGGACCGCGGTGGGTTCACCCGCCTCGTGATGCCGACGAACCTGTACGTACTCGCGGACGCCGATCGCCATGCTCTCGACGTCGCTCGCATACAGCGTCCCGTCGGTCGCGACGGTGAACATCGCGCGGCCTTCGAGGCGCTCGACATCCCAACCCCGTACGCCGGGGAACATGCGGGTCGTGTCGAACACGTTCCCCGTCCTCCGGTGGCGGAGAGCCCCGTGCTCGTCGACGTGGATCCGATGCGCGCCAGCATCGCGAGGATCGCGGAGGTAACGCGTGCGCGCGAGCAGCTGACGCGCAGGGTTTCGCGGATCGGGGAGCATCCCGCTGGGGGGGGCTCGGTCCGCGTTGGCCTCGGTCTCGGTACGGAACGGCGGGAGGAGATCCAGCGGCTCCATCTCCGCGAGGTCTAGTACATGCCGGCGAACGGATTGGGTCCGGTCGGCGCCGGCGGAGCCAGCGATCGAGCGTATCCCGTTCCGCTCGTCGCCTTCGGGCCGCGCAGCGCGCCAGCCAGATGGGAGGCGTACTTCCCTCCGCCGGGCGCTGGCGCCATCGGCCGCGCCGGTGCCACATGGGAGGCGTACGCCTGCTTGGGAGCCGGCGGCGCGAAGGGCTGCTTGTTCGGGGCGAGGTGGCTCGCGTAGGCGAAAGAGGGCATCTGTGTACTTCTCCAGAGGTGTCGGGGGGACGAGCACAACCACCATAGGGGGTTCGTTTCCTACACGCCACCACGGCGGGTGTGCATCGGCGAAATTCTAAATCCCGCGAACACCGGTCATTTCGAGCACACGTGGAGGGAAGGTTTCGCGAGCGATCGGACCGTGTGCACGTCGACCATCGCCGTCGTGCTGACGAGGGAGCCGCCGCGTTCGTTCCGGTGTCGCGCCGCGCGTCGCCGTCGCCGTCGCCGAAAAGCAAAACAACCACCGTTTCCGGTGGTTGAGTCGTGCGCGAAGGGGGACTCGAACCCCCACACGGTTAAGTACTAGCACCTCAAGCTAGCGCGTCTACCAATTCCGCCATCCGCGCGAATTCAAATGTCAGGAAGCGCCGATGATTTAAAGCGTTTCGACGGTCGCGTCAAGTCGGTTGAAGCGCCGACCGCACGGGCCGATACTTCGAGAGGATGCTTTCGCCGAGCCAGCCGAGCCCGGCGCCGCCGCTGTCGCGGGCGAGCCTCGTCATCGGCCTCTACGGCGCGATGGCCCTCGTGGCGCTCCTCGTCGCCGCGGGGCGAGGCAACCCCGACCTCTACCGGCTCGGCGAGCCCGGCGCCCGGTGGCTGCTGCTCGGCCCGATCCTCGGCGTCCTCGTCGGCCTGGCGGTCGTGCTGCTCACCCGCCTCGCCACGCGCCGGTTCCAGTGGGCCCGCGACCTCCACATCAGCTTCAAGGACCTGCTCGGTCCGCTCACGGGCAGGGAGATCCTGATCCTCGCGCTCGCGTCGTCGATCGGCGAGGAGGCCCTCTTCCGCGGGGCCCTGCTGCCGTGGGTCGGCGTCTGGATCCAGGCGCTCGTGTTCGCGCTGCTCCACATCGGGCCCGGCAAGCGGTTCCTCCCGTGGACCGTGTCCGCCTTCGTGCTCGGCGCCGGCTTCGGCGAGCTCGCGCTGCACACGGGGAGCCTCGGTGGCCCGATCGCCGCTCACTTCACGATCAACTTCGTGAACCTCCGCTACATCGTCGGCCGCCGCGCGCGGTAACACCTCCTCCGTGCCGCCGGCTCCCGTGAAGCGCTCGCTGGCGATCGCGCCGAAGCCCGATGGCACGCTGCGGCTCGTCGCGGTCTCCGACACGCACTCGCATCCGCACCCCGACACCCTCGCGCGGGTCGCCGCCCTCGCGCCCGATGCGATCCTGCATGGCGGCGACATCGGCGATCTCGGCGTGCTCGACGCGCTCGCCGCGATCGCGCCCGTCCACGCCGTGCGCGGCAACATCGACACCCGCGCGAACGCGCTGCCCGACGTGCTGCTGATCGACATCGCCGGCGGGGGCACGAACCTTCGCCTGCTACTGACGCACATCGCGGTGTACGGCCCACGGCTGCGCGCCGACGTGGGCAAGCTCGCGCGCGCCGAGCAGGCGACCCTCGTGGTCTGCGGTCACTCCCACGTGCCGTTCATCGGCCGCGATCGCGGGATCACACTGTTCAACCCCGGGTCCGTCGGACCGCGCCGCTTCCAGCTGCCGATCGTGTTCGGCACGCTCGACATCGCCCCGACCGGCGTTCGCCTCGCGCACCGCAGCGTCGAGACCGGCGAGCGGTGGCTGCCCCCCGGCTGAGCCGACCGCCGCACGCAAAACTTGCCCCGCCTGCGAGGCGCTGCCCATCCTCGGGGATGCTCCGCACCCTCGCGACCGCGGTCACGTCCTTCGTCGTGGCGTACGCGCTCGCCTTCGCGGTCTCGAGCGGCATCGCACGCGCGGACGAGACGTCGGCCACCGACAAGATGCGCATCCTCTACTCGACGCGCTTCACGTTCACCGACGCCGGGCTCCCGCTCGTCACCGTCGAGGTGATGAGCGGCCGCAAGGACGTGCACCTCCATGCGAAGGGCGGCGTGCTCGTGCGGCCCGATGGCGAGGGCGGCTCCACCGTCGCGGCCACGAGCGGCGACGAGTGGTCGATCACCGTGGAGGGCGCGAAGCCCGCGCGCATCCAGGATTGGACCGTCGTCGAGACGCTCGGCCCCGAGGATGCGGCCGGCGTCACGGCCGCGCTCGCGCGCTGGAAGGAGCGTGGCTTCGAGCCGCGCACGTTCGACATCGGCACCGTGTTCGGCGTCGACGGCGAGGTCATCGATACCCGCGAGACCCGCGTCGCGATCGACCCGGTCGCGGCGGGCAAGGGCGCCGCGCGCGCCGCCGAGCACGCGAAGCGCTTCGGGATCGCCACCGCCGTGCACCAGGAGCTCGTACGCCGGCCCGCAGGGACGATCGTCGCGACCGCGGGAGGCACGACGATCAGGAATCCGTCCGTGCTGTGGTTCGTGCCGTCGTCCGCGAAGGAGACGATCGGAGTGGATGACGTCTCCACCTCGACGGGTGGCTCGCAGCTCGCGACCGGCAAGGAGAACCGGCGGTACTGGGGGGCGATCTACGTGACGCTCGACCGCGACGGCCAGCTGCTCGTCGCGAACGCGGTCGCCGAGGACAAGCTGCTCGAGGGACTCGTGCCCGCAGAGATGTATCCCGACTCCCCGGCCACCGCGCTGGAGGCGCAGGCGATCGCGGCGCGCACGGAGCTGCTCCAGAAGATCGGGCACAGGAACCTCACCGATCCGTTCCTGCTGTGCTCGTCGCAGCAGTGCCAGGTCTACGCGGGCGCGGGCAAGGAGGATCCGCGCACCACGCGCGCCGTCGAGGCGACGCGGGGGCAGGTCCTGCTGCGGGACGGCGGCGGCCTCGTCGACATCCGCTACAGCGCCTCGTGCGGCGGCCACTCCGAGGACAACGAGGCGATCTGGGGCGGCGACCCGGATCCCACCCTGCGCGGCCGCTCCGACACCCCGAGCGGGTCGCGCACGCGGCTCACGGACGCGACGGTCGGCGCGTTCCTCGACGGCGGCGGCGATGCCTGGTGCGCGAAGCCCGCGCTCGGCAAGAAGAGCTTCCGGTGGACGGAGACGATCGCCACCGCGGACCTGTCGACGCGCGTCGCCGTGGAGTATCCCGAGCTCGGGCGCGTGAAGGCGCTCGTCCCGAAGCAGCGCGGCGCCTCCGGCCGCATCGGGACGCTCACGATCCAGGGCGAGAAGGGCACGGCCGATGTCACGGGGGACCTCCACATCCGCCGGCTGCTCGGCGGCCTCAAGTCGACGCTGTTCGAGGTCACGCACACCGGCGACGCGTTCGTGTTCCACGGCGCGGGGTTCGGCCACGGGGTCGGCATGTGTCAGATGGGCGCGATCGGCATGGCCAGCGCCGGCAAGTCCCGCGCAGACATCCTCGGGCACTACTACCCGGCGACGCACGTGCATCGCCTGTACTGAGCGCCCGAGCCGACCGAGCCGCGCTACTTCTTGTTCAGGTAGCTGACGAGCCCGTTGTACGCGGCCGTCACCCGCACGGAGAGCTCCGTCGCGGCCTTCTGCTTCTGCGGGCTGCTCGCGTGCATGTCGGGGTGGTACTTGCGCATCATCTGGCGGTACGCCGTCTTGATCTGCGGCAGTCCCGCGCCCGCGGACAGGTCGAGGACGCGCAGCCACTCGGCGACGTTGGCCTCGGCACTGCCGGGTCGCGGCGGTCGCCCCGAGGACGAGGACGAGGACGAGGTCGAGCGCGCCGACCCCGCGCTGGACCCACTGGACCCGCCCACCCCGCCCGACGTCGACGCCGTATTCCGGCCTGCCCGCGCGGCCTCCTCGCGCAGCCGGCGCAGCTGCGCATCGGACTCCGCCTTCACCCGCGCCTCGCGGTCGTCGCGGTCCTTGTGCACGCGCGCGGCCCGCTCCGCTGCCGCCCGGGCTCGCGTGGCGCGCGCCGCGGGGTCCGAGCTCGCGAGCTTCGCCAGCGGGTTGTCGCTCGCGGGCCGGCCGGCCTGGTCGCGCGCGGCCTTGCGGATCGTGAGCTCCGCGGCGAGCGCGCTGCTCTCCACGTGCGAGAGCGGCTCGTCGTCCACGATCACGAGCGAGGTCAATCGCGACAGCCCCGACTGCGCGCCTTCGAGGATGCGTCGCGTGATGCTCACTGCACGGTCATGATAGCGCACGCGACGACACGCGCGCTGGATCGAAGCGGTATGCTCGTCGTTGCGGTGTTCGAGAACGTCATCGAGGCCATGGTCGATGCCGTCATCGTGGTCGACACCGGGGGACGCATCTCCGCCGTGAACACCGCGGCCGCGCGGCTGACCGGCTACACCAGCACCGAGCTGCGCGCCATGCCTGTCGGCAGGTTGCTGCTCGACGAGTCGTCCGGCGTCCGGACAGCCGTCCGCCGACAGGTCGACCACCCTGACGATCCGCAGCCCAGCCGAGAGTCGTGGCTGCTCACGGCCCGGGGCGAGCGGATCCCGGTCTCCGTCACGGGTTCGCCCGTCCTCGGCAGCGCGGGCGAGGTCGAGAGCATCATCATCGTCGCGCGCGACGTGCGCGAGCTGCGCCAGTTGCTGGCCGACAAGGAGGCCGAGCTGCGCCTTCGCCGCCGGGCGGAGGGAGAGCTCCGCGCGCTCAACGCCTCGATCGAGGAGCGCCTCCACGAGGCCCGCGCCACGCTGCGGCTCGCCGAGCGCCGTGCCACGCTCGGCACGCTCGCGGGTGGGGTCGGCCACGAGCTGCGCAACATCGCCCAGCTCCAGGTGACGGCCGTCGAAGAGCTCGCTGACGCACTCGTGTCGGGCCGCGATGTGCGAGCCGTGGCGCGCGAGGTGCTGCCGGATCTCCGGCGGGTCACCGAGCACATCACGGCACACGGCCAGCGGTTGATGCAGCTCGCGCGGCCGGGTCCGGATGTCGTCGTCAGCATGGAGCTCGGCACGATCGCGCACGACGTGATCGCGATGATGCGCGGCGCCGGGCGCACCCGCTACGCGCAGATCGTGATGGCGCTCCCCCCCACCCCGCTCACGGTCACCGTCAACCGCACGCGCATCGAGCAGATCCTCGTGAACCTCGTCGGCAATGCCCTCGATGCCGTCGGCCGCGAGCCCGGGACCGTCACGATCACGGCCGCACCGACCCCCGACGGGCGCCGCGTCCGCTGCGAGGTGCGCGACACGGGGCCCGGCATCCCCGAGGCGCTGCGCGACCAGATCTTCCAGCCGTTCTTCACCACGAAACCGCCCGACGAGGGGACGGGCCTCGGGTTGCCCGTCGCGCGCGAGATCGTCGAGAGCTACGGCGGCCGGCTCGAGGTCACGAGCGACCCCGGCCGCGGCGCCACGTTCACGTTCGAGCTGCCGGCCTGACCCCTGGGGTTAGCTGCCCGGGATGAGCTCGATGATCCCGTCGCCGACGCGCTTGCCGCGGAGCACGCGGAAGTCACTGCCCCACTGCTCGATGATCATCGTGTCGTCGCCGGGCGCGCTGTACAGCCACCAGCGACAGCGCTCGGTGTGCCCCTCGGGACGGCCCTTCTTGAGCTCCGACAGCGCGCCGACGTCGCCGAACAGCTGCACGGAGGCCGTGCCGCGCTTGTCCAGCACGAAGCGCACGTCGCCGATCACGAGCGCCTCCGGGGGATAGCCCGAGATCTGGGTCTCCAGATCCTGCGTCAGCAGGCGCTGCGCCTTCGAGGACACGCGCTCGATTCCGTTCACGAGCCAGTACACCGTCTGGTTATCGACGATGCGCGCGCCGGTCCAGCGGTGCCCATCCTCGTCGTAGGCGAGCAGGCCTTCGGTCAGGAAGTCCTTGTCGCCCATCGTCAGCACGTCGTTCACGCGCAGGTCGTTCACCCCGCGCTCGACGAGGTCGCCCGTCCCTGACTGCAGCGCCTTGGGCGGCGGCGACGCCTTCGGCAACGCCTTGCGCGAGCGCACGTTGGAGACGACGATCCCGGTGCCGAGGACCGCGAGCACGACGAGCAAAATCAACAGCATCCGCCGCGACTATATGCCGTGCGGGCCGCCTTGACACCCTGGCCACCCGGCACGTACACGAGTTGGCAGGTCCGTCATGACCACGATGAACATCATCGAGGCCGTCCGCGACGCGCTTCGCACGCAGATGCGTCACGACCCGCGCGTCGTGGTCCTCGGCGAGGACATCGGCAAGTTCGGCGGCGTGTTCCGCGCGACATCCGGCCTGTTCGAGGAGTTCGGCGCCGAGCGCGTGATCGACACGCCCCTCGCCGAGGCCGGCATCATCGGCACCGCGATCGGGATGGCGCTCTACGGCCTCCGCCCCGTGCCCGAGATCCAGTTCAGCGACTTCATCTTCCCCGCGTTCGACCAGATCGTGAACGAGCTGGCGAAGTTCCGCTACCGCTCCGGCGGCGAGTACAGCTGCCCCGTCGTGATCCGCACGCCGGTGGGCGGCGGCATCCGGGGCGGGCACTACCACTCGCAGTCGCCCGAGGCGCTGTTCATCCACACGCCGGGGCTCAAGGTCGTGGCGCCGTCGAACCCGTACGATGCGAAGGGCCTCCTGCTCGCGTGCATGCGCCAGAACGATCCGGTGCTCTTCATGGAGCCCAAGCGGATCTATCGCGCGAGCCGCGGCGACGTGCCGGAGACCGACTACACGATCGAGCTCGGGCTGGCGGCGGTGACGCGCCCGGGCACGGCCGTCACCGTGCTCGCGTGGAGCGGCATGGTGTCGATCGCGGAGGAGGCCGCGGCGAAGGCGGCGGAGGCCGGCATCTCGGCCGAGGTCGTCGACCTGCGCACGCTCATGCCGTTCGATCTCGAGACGATCCTCGCGAGCGTGAAGAAGACCGGCCGCTGCGTGATCGTGCACGAGGCACCGCGCACGTGTGGGTTCGGCGCGGAGCTGATCGCGTCGATCCAGGAGCGCGCGATGGAATATCTCGAGGCGCCTATCATCCGGGTCACTGGATTCGACACGCCGTTCCCGTACAGTCTCGAGCACGAGTATTTGCCCAATGCGGATCGCGTGGTGACCGCGATGCGCCAGACCCTGGAGTGGTGAGATGGCGTTCGACTTCTACATGCCGGACATCGGCGAGGGCGTGGTCGAGGGCGAGATCGTCGCGTGGAAGGTCAAGGTGGGCGACCAGGTCGCACTCGACCAGGTCCTCGTCGAGGTCATGACGGACAAGGCGACGGTCGAGCTGCCGTCGCCGCGCGCTGGGACCGTGAAGTCGATCCACTTCAAGGACGGCGACATCTGCCCGGTGGGCAAGATCCTCGTCGTGATCGAGGAGACCGGCGGCAGCACGGGCGTGCAGACGCCGCCGCCCGGCGCTCATGGTGGCCACGGCAAGGCCGCGCCCGTCGCGGCGAAGGCCGCGCCCGTCGCCGGGGACCCCGCGCCGGTCGCCCCGAAGGCCGCACCCGTGCCTGCAAAGGCGCCGCCCGCCGCACCCGAACCGGTCGCCCGCGAGCGCACGCTCGCGACCCCGGCGACGCGTCGGCTGGCGCGCCAGCTCGGCGTCGAGCTCGGCCGCGTGCCCGCGACGGGCAAGCACGGCCGCGTCACGACCGCGGACGTCCAGACGTTCAACGCGGACGGGGCGGACGGGGCGGACGGGGCCGACGGGGGCGACGGGGCGGACGGGGCCGACGGTGGCGATGAGGGCTCCGCGCTCGTCACCCGCGGCGGGACAGCCCCCGGATACGCGCTGCACGCCGTCGGCAAGCCGATGCTCGGCTACGAGGAGGAGCGCATCCCGCTGCGGGGCATGCGCAAGCGGATCGCCGACGCGATGTCGCGCTCGGTCCACACCGCCGCCCACTTCACGTACGTCGAAGAGATCGACATGACGGAGCTCGTGCTCGTCCGCGATCGCGCCAAGGCGCGGGCCTCGGATCGCGGCGTGAAGCTGAACTACCTGCCGTTCATCGTGAAGGCGATCGTGTCCGGCCTGAAGAAGTGGCCGCAGCTCAACGCGAGCCTCGACGAGGCCACGCAGGAGATCGTCCGCAAGAAGTACTATCACGTGGGCATCGCGGCCCAGGGCCCGCAGGGGCTCGTGGTCACGGTCGTCCGGGATGCGGACATGCGCTCGATCTTCGATCTGTCGCGCGAGATCGAGCGACTGAGCGATGCGGTCCGCACGAACACCGCGACCCGCGACGAGCTCTCCGGGTCGACGTTCACGATCAGCTCGCTCGGCAAGCTCGGCGGCATCCTCGCCACGCCGATCATCAACTTCCCCGAGGTCGCGATCGTTGGCGTGCACAAGATCGAGGAGCGGCCCGCGGTGCGGAATGGCCAGATCGTGATCCGCCACCTGATGAACCTGTCGATCTCCGTCGATCATCGGCTCACGGACGGGTGGGATGCTGCGATGTTCCTGCAGGACGTGAAGGCCCTCCTGGAGGACCCGACGTCGATGTTCATGGAGATGATCT